>CAZFIQ010000019.1:15627-27806 GCA_964519185.1 uncultured Patulibacter sp.
CGCGGCCTCCACCAGCTCCCGATCTGGAGCACCGGCTCGGACCACCTGGTCGAGCGGATCACCTGGACGCCGCTGCGCTCCTACGCGAGCTGGACCGACGACCTCGCCGGCCTGGCCGCGCTCGGGTCCGCGCCGGCCTGAGCGCCCACCCCTTGCACACCGACAGGAGACCGACACCGTGAGCACCACAGCGATCAGCATCACCGACACCCTCAAGCTCGGGGTGATCGTCCCCTCGACCAACACGGTCGTGGAGGCGGACTACAACGCGATCAGCCCGGCCCGGGTCTCGTGGCACACCGGCCGCGCGTGGATCCCGGACATCGAGCTCGACTCCGACGAGGCGTTCAAGGAGCTGCTCGACGCGATCGACCGGGGCATCGAGACCGGGATCCGCGATGTGCTCACCGCACGCGTCGACGGTGTCGTCATGGGCATGTCGGGGGAGACCTTCTGGGGCGGCGCGAAGGGCAACGAGGCGTTCGAGGAGCGGATGCGGACCCTGGCCGGCGGTCCGGTCTCGACCGGGGCGACGGCGGTGCGCAAGGGCCTGGAGGCGCTCGGCGCCCGGCGGATCGGCGTGCTCACGCCGTACCAGCCGATCGGCGACGAGCAGGTGATCGCCTACTTCGGCGATCACGGGTTCGACGTCGCCAAGCTGATCGGGCTCGGCTGCGCCGGCGCGATCGAGATGGCCCAGGTGACCGAGCAGACGCTCCGCGAGAAGCTGGTCGAGCTCGAGCGCGAGGGCGTCGACGCGATCGTCCAGTGCGGCACCAACGTCTCGATGGTCCGGCTGGCCGCGGAGGCCGAGCGGTGGTTCGGGATCCCGGTGGTCGCGATCAACACCGCGACCGTCTGGGACGCGCTCCGCAGCCACGGCGTCGCCGATCGCTACGACGGATTCGGCGCGCTGCTGCGCGACCACTAGGGGGCCGGCGAGATGAGCTCGACCATCGCCCCGGCCACCAGCGATCCGGCGACCCTGACCCGGGTCTGGGAACCCCTCACGATCGGCAGCACCGAGGTCAAGCACCGGATCGTCCACACCGCGACCACGCTGCTCTACGCGGAGGACAACATCCTCAGCGACCGTCACATCGCGTACTTCCGCGAACGCGCGAAGGGCGGCGCCGCGCTGCTGATCACCGAGCAGCAGGCGGCCCATCCGATCAGCAACGGGTCGTTCCACGCCGGGTGCACGGCGCACGACAAGCGGTCGATCCCGCAGTACGCGAAGCTCGCCGACGCGGTGCACGAGTTCGGCGCGAAGCAGTTCGTGCAGCTCTACGGAACCGGCGTGCACGACAAGGGCACGATGATGATCGACGAGTGGCACCCGCTCTGGGCCGCATCGCGGGTCCCGTCGGGGGTGCACCACGAGCTGCCGCTCGAGATGGAGCAGCAGCACATCGACTCGCTGATCGCCGGCTTCGCGCAGTCGGCGGCGAACGTCCAGCTCGCGGGGATCGACGGCATCGAGATCTCAGCCGCCCACTCGTACCTCCTGGGCCAGTTCCTGTCGCCCGCCTACAACCGACGGACGGACGGCTACGGCGGTACGGTCCGGAAGCGCTGCCGGCTCGTCCTGGAGATCGCCGAGGCGATCCGCAAGCGGGTCGGCCGCGAGTTCACCTTCGGGCTCCGGATGTCCTTCGACGAGTTCCTCGGCGACGGCGGGATCACCCAGGAGCAGGCCGAGGAGCAGCTGGAGACCTTCGCGTCGAGCGGCCTCTTCGACTTCTTCAACATCTCCGGCGGCGCCTACCAGACGCTCGGCATCACGGTCGGTCCGATGACGGTCCAGGAGGGGGTGATGATCCCCTTCGGCAAGCGGGCCAAGGAGATCGTCGGCGACCGCGCGAAGGTCTTCATCGTCGGGCGCATCCGCGACATCCGGATGGCCGAGCAGGTCCTCGAGGACGGCGGCGCCGACATCGTCGGGATGACGCGGATGCAGCTCGCGGACCCGTTCTTCGTCCGGAAGCTCCGGGAGGGCCGCGAGGACGAGATCATCCAGTGCCTCGGGGCCAACGAGTGCGTCGCCCGGGCCTTCGACAACCGCGAGGTCGTCTGCGTGATGAACCCGATCACGGGGCGCGAGCGCCGGTGGGGCGACGGGACGCTGGTCCCGGCCGCGACCCCGCGGCGGATCGCGGTGGTCGGCGGCGGGCCGGCCGGGATGAAGTGCGCGTCGGTCGCCGCCCAGCGCGGTCACGAGGTGACGCTGATCGAGCGCCAGGAGGAGCTCGGCGGGCACCTCAACCCGCTGCGCAAGCTGCCCACGCGAGACGGCTGGTCGATCGCGATCGACAACCTCGAGCGGGCGATGCGCCACGCCGGGGTGGAGATCCGTCTGGGCACCGAGGCCACGGCGGAGGAGCTCGAGGCCGGGGGCTTCGACGTCGTCGTGGTGGCGACCGGATCGACCTGGGACCGGACCGGATTCAGCCTCTCGCGCTCGGAGCGCGACGCGATCCCCGGCGCCGAGGCGGACCACGTGCTCGACCTCGAGACCGCGATCGTCCGGGCCACCGACGACGCCCGGTCGCTCGGGTCCAAGGTGCTGATCGTCGACGAGTCGGCGCTCTACGAGCCGCTCGGCCTGGCGGAGGTCCTGGCCAACGCCGGCGTCGACGTCGAGGTCGTGTCGCCCGAGCTGTTCATCGGCGACGACGTCCGGCGGCACCTCGAGCTCGGGCACCTGTTCCCGCGCATCCGCAAGGCGGGCGTCCGCCTGACGGCCCAGCACTTCGTCGACCGGATCGAGGGCGGCGACGTCGCCGTCTACGACATCTGGGGCGGCGGAGAGGACCCGCGGACGGACGTGGACACGGTCGTCCTGGCCCAGGGCCGCTCGCCCCGCGAGGAGCTCTACCACGCGCTCGCCGGGAGCTCGCTGGAGATCCACCGGGTCGGTGACGCGGTCGCGCCGCGGAAGACCCCGGCCGTCATCTACGAGGGCGAGGAGCTCGGCCGTGCCCTCTGATCGCGGTACCGACGACGTGCTCGACCAGCTCCAGCGGCTGGCGGCGCGGGTCGCGGAGCTGGAGGACCAGCTGGCGATCCGCGACCTGACCTCCCGCTACAACCAGGCGTTCGACGACATGGACCTCGACGGCTACGTCGCGACCTTCACCGACGACGCGGCGTTCGTGATCGACGGGGGAGCGCCGATCGTGGGCAAGCCCGCGATCCGCGCGTTCCACGTCGAGATCGGCTTCGGCAAGGTGCACAGCACGGTCGACCACCGGATCGTGATCGACGGCGACCGGGCGACGCAGACCTGCAACCTGGTGCTCGGCGAGCGGACGCCGGATCGGGCCGTCGGATCGGCGCGGCTCGACAACTTCGGTCGCTACCAGGACGAGCTCGTCCGGACGCCCGACGGCTGGCGCTTCGCCCGCCGCTCGTGGACGCCCGACGCGCGGCTGGCGACATGACCGACCCGTCGCCCATCGGCCGCAGGCTGGGGGCCGGCCGGCACCCGGCGCTGCTCGTCGTCGACGCGACGGAGGGGTTCACCCGGCCGGGCTCGCCGCTGAGCAGCGACATGCGGACGGCGGTCGCGGCGATCGCGGCGCTGCTGGCGGCGGCGCGCGACGCGGCGCGCCCGGTCGCCTACACGCGCGTGGCCTACCGCGAGCCGCTGTCCGCCGGCGCCCGGCTGTTCCGGCAGAAGGTGCCCGCCCTGCACGGTCTGGAGGACGGATCGGCGGCGGCCCGGATCGACCCGGAGATCGCCCCGCGCGACGGCGAGCTGGTGCTCCGCAAGGAGCTGGCGTCGGCCTTCGCCGGCACCGAGCTGCCGGGCTGGGTCCACGACCACGGGATCGACACCCTGGTCGTGGCCGGCGCCTCGACCTCGGGCTGCGTGCGGGCCACCGTCGTCGACGGCCTTCAGCGGGGGATCCGGATGCTCGTGCCGCGGGAAGCGGTCGGGGATCGCGACCCCCGGTCGCACGCGGTGGCCCTGAGCGACATCGACGGCCGCTACGGCGACGTCCTGCCGCTCGCGGCCGCGCTCGAGCTGCTCTGTCCGACCACCACCCCCGAGGTCATCCGATGACGACCACCAGCGAGCGCATCTCGGCGCTCTACGCCGCGTACAACGCCCACGACGCTCCGGCCGCGGCCGCGCTCTACGGCCCGAACGGCGCCCACGAGGAGATCGCGGATGCACGGGTGGCCAAGGGGCCCGACGCGATCCAGGCCGGTTTGGAGCACCTGTTCGCCGCGTTCCCGGACGTCCATTGGGAGCCGTCTGAGCCGCTGATCGACGGCCGCCAGGCGGTGGTCCGCTACCACCTGACGGGCACGCTGCGCGAGCGCCTGGGGCCGTTCGACCCCGTCGGGCAGCGGCTCGCGATGAAGGGCGTCCACGTGTTCGAGCTCGACGCCGAGGGGCGGATCGAGCGATCGTCGGACTACTGGGACGGCGCGACCTTCCGCCGCCAGATGGACGTCTCCCCGGTCGCCGCGCAGCCGGTTCGCCAGATCGGCGCGGAGACGTTCCGGCGGGCGATGCGCCGCCTGGCCGGCGGCGTCGTGGTGGTCACGACGGAGGTCGACGACCGTCCGTGGGGCCTCACGGTCAGCGCCTGCTGCTCGCTCACGGCCGAGCCGCCGCGGGTGATGGTGTCGCTGGACTCGCGCACGGTCAGCTGCCGCGCGATCCTCGCGAGCGGGAGCTTCGGCGTCGCGCTGCTGGGGGCGGACCAGGTCGACGTCGCCCGGGTGTGCTCGGCGCCCGGCCAGCCGAAGTTCATCGAGGAGCTGGTCGACGCCTCGCGGTCGGAGCTGCGCGCTCCCGTGATCGGCGGGGCCCTGATGCACCTCGACTGCCAGGTCGAGGGCACCCACGCGGTCGGCGACCATCGGCTGGTGGTCGGCCGGATCTCCGACGTGGTCGGACGCCCGGACGAGGCCGCCGGCGAGCCGCTCGTGTACTTCGAGCGGGCGTTCCGCGGCATCGGGAGCCTCGTCGCGTGACGATCGTCGTCCACGACCCGTCCGACCTGGAGCCCGCCGCCGGGCGTGCGGTGGCGATCGGCAACTTCGACGGCGTCCACCGGGGGCACCGCGAGGTGCTGGCGGCGATCCGCCGCTGCGGGCTCCGCAGCACCGTCGTGACGTTCGGCGTCCACCCGCGGATCGTGCTCGGCCAGCACGTCGCCCAGCTCTGCTCGCTCCCGCGACGGCTGGAGCTGCTCGGCGAGGCCGGCGTCGACGAGATCGTGGTGCTGCCGTTCGACGCGGAGATGGCGGCGCTCGACCCCGAGCAGTGGGTCGACCGCTACCTGCGACCGATGGGCACCCGCGTGATCGCCGTCGGTCGCGGCTTCCGGTTCGGCCACCGGCGGGCCGGCGACGAGGCGCTGCTGCGCCGCCTCGGCTTCGAGGTGCTCGGCCTGGACGTCGCGCCCGGCGTGTCGTCGACGCGGGTACGGGAGCTGATCGGCCGCGGCGAGCTGACCGCCGCGGCGCGCCTGCTCGGCCGGTACCACGAGCTCGACGTCGAGGTGCTCGACGTCGAGGTCGGCGCTCGCGGCACGCGCGTCGAGCTCACGACGTCGGCCCCGAACGCGGCGCTGCCGCCGGCCGGCGCCTACGTGGCCGGGGTCGCGGGCCTGCCGGGCGTGTGCACGGCCACCCTGCGCCGCCCGACCCGCCGCTCGCCGCGCCTGTCGCTGCGCTCCCGCGGCTTCGCCGGTAGCGCCGGCTCCCACCTTCAGCTCATCCTGCTGACCTCCGGATTGCCCCGACGCGGGCGAAAGGACCACCCATGCCCGACAACGTGAAAGACGCTCCGGCGCACCTCGAGAAGCTGGCGGGAGCGCTGGCCGAGGGAGCCGAGCCCCACCTGCTCGACGGCGAGCAGTACCTGCGCAGCCTCGACGACGGTCGCCGCGTGGTGGCGGCCGACGGCGAGGAGATCGCCAACGTCGCCGACCACCCCGCGACGCGGGCCGCGGCCCGGACGTTCGCGGACGTGATGGAGCTGCAGTTCGACCCGCTGACGCGCGACAAGGTCACCTACCTCGACGAGGAGACCGGACAGCGCAAGGCGCTCGGCTGGCAGGTCCCGACCACCCGCGATCAGCTCTACGCGAAGATGGAGCAGATCGGGGTGACGACCCGGACCACGCTCGGCATGTTCGGTCGTCCGCCGGACTACGGCCCGGCGATGGCGCTCGGCTTCCTGGGGATCATCGACCGCTTCGAGGCGGACAACCCGGAGTTCGCCGCGAACATCCGCAACTTCGTGCAGACCTCGGGCGAGATGAACCTCCTGAGCACGGACCTGATCGCCGACGCCCAGTCCGACCGGTCGATCGACCGCAACGAGCGGCCGGGAACGCTGCGCATCGTCGACGAGACGCCCGACGGCATCGTGCTGCGGGGCAGCAAGATCGCGGGGAGCTCCGGCGCGATCACGCACGCGTTCACGCTCTCCACGGTCCTCGGCGAGGGGCTCGGGCCCGACGCGGCGATCTGGGCGGCGATCCCGGTCAGCACGCCGGGGCTGTCGCTCGTGCTGCGGGAGCCGACGACCAGCTCGGACGTCTCGCGCGAGGACCACCCGCTGAACGTTCACGGCGAGGAGATGGACCAGATGGTCGTCTTCGACGACGTCTTCCTGCCGCGCGAGTACTGCTTCAGCGTCCGCAACCTGGAGTCGCTGAAGCTGTACTTCGAGAGCGTCGTCTACGTGTCGTGGCACATCATGACGCGGCTCGCGTACCGCGCCCAGATCTTCGCCGGCACCGCCCAGGTGATCACGGAGATCCTCGGCACGCAGAAGATCCCCGGGGTGCGCAAGGCCGTCGCCGACATCACCGTCTACGCGGAGACCCTGCGGGCGTTCTCGGTCGCCTCGATCGCGCAGAGCCAGACCTGGAACGGGGTCGAGGTCCCGCACCCCGGCCTGGTGACCGTGGGACGCCTGCACTCGATCCAGAACTACAGCCGGATCATGTACACGCTCCAGGACCTCTGCGGTCAGGGCCTGATCTCGCGCTGGCCGGAGAAGATCTGGGACCACCCGGAGTTCGGGCCCAAGCTGGAGGCGTACCTGCCCGGAAGCGGGGTGACGGCCCGGGACAAGAACCGGTTCTTCAACTTCGTGTGGGACATGACGTCGAGCGCGAACGCGGGGCGGATCGGCCTGTTCGAGAACGTCAACGCGACGCCGCCGTCGTTCATCACCGAGCTCGTGTACCAGTACATCGACCGCTCGGAGATGGCCGGCTTCGTCCGCGAGTACGCGGGCATTCCGGCGTCGGCGCTCGAGCTCGGCTGACGCCGGGGGACGCGCTCCGGGCGGCGTCGATCGCGGTGGCCGCCCCGGCGGCCCGTGCGGCGCGCCGGCCCCGGGGCGCGGTGCGGGTCCTCGGTTCTCAGAGCCCGCCGCGCTCGACCGTCACCCGCAGGGCCAGGAAGCAGATCACGAACGCCGACACGGTCATGATCCCGACCTCGCGGCGGACGATCTCGCGCACGATGCCGCGCTGCCCCGCCTCGTCGAGCTCGGCGACGGCGGCGGCGCCGTCGAGCCCGCGCCGCTCCAGCACCTGCTCGGCGGCGATGATCCGCAGCTGCTCGGCGATCATCGAGATCGCGATCGGCAGCAGGCAGTAGAGCCAGAACAGCCACGGAACGTCGTCCGTGCCGCTGATCCAGACGACGCCGGCCAGCGCCGCGAGCAGCAGCGCGCCGAGCTGGGTGGCGCGGATCGCCATCCAGAAGCGGTCCTGGGCGGCGAACCGCCACCACAGCCAGCTGCCCCACGCGCCGGTGGCGAGGCTGACGGCGGCGACGATCAGCGAGACGATCAGTACGGCGGTGGCCATCGGCGGTCGATGGTGCCAGGTACGCGGGGCGGTCGCCGCCCGGACCGCGGGGCGGGGGCGATCCGCTTGGGCGTCACCTTCCGTACCCATGGGGTACAGAACCCGACGCGCTCGCCGCGGCCGGCCTTCGACGGCGGATCGGGAGCGGACCCCACCGCCATCTAGTAAGGTGGCCCTAACGGACGGCGCGCGTGCGAATCGTGACGCGGCTCGTGGCACCGCGCACGCCTGATCGTGCGCTCTCACACGAAGTCCGGCAGAGTTCGTGTGAACCCGCACAACCGCTGCAAATTCGCGGTCCCACGGCCCGTGAAAGACGCGCGCGGGGTGATAGAACATTCGAGGTGCTGCGGTCGTATCTGCCGATCTTGATCTTCATCGTGCTCGCGACGGGCGTAGGCGCGCTCTTCGTGTACGCCAATTCGCGGCTCGGTCCGCGCTTCAACCGGCGACCGACGACGTTCAACGAGGACGCCTACGAGTGCGGTCTGCCCTCCGAGGTCCAGAGCGGCTTCCGCTTCGGGATCAGCTTCTACCTGATCGCGATCCTGTTCCTGATCTTCGATCTCGAGGTCCTCTTCCTCTACCCGATCGCGGTGGAGATGAAGGCCCTCGGCACCTTCGCGCTGATCGAGGCCGGGGTCTTCATCGGCCTCCTGCTGATCGTGCTGATCTACGAATGGCGGCGAGGAGCCCTCGAATGGAAGTGACCCGACACGGGCGAGTCGACGTCGGCGAGGCGGTGCCCGCCTCGTCCGCGCTGACGCCGGCCGACAAGGCCGCCTTCCGGGCCCGCCAGTCGCGGGCCCGCGACCTGCTGCGCGGCGATCTCGAGGGCCAGGACCTCGAGGCGCAGGTGCGCGAGAGCGTCCTGACCACGACGCTCGACAAGGCCGCCAAGTGGGCCCAGGGCAACTCGATCTTCCCGCTGACCTTCGGGCTGGCCTGCTGCTCGATCGACCTGATCAACCTGGTCGGGTCGCGGATGGACATCTCCCGCTTCGGCGGCGAGGCGATGCGCGGCACCCCGCGCCAGGCCGACATGATCATCCTCGCCGGCCGCGTGTCGATGAAGATGGCCCCGGTCGTGCGCCGCGTCTACGACCAGATGCTCGAGCCGAAGTACTCGATCGCGATGGGTGCCTGCTCGTCGTCGATGGGCGTCTTCAACAACTACGCGATCGTCCCGGCCGACAAGTTCATGCCGGTCGACGTCCACGTCCCCGGCTGCCCGCCGCGGACGGAGGCGCTGGTCTACGGCATCCTCAAGCTGCGCCGGATGATCCAGGACGACCCGGAGATGGGCTGGCGCGACCGCTACCGGGCGCACGGCTCGGAGGAGGGCGCGTCGTCGTCGCTGATGTCGATGGACGAGCTGGAGACGCGGGCCGCCGAGGCGACCGAGCGCGAGCGGGTCCTGCGCGAGGGTGGCCGCGGTGCTTGAGGTCGAGGAACTGGAGCGCCTGTCGGCCGTCGTGGCGGCAGGCGCCGACGCGACGGTGATCGGCACGACCCTGACGGCGCGCCGGGCCGAGCTGCAGGTGGCCCCGGCGAGCATCGGCGAGGTGCTCGAGCGACTGCGCGGCGAGGGGTTCAACATGCTGATGTCGGTCCACGGGGTCGACTACTTCCCCGAGGAGCCGCGCCTGGGCGTGGTCTACGAGCTGCTCTCGTTCGAGCACCAGCGGCGGATCAGCGTCAAGCTCCGGGTCTCGATCGACGCGCCCAACGTGCCGTCGGTGACGGACGCCTGGCCGACGGCCAACTTCCACGAGCGCGAGGTCTACGACATGTTCGGCGTGGTCTTCGACGGGCACCCCGACCTGCGTCGGATCCTGCTGCCGGAGGACTACATCGGGCACCCGCAGCGGCGCGACTTCCCGATCGGCGGCGAGCCGGTCCTGTTCACCGTCGACGAGGACGGCAGCAACCCGGGGTGGTGGAAGTGAGCGACGAGCGTCGGACCACGACCCTGGAGTACCGCGCCGGCGAGGCGTCGATCGACTTCGCCGAGCAGCTGAACACCGTCGTCCAGCACGAGCAGGCCGAGCTGCTGACGATCAACTTCGGCCCGCACCACCCGGCCACGCACGGCGTGCTGCGGCTGCTGACCACGCTCGAGGGCGAGGTCGTCCGCGACGTCCAGCCGATCATCGGCTACCTCCACACCGGCATCGAGAAGACCGCCGAGGACAAGGCGTACTGGAAGGTCGTTCCGCTCGTCGAGCGGATGGACTACCTGGCGTACTACTTCAACGCCATGGCCTACTGCGGCGCGGTCGAGGACCTGCTCGGGATCGAGGTCCCCAAGCGCGCCCAGTACCTGCGGGTGATCCACCTCGAGCTCAACCGGATCATGAGCCACCTGGTGTGGCTGGCGACCACCGCGCTCGACGTCGGCGCGATGTCGATCCTCTGGTACGGCTTCCGCGAGCGCGACACGATCCTCGACCTGTTCGAGTACTCGTCCGGGCAGCGCGTCCACCCGCGCTACTTCCAGATCGGCGGCGTGATGGAGGACATCCCCGCCGGCTGGGAGCAGAAGCTGCGGCGCTTCCTGGAGGAGATGCCCAAGCGGATCGACCAGTACGAGTCGATGCTGACGCGCAACGAGATCTTCCTGCGGCGGATGCGCGACGTCGGCGTGGTCGACGCCGAGACGCTGCAGGCGAAGGGCGTCACCGGTCCGCTGCTGCGCGCCGCGGGCGTGCCGTGGGACCTGCGCAAGGCGATGCCCTACTCGTCGTACGACGACTTCGACTTCAAGATCCCCGTCGGCACCCGCGGCGACAACTACGACCGCTACCTGGTCCGGCTGGCGGAGATGCGCGAGTCGCTGAAGATCCTCCAGCAGGCGATCGACGGACTGCCCGAGGGTCCCTTCATCACCGAGGACCGCAAGGTCGCGCTGCCGCCGCGGCACGAGCTGGCGACCTCGATGGAGGCGCTGATCCACCACTTCAAGCTGGTCACCGAGGGTATGCGCGTGCCGGCCGGCGAGGCGTACCACGCGATCGAGGGCCCGCGCGGCGAGCTCGGCTGCTTCGTCCGCTCGGACGGCTCCAGCAAGCCCGCGCGCGTGCACATGCGCGACCCCTCGTTCGTCCACCTGCAGGCCTACGGCGACATGGCCCGCGACGAGTACATCGCCGACATGATCATCACGCTCGCCTGCCTGGACCCGATCCTCGGAGGCATCGACCGATGAGCATCCGTCGCGATCCCCCCGCGCCGCGCGACCGCGACCGGGCCCGCCGCACCGCCCTGGCCGAGGCCGCCGGCGCCGAGCTGGACTTCCTGGACGATCCCGCCAGCTACGCACTGGAGGTCCGCCGCTTCGACCACGGGTCGCGCGCGCCGGGCTTCCGCGAGGCGACCGATCCGACCAAGGACCCGGCGTCGGTTCCCGACCCCGCCCAGGTCGAGGTCCCGGCCGCGCTACGCGCGGAGATCGAGGACTACATGTCCCGCTACCCGGACCACAAGTCCGCCGCGATCCCGGCGCTGGCCGCCGCCCAGCGGCTCCACGGCTGGTGCTCGCCGGAGGCGGTCGAGCAGGTTGCGTGCGTCATGCGCCTGACCCCGGGCTACCTGACCGCGGTCGCGACCTTCTACGACATGCTCGAGACGACGCCGGTCGGCCGCAAGACCGTCTACGTCTGCACCAACATCTCGTGCTCGCTGCGCGGGGCCGACGCCGTGCTGGCGCGGCTGCGCGAGGAGCTGGGGCACGACCCGGACGTCAACCTGCGCGGCTTCGAGTGCCTCGGCGCCTGCGACATCGCGCCGATGGCCTCGATCGACGGGGTCTACGTCGGGCCGATCGACGACGACGAGATCGCGACCCTGGCGCGGCAGATCCAGGAGGGCGCCGACCCGCTGCCGGAGAAGCAGCTGGTCCGCCGGCGGGTCGCGGACGTCGCCGCCAACCGCGACGAGATCGCCCGGCAGTCGACGGACGCCGGCACGCTCGACCCCGTCGACCTCTCCGGTGGACGGGCATGAGGACCGAGGGACAGGCATGAGCACCAAGCTGCTGTTCGAGGACATCGACGAGCCCGGCCTCCACACGCTGGAGGTCTACCGGCGCCGGGGCGGCTACGCCATGGCCGAGCAGGCGCTGGCGATGGCCCGCGACTCGCTGGTCGCGTCGCTGAAGGACTCGGGCCTCCGCGGACGCGGCGGCGCGGGCTTCCCGACCGGCCTCAAGGCCTCGTTCATCCCCCAGGGGAAGATGGACAAGTACCTCGTCTGCAACGCCGACGAGTCCGAGCCCGGGACCTTCAAGGACCGCGAGCTCATGCAGAAGAACCCCCACAGCCTGAT
>CAZFIQ010000020.1:0-2813 GCA_964519185.1 uncultured Patulibacter sp.
GAGCGGCGGGCGGCCAACGACGTGGCGCCCGAGCCGGTCGCGATCGCGTCGCTGGTCGCCGCGTCGCACGACCGGATGGTCGACATGCCGACCCAGGAGTTCACGCTGCTGCACGAGGCGGTGCGGGCGGCCGAGCAGCGCCGGGCGGCCTGGCGGGCGACGCCGGCCGGTGCCCCGGAGGCCGGCGACGGACCGGACGACGCCCCGGCGTTCGCGCTGGCGTCCTGAACCCGGAGGCTGGCTCACGGCGACGCGGGCCGACCGCTGCGAACGCGTTCGCGCTTTGCCTGGCATGTGCGGGCAAAACACGAACGGTCGACGGGACCGCCGGCCGCGGCCCTCCGGAGGTCGACATAACAATCGACCCCGGACCGCCGCCGGTCCGCTACGGTGTCGCTTGGCATTTTCAACGGCCGAGCCCCGCGCTGGATGCGCGGGGGCGGGGGAACCACTCGTGATCGCAGGTCGATCACCGGGGCGAATCGCCGGTCCGCCGGTGTAGCGCAACTCCTGAAGCGCGAGCCCGTCAGCTCACCTCGTAGGCCTTCGACAGGAGGTATCCGGGATGTCCGGACAGCACCGTGGCTCGGTGCGCGACGACCGCTGGGTCGTCCGTGACGAGCGATCTCCCCGCCCCGATGGCGTTCTGCGCGATCTGGCGGATCCGCAGCACTGGGCCCGCTCGATCGCGTGGGCCCGCGACCGGCGAGTGACCGTGCCCGTCCAGCGGGCGCGCGAGCGCCGCCGCCGCAAGATGGCCGTGGCGATGAGCGTCGCGATGGTCGGCGGGACGAGCGCGCCGGTGGCGGCGCAGGCCGCGACCGGCAGCACGGCCGGCGCGACGACCGGGGGGTCGGACGACCCGACCGGGACGATGGCGACCCTGACCGCCCCGATCGAGGCCCAGGCCCAGGAGCGCGAGCTGCTGATGGCCGGGTCGAGCGGAGCGGACGTGCGCGAGCTGCAGGGACGGGTCGGCGTCGCCGCTGACGGCTGGTTCGGCGACCGGACGACCCGCGCCGTCGAGCGGTTCCAGCAGCGCCAGGGCCTGCAGGTCGACGGGATCGTCGGCCCGCGGACGTGGTCGGCGGTGCTCGAGGGCGGCCGGGCGACGGCCCGCGCGTCCACCGTCTCGTCGACGCTGAAGGTCGTCTCGGCGACCCGCACCGCCGACGGCGGGCAGGACGTGGTGCTGGTCGGCGCGTCCAACCGGACGTCGACGGCCGGCGACGACGCCGCGCTCGACGGCGACCGCGCGGCCGACGCGACGGGCGATCCGGCGGCGAGCGGTGGCTCGTCCGACCGCACGGACCCGGGCTCGTCGTCGACGAACGCGGCGCCGTCGAGCGCCTCGACCACGAGCGACCGTCGCGCGGCGTCGGCCACCGACGCCACGTCTGAGAGCGCGGACGCCGACGACGGCGCGGCGACGAGCGCCAACGGCACGGTCCGGCCGCTCTCCGGGACGGTCACCTCGCCGTACGGGCAGCGGTGGGGCCGGCTGCACGCCGGGATCGACATCGCCGCGCCGGTCGGCACCGCGGTCCGCTCCTACGCCGCCGGCACCGTCGCGTTCTCCGGGACCCAGAGCGGCTACGGCAACCTCGTCTGCGTCGACCACGGCGACGGCCTGCAGACGTGCTACGCCCACCTCTCGCGCAACGCGGTCAGCAAGGGCCAGAGGGTCAAGGCCGGCGACGTGATCGGCTACGTCGGCATGACCGGCCGGACGACCGGGCCGCACCTGCACTTCGAGGTCCGCAAGAACGGCAAGGCGGTCAATCCGGCGACGTACTGGTCGGGGGCGGGCAAGGCGAGCAGCGCCAGCAGCCGGACCGCGACGACGCGGACCGCGACCACGGTCAAGGCGGCCAAGACCAGCCAGGCGAGCAGCACGGTCAAGGCCGGCGGCACCGTCAAGGCCAGCGCGACGGTGAAGACCAGCGGCACGGTCGCGCCGGCCCCGGCGGCCGAGGCCCCTGCGGCCGAGGCGGTCGCGTCGGCCGCGGCCACCCCGGTGGCGGCTGCGGCGCCGGCCGCGGCTCCGGTGACGGAGGCGCCGCCGGAGGCCCCGGCGGCCGACGCCGGGCCGACGACGACGGCCGCCGAGCCGCCGGCTCCGGCCACGCCGTCGCCCGCGTCCGCGGCCTCGGACGTCGTCGCCCCGAGCGCCGACCCGGAGCCCGCCGCGGCTCCGAGCCCGACGCCGGCCGAGGCGTCGGCCGACCCGGCCCCGGCCGCGGCAACGTCCGACGAGGACACGACGGCCACGGGGGCTGAGGACACGACGGCCTCCGCCGACGGGACGCCGGACGAGCCGTCGGTCGCCGCGGACGACGCGCCCGCCACCGAGCCGGCGCCGGACCCCGCGCCCGCCGCGGACGCCGACGCCGTCTCGACCCCGGAGGGCGTGTCGGCGCCGGAGGCGGCGTCGCCGGCCTCCGACGGCGCGGACGGCGAGCCGGCCGAGGTGGCCGCCGCCGGTTGAGACGGCGTCTAAGAACCTGTTTCAGAATCAGGTTCTAAGCGATCGGAGGGGCACGGAGCGCCGCCGCTCACGTCGCCCCGCCCGGTCGGGGCGACGTGAGCGCGGTTGTCCGGGGGTCGGCGGCGGCCGGCCCCGGGGCCGCCGGGCTTGTGCGTCGCTTGCCGCGCGGGTACCTTCTTGATTTGAAGTCAAGTCAAGAGCGACCGCCGGGGCGGCGAGGGGGCGACATGGGGGAGTACGACGGCAAGGTGGCGCTGGTCACCGGAGCGGGCCGCGGGCAGGGCCGGGCCTGCGCGGTCCGGTTCGCCCTGCTCGGCGAACCGGA
>CAZFIQ010000020.1:2823-5612 GCA_964519185.1 uncultured Patulibacter sp.
GCCGAGCAGGGCGCGGACGTGGTCGTCCTCGACCTGGGCGGGGACGGCAGCGAGTCGGCGACCGCCGGGTACCCGATGGCGACCGCCGCCGACCTGGACGAGACGGTGCGGCTGGTCGAGCAGCAGGGCCGGCGGGCGCTGCGGGCGGTGGCCGACGTGCGGCGGCTGGAGCAGGTCCAGGCCGTCGTCGACGACGCGCTCGCCGCCTTCGGCCGGATCGATGTGGTCCACGCCAACGCCGGGATCGGCGTGTTCGTCCCGATCACGCGGATGACCGCGGCCCAGTGGCAGGAGACCGTCGACGTCAACCTGACCGGCGTCTTCAACACCGTGCGGGCGACGGTCGACCAGATGATCGAGCGCGCCCAGGGCGGGGTCTACGCACTGACCAGCTCGACCGCCGGGCTGCTCGGGTACCTCAACGCCACCCACTACGCCGCCGCCAAGCACGGCGTAATCGGGATGGTCAAGGTGCTGGCGCAGGAGCTCGGGCCGCACGGGATCCGCGTCAACGCGATCTGCCCGACCACGGTCGACACGCCGATGATCGCCAACGACGCGACCTTCCGGATGTTCGCGCCCCACCTCGCCGACCCGGGCCCCGACGACGTGCGGGAGGCCTTCGCCGGGCTCAACGCGCTGGCCGACGTGCCGTGGATCGGGGCGGACGACGTGGCCGACGCGGTCGCCTGGATCTGCTCGGACGCCGCCCGCTACGTCACCGGGGTCGCGCTGCCGGTCGACGCCGGGAACCTCGTCCGCAAGGGCTGGTGAGCCGGCGGCTCAGCCGGAGCGCCAGCCGCCGGGGATCGGCTGCGTCGTGCGCATGTTCGGCGGCAGCTGCCCGCCGTCGACCGCCAGGTTGACCCCGGAGATCCACGACGCGCGCTCGGACAGCAGGAAGCAGGCGGCGTCGGCGACCTCCGCGTCGGTCCCCAGCCGTCCCAGCGGCAGCTCGTGGTCGAGCCATCGCGCGAACGCCTCGCGGTCCTCGGCCACCCGCTCCCACGGCGATCCGGGGAAGGTGACCGACCCGGGGCTGAGCGCGTTGACGCGGATGCCGCGCGGCGCCAGCTCGCGGGCGAGCGACCCGGCCAGGTGGATCTCGGCGGCCTTCGCCGCGCCGTAGTGCGGGCGCGTCCACGGGTGCACGCCGGCGATCGAGGCGATGAACAGCATCGCGCTGCCGCGCTCGCCCATCAGCGGGGCCGCCGCGCGGGCGGCGATCGCCGGGTGGGTCACGTTCATGTCGAAGGTGAAGCGCCAGTCGTCGGCCGCGATCGCGGCGTTCGCGGGCCCGCCGCTCAGCGACCCGGCGTTGGCGACCAGCAGGTCGAGGCCCCCGAGCGCCGCGGCGGAGGAGCAGACGAAGCGCTCCAGCGCGCCGGCGTCGCAGACGTCGACCGGCTCGCCGTGGGCGGTCGCGCCGGTGGCCCGCAGGGCGGCGACGGCCGCGGTCACGCCGGGCTCGTCGCGGGCCCCGATCGCCACGGCCGCGCCCTCCGCGGCCAGCGCGTGGGCGATCGCGCGCCCGATTCCGCGCGATCCGCCGGTGACGATCGCGCGCTTGCCGGACAGGTGCAGGTCCATCGCTCCGCTCCCGGTCAGCCGACCAGGTCGACGGCATGCAGGGCCCGTTCGAGCGCCCCCAGGAACTCGTCGATCTCCGCGTCGCCGTGGGTGGCGCTCAGCAGCAGCGTGCCGAACGAGTACTGGTAGACGCCCTCGTTGAGCAGGCCGAGCATCAGGTTGGCGAGCGCGCCGATGTCGTCCCGGGCCCGGGTCCGGTGGTCGACGACCCGCTCCGGAGCCCAGTGCATTCCGTAGACGTGGCCCAGGCCGGTGGCGTGGAGCGGAAGGCCGTGGGCCTCGCCGATCGCGTCGATCCCCTGGCGCATCCGCTCGCCGACCGCCGCGACGCGCGCGTGGACGTCGGGGGTCATCTGCTCGAGCGCGGCGATCCCCGCCGCGAGCGCCGCGACGTTGCCGCCGAAGGTCGACGCGGCGAGCACCGGTGCGCGGCCGTCGTGGAGGTCCGGGTCGAGCAGGTCCATGATCTCGCGCCGACCGCCGACCGCCGCCTGCGGCAGACCGCCGCCGATCGCCTTGCTCATCGTCGTCAGGTCCGGCGTGACGCCGAACAGGGCCTGGGCGCCGCCGTAGGCGACGGGGAAGGTGACGACCTCGTCGAAGACCAGCACGATCCCCCGCCGCGCCGTGACCTCGCGCAGCCGCTGCAGGAACTCCGCCGTCGCGGGCACCATCCCGGCCGCGCCCATCACCGGCTCGACGAAGACCGCGGCGATCCGCTCGGCCTCGCGCTCGAGCACCGCCTCCGCGCCGTCGGGGTCGTTGAACGGGAACTCGACGACGTCCTGGGCGACCCCGTCGGTGACGCCCGCCGGCCGGCCCGCGGCGTCGAAGCTGATCGACGAGTCGCCGACGACCAGCACGTCGGCGATCCCGTGGTAGCTGCCCTGGGCCTTGGCGATCTTCGGCCGTCCGGTGTACGCGCGCGCCAGGCGCAGGGCCAGCAGGTTCGACTCGGTGCCGGACGTGAGGAACCGGACCCGCTCGACGGACGGCACGCGCTCGACCAGCAGCGACGCCATCCGCTCGGCCAGGTGCGGCTCGGGGCAGCCGAGCTGGCTCGCCTGGTCGAGCTGCGCCACGATCGCGTCGCGGACGCGCTCGTTGCCGTGGCCGAGGCAGGAAACGGCGGCTCCGCCGCTCGCGTCGAGATAGACGCGGCCCGATTCGTCGGTCAGCCGCGCGCCCCGACCGCTGAC
>CAZFIQ010000020.1:5622-19973 GCA_964519185.1 uncultured Patulibacter sp.
CGGACGCGCTCGTTGCCGTGGCCGAGGGCCATCACCCAGTCGCCGATCCGCATGTCCAGGTAGCGGTTGCCGTCGACGTCCCAGACCCGCGCGCCGCGACCCCGCTCGAGCATCACGGTGTAGGGCAGCTGGAACCACATGCCGCCGGCGTGCCCGGTCGGGATCAGGCGCTTGGCGCTCGCCAGCCGCTCGCGGGAGCGGGGGGTGCGCTCGCGGTAGCGGCGGACGGCGTCGGGGTGCAGGGTCACGCCGGCGGTCGGGGTATCGGTCGGGGCGGTCACGGGTCCTCGTCGGTCGTTTGGGCCTCCCGGCGAGCCTATGGCAAACTCGGTTCAAATGCGGAAATTCATTGACAGACTCAAAAATTTGCGCGTAAGAGAATCAAATTCGAATCAGAAGATGGGGATCGTCGGGCTGGCCCACGTCGGCGTCGTCACGGCGGACCTCGACCGTGCCGTGCGGATCTGGTCCGACCGCTACGGCGTCGGACCGTGGCGGTTCTGGACCTATCGGGACGAGCGCGTCACGGCTCGGGCCTTTGGCGACCCGATCCCCGTTGCGATCCGGATCGCCCGCTGCGGCCTGGCCGACGGCACGGCGGTCGAGCTGCTCCAGCCACTCACCGGCGACGGACCGTTCGCGGCCTCGCTGGCGGCGCACGGCGGCGCGGACCATCTGCACCACGTCAAGCTCGCGGTCGACGACGCCGTCGGGGTCTCCGCGCGCCTCGACGCGCTCGGCCGGGAGCGCTCGCTCGACGCGCGCTTCACCGGGGCCGGAGCGGGCACCGCGCGCAGCGCCTACTTCGAGACCCAGGAGGAGCTGGGCTTCCGCCTGGAGGTCGGTGACCATCCGGCGGACTTCCGCCCGACCGCTCCCGAGGCGACCTACCCGTCCGAGCGGTGACCCGACGCTCGCCCGCAAACGACGAAACCCCCGTCATGGACAGGGGTTCCGTACCAGCGGAGCGACGGGGATTCGAACCCCGGAGGGAGCTATCAACCCCCAACTCGCTTAGCAGGCGAGCGCCTTAAGCCACTCGGCCATCGCTCCGTGGGGGGCGAGTCTAGCGGCCGAGCGCGAACCGTGATGAGTCGCGCGCCACAGCCTCAGCCGTGGGGGACGACGGCGAACGCGACGACCAGGAAGTGCGCCAGCGCGGCGACGATCACCAGCGCGTGGAAGATCTCGTGGTAGCCGAACACGCGGGGCAGGGGGTCGGGCTTCTTGGTCGCGTAGATCACCGCGCCGACCGTGTAGAGGACACCGCCGCCGATCAGGCCGACGGCGGGCCACGGGCCCAGGTCGCCGACGAGCTTCGGGAAGACCGCCAGGCCGGCCCAGCCGATCCCCAGGTAGATCGCCGCGCTCAGCCACTTCGGCGCGCCGATCCAGAGCAGCTTGATCGTGATCCCGATCCCGGCCATGCCCCAGGCGACGCTCAGGACGATCGTCCGCATCGAACCGTCCAGCACCAGCGCGGCGATCGGCGTGGTCGTGCCCGCGACCATCACGAAGATCATCGCGTGGTCGAGCCGGCGCATCCACTGCCGGCCGCGAGTCGTCGTCCAGTTCACGCGGTGGTAGATCGCGCTGACCGTGAACAGCCCGACGATCGAGACCGCGTAGACGATCGTCGCCCAGCGGGCGGTGCCGGCCGGGGCCGAGATGATCAGGGTGATGCCGGCGAGCGCGGCGACGACGGCGGCCCACTGGTGGAGCACGCCGCGCATGGTCGGTTTCAACGCCGGAATCGGAGAACGGAGCGTCGGAGTACGGCCGGCTGCGTTGCCCACGCGCGCCATGATAGGGGCTCCGGGCTCGGTGTGCGACCGTTCTCCGAACGGGCGCGCGAGCGCGCGGTGCCCAGGCCGCGCATCCCGAGCGCTCGGGCCGCGCGGGGACGGGGCGCTACCGTAGGAGGGAGCCCACGTCCGGAGGTCGTCCCGTGTTCCGTCAGAAGCCGTCCGCCCTGCTCGACCCGCAGGACACGCTGCCCGGTCGTCAGCAGCCGATGCCCGTGATCGGCAATCACCCCGTGCTGGACCGGCCGATCGTGCCGCCGTTCCCCGACGGCAGCGAGCACGCGTTCTTCGGGATGGGCTGCTTCTGGGGCGCCGAGCGCGCGTTCTGGCGGACGCCGGGCGTGCTGGTCACGGCGGTCGGCTACCAGGGCGGCCAGACCCCGAACCCGACCTACGCCGAGGTCTGCAGCGGGCAGACCAACCACACCGAGGCGGTGCTCGTGGCCTGGGATCCGACGGCGGTCGACTTCGAGGCGCTGCTCCGGGTCTTCTGGGAGAACCACGACCCGACCCAGGGGATGCGTCAGGGCAACGACGTCGGCAGCCAGTACCGGTCGGCGATCTACACCACCACCGACGCGCAGCGTGAGCAGACGGCGGCGTCGCGGATCAACTTCCAGCGGGCGCTGACGGCGGCCGGCCACGGCGAGATCACCACCGAGATCCGCCACGCCGGCGGCGGGCCGACGGCCGCGCCCGGCGTCTTCGGCGACGCACTGGTCGGCGGCGAGATCCCGTTCTTCTACGCCGAGCCGGACCACCAGGCGTACCTGCACAAGGTCCCCAACGGCTACTGCGGCCACGGCGAGACCGGCGTCAGCTGCCCGGTCGGGTTGGTCGACGTGGCCTGAGGCCCCGCGGTCGAGTCCGACTGCGCACCGCGCCGGGTTCCGTCGGCCGTCCACCGCCCCTCGCGCTTGGTGGGTTGTGTCGAAGAGATCGCCAGAAGGCGACACGGGGCGGGCCGCGTCGACGACCGTCAGCCGAGCCGAGCTTCAGCCGACCGCGCCGACCGACTGCCGCAGGCGTGAGCCGTCGCGGGCCTTCTCGACCGTCAGCTGGACCGGGACGCGCTGCTTGAGCTCGGGGACGTGGCTGACGATGCCGACCGCGCGGCCGCCATCGCGCAGCCGGTCGAGCTGGTCGAGCACGTCCTCCAGCGTCTGCTCGTCGAGCGACCCGAAGCCCTCGTCGATGAACAGCGTCCCCAGGTCGACGCCGCCGGCCTCGGCGGTCACCGTCTCCGCCAGGCCGAGCGCCAGCGACAGCGACGCGAAGAACGACTCGCCGCCCGACAGCGTCGTGGTGTCGCGCTGCTCGCCGGTCCAGCCGTCGAGCACCCGCAGGCCCAGGCCGGCGTTGCCCTTGCCGCGCGCGCTGGCCGGTTCCTCGTGCAGGACCAGCCGGTAGCGCCCGGCGGACATCTCCAGCAGGTAGCGGGTGGCGGCGTCGGCGACCTGCTCCAGGCGGGCGGCAAGGACCCACGACGAGAGCTGGATCCGCCGCTGGTTGCCCGCCCCGCCGCGCGCCAGCTCGGCCAGTGCGTGCGCCCGGTCCGCGGCGGCGACGAGCGGGGCCAGGGCGTCGAGCCGGGCGCGCAGGGCGTCGCGGCGGTCGGCCTCCGCCCGGGCGCAGCGGTCCGCGGCGGCCGCGGCCGCCGCGGACCGCTCGGCTGCGGCGGCGGCCGCCGAGCGGGCCGCCTCGACCGTCTCCAGATCGACCGCGGGATCGAGCGGGACGGCGGCGATCTCCGGGTCGGCCAGGACCCCCTGCGCGGCGGCCCGCGCCTCGTCGACCCGCTGGATCTCCGTCTCCAGCGCGGTGACCTCCTTCGGGGCGAGGATCGCGGCGACCGCCGCCTCGGCGTCGTCCACCGCGTGCTCGGCCAGCGCCGCCGTCAGCGCGGCCTCGGCCTGCTCCAGCGCCTTGCGCGCGGCCTGGTCGGCGTCGTGCGCGCCGGTCGCCTTCTCCAGGAACGTCGCCTGGTGCTCCAGCGCCCGGACACGGGAGGCGACGTCGGGGAACGCGCGTCGCTCGTCGGCGAGCCGTGCCTGCAGCCGCTCCAGCTCGACCGCCGCGCCGTCCGCCTGCGCGGTCAGCCGCGCGACCGCCTCGCGGGCGTCGGCGAGCGCGGCCTGGTCGGCCCGCTGCTGGTCGAGCAGGCGCTCGCGCTCGCTGGCCACCCGCGGACCGTCGGCCGCGGCGGCCTGCGCGGCGGCCAGCTGCTGGCGGAGCTGACCCGCAACGCGCCGCAGATCCGCGGTGGCGAGGTCGGCGGGCGCCGTGGTCCCGTCCGTTGCGGTGCGACGGTCGGCCGTCGGCACGTCGACCTCCGGCGCGCCGTTCGCGCGGTTGTCCGTGGCGCCGCTCCCGTCCCCCTCGCCTTGGGCCTCGCTACGGGCCACGGCGAGGGCGCTGCGGACCTCCGCCAGCCGTCGCTCGGCGGCCTCGCGGGCGCGCTGCGCGGCCTCGGCGGCCGCTCCGGCCGTGCGCTCCTCGTCGGCGGTGACGTGGCCGTCGCCGGCCGTCGCGGGGGAGGGGTGCTCGAGGGCGCCGCAGACCGGGCAGGCGTCGTCCGGCCGCAGTCCGGAGGCCAGCTCCGCGGCGTAGCCGTCGAGCCGCGCCTGGCGCAGCCGCTGCACCGCATCGACCGCGCTCTGGTGCGCGTCGACCGCCTGGCGGGCCGCGTCGGCCGCCTGCCGCTCGTCGGCCACCAGCGCGTCACGCCGCTCACCCGCTTCGGCCCGTCGGTCGGCGACCCGCACCTGCTCCTCCAGCCGCGCCGCGGTGGCGGTCGCGGCATCGGCGGTCGCCCGCCGCGCCTCCAGCGCCGCCTCCGCCACGGCGACCTGCTCCAGGCGCTGCTCGGCGGTCCGCGCCCGCTCGGCGACGACCTGCGCGTCGCTGCGCAGCCGCTGCAACTCGGCCTGGCGCGCGGGCAGGCCGGACTCGTGCTCGACCAGCTCGCCGAGCGCGGCGACGGCGGTCGCCCGCTCGCGAGCTCCGGTCGCCCAGCTCCGCGGATCGGTCGACAGGCCGTCGTCCTCCAGTTGCTCGATCCACCGGCGGGCCTTCTCGATCGTGCGCGCGCTGTCCGCGGCCGCCGCTCGGGCCTGGCGGGCGGTGGACAGGTAGCCGGCCAACGGCGCCGCCCGGCGGTGCGCCTGCAGCCGGGCGATCCGCTCGGCGTGGGCCGCGGACTCGGTCTCGATCGCGGCCAGCCGGGCCTCGGCGTCACGGCGCCGCTGCTGCAGCGCGGCACGCGAACGGGCGTGGTCACGCTCCCGGTCGGCGGCGGCCAGCGCCTGCTGGGCCGCGTCGCGGGCGGCGGCGGCGCGCTCCCGCTCGGCTTCCAGCCGCGACCGCTCGGCCTCCAGCCAGCGGTCGACGTCGGTGACCGCGGCGCCGTCCCGCAACGTCGGGGGACCGCCGGCGGGGCGCACGCCGTCGCGAAGGTCGCCCACGGTGGCGTCGCCGATCGCGTCGCTCGCTGCGGCCGCGTCGTCGGAGCCCGGCGCCTCGCCCCCGGCGCCCCACGCGCCGCCGGCCTCGGCCAGCGCCCGGTCGGAGGCGATCCGCTGCTGCTCGACCGCCTGCCGGGCTTCTCGCGCGCGGTCCTGCAGCCACAGCTCGATCCGCGAGAAGCGCCCCGCGTCGAACAGCCGCTCCAGCACCTCGCGCCGGGCCTTGGCGTCGGCCCGCAGGAAGGTCGCGAAGGCCCCCTGCGGCAGCATCACGACCTGCAGGAATTGCTCCGCGGTCATCCCCAGCAGCGGGTCGAGCTCGCGCCGGACCTCGGGGATCTTGGCCGCGACCGCGCGCCAACCGCCGTCGGCGGCGGGGTCGGCGAACGACAGGACCGCGCTGCCGGTGTCGCGGACCGGCGCCCCGCCACCCTTCTTCGGCGGCCGTTCGTGGGCCGGTACCCGCGTCACCCGGATCCGCCGGTCGCCGACCGTCGCCTCCAGCGTCACACGCGGGGTGGCGGCCGGATCGCGGTGGTCGCTGGCCAGCCGCGCCGCGTCGCCACGGGCCCCGGGGACCTCGCCGAAGAGGGCGAAGCAGACCGCGTCCAGCACACTCGTCTTGCCCGCCCCGGTCGGGCCGGAGAGCAGGAACAGGCCCGCGTCGGAGAGCGCGTCGAAGTCGACGACCTCGTGGCCGCCGAACGGCCCGAAGGCCTCGATCTCCAGCCGGTGCAGCCTCACCGCTCGGGGTCCCGCGCGACCGCCTCGACGGCGCCGGTCAGCAGCGGGCGCTCGGCCGGATCGACGGCGGCGCCGCGCACGTCGTCGACGAACCGCTCCAGGACCTCCAGGTCGCTGCGGCCCTGCACGCGGCGGGCGGCAACGGTGGCTGCGGCGACCTCGCCCGCGGGGCGGTGCTGGAGCACGAGGATCCGCGGGAACCGGCGGCGCAGCCGCTCCATCGGCCGGGCCGGCAGCCGATCGTCGGTCAGCACGATCTCCAGCCAGTGGTTGTCGCGCTCGTGCTCACCGAGCGCCGGGTCGTCGAGCAGCGCGTCGATCGTGCCCTGCAGCCGGACCAGCCGGAACGGCGTCGGCACCGGGACCAGCCGCACGTCGACCGTGCCGTCGGCGTCGATCTCGACGATCGCCGACGACTTCTCGGCGTCGGCCTCCGTGAACGAGTAGGGCAGGGGCGATCCGGCGTAGCGGACCGAGGACTCCGAAGGCGGGGCGGCGGTGGCGACGGCCCCGCCCCCCGGCTGGGGGGCCCAGTCCGCGGTGTCGGAGTCCGACGCGGTCCGGTCGCCGAGGTCGAACAGGCTGAGCGCCCCGTCGTCGCCGTCGGTGACGAGCAGTCGGTCGTCGCCCCGCTGAGCGCCGGGCTCCGAGGCCGGGTGGGCGGCACCGCCGACGTGGCCTGCGTCGCTCGCCGTCCGGTCGCCGTCCGCCTGGTCCGTCGTGGCACCGCCCACCGCGTGCGGCCGGTGCAGGTGCCCGAGCGCGGCGTAGGCGAAGCCGTCGAAGAGCGACGCGTGGACGGTCTGGGCCCCGCCGATCGAGATATCGCGCTCGGAGTCCGACGGCTCGCCGCCCTGGACGAAGGCGTGGGCGACGACGACCGCGCGGACCGGGTCGTCGGACGCGACCCGGCGCGCGGCCAGGTCGTCGCGCGCGCGGTCGGTCGCCGCCCGCAGGACGGCGTCGTGCGAACGCTCGTCGACGCCGAGCGGACCGCGGCTGAGGTCGGGGTCCAGGTACGGGATGCCGTAGATCGCGACGGGCCCGTGCTCGTCCTCCAGCACGACGGGGTCGCCGCTGCCGAGCGGGTCGGTCCGCAGGTGGACGCCGCCCGCCGCGATCAGCTCGGCGGCGAACCCCAGTCGCTGCGCCGAGTCGTGGTTGCCGCTGATCGCGATCACCGGGGCGACCTGGGCCATCCGCCGCAGCGCGTCGCCGGCCAGCTGGACCGCGTCGACCGGCGGCAGGGCCCGGTCGAAGAGGTCGCCGGCGACGACGATCGCGTCGACCTGCTCCCGGCGGGCGACGTCGATCAGGTGATCGAGCACGTCGCGCTGCGCGTCCAACAGGGGAACGCGGTGGAGCTGGCGCCCGAGGTGCCAGTCGGCGGTGTGGAGCAGCCGCATCGTTCGTTCGAGGCTACGCCCGATCCCGGACGTCGGGCGGCCGGCCGGACGGCGGGGATCCGGTCCTCGGCCGGCCGTCACCGCGCCCGCGGCCCGGTGCACGGGCGCACCCCGGATTGCGACCGCCGGTCCGATTGGCCTACGATCGCGGCCATCGCCGCGCCGCCCGAAGATCCCCCGCCGGTCCCGCCCCCGCCCGACGCCGCCGCCGATCCGCCCGACGGATCGGCGCTCGACGCGCTGCCCGGGATCGTCCGGATCGCCGCGTCGGGTGGTCTGCGCGCCGCGGCCTGGGGCGCGACCGAGTCGGTCCGGACCGGCGTCGGGATCGCCCGCCGACTGCCGTTCGGCGGCGTCGCGATCCGCGTGGTCGAGGAGGCGGCCGAGCAGGCGCGCCGTGGAGCCCGCCAGCTGCTCGGGGTCGACGAGGTCGAGCGGCGGCTGTCGCGGCTGGTGCCCGAGCGGGTCAGCGAGACCTCGCGCGCCTGGGGCGCGGCGGTCGCGGGCGGCGGTCACGCGCCGGTGCCCCGGCTGGGCCCGGCCGAGGTCCTGCAGCAGCGGGGCGGCGATCTGCTGCACCAGGCGGCGGACGTCACGTTCGACCAGGAGGTCCATCCGGCGTACGGGCGGATCCTCGACGAGCTGGCGCCGGACGAGGCGCGGATCCTGCGACTGCTGGTGACCGACGGCGCGCAGCCGGCGGTCGACGTGCGGACCGGCCGGCCGCTGCGGATCGGCGACACGCTGATCGCCTCCGGGCTGACCGTGATCGGGCCCGAGGCGGGCTGCCGGCACGTCGCGCGGGTGCCGGCGTACCTGAACAACCTGTTCCGGCTCGGGCTGATCTGGTTCTCCCAGGAGGAGCTGCCGGACCTGCGCGGCTACCAGGTGCTGGAGGCCCAACCGGAGGTCAAGGACGCGATGAAGCAGGCCGGACGCGCCGCCCGGCTGGTCCGCCGCAGCATCGACCTGACACCGTTCGGGCGCGACTTCTGCGCGGTCTGCCTGCCCCTGGGGACGCCACCGTCGTGATCCCGTCGCTGGCCGCCGTCCACGTGCTGGGCCTGGAGATCCACCTCCAGGAGCTGATCACCGTCCCGCTGTTCATGGGGGCGATCGGCTACCTGACGAACTGGAGCGCGGTCTGGATGCTGTTCCACCCGCTCGAGTTCAAGGGCGTGCGGATCCCCGGCCTGCTGTTCCTGGTGCGGCTGATGCCGCGCAAGGTCCAGCAGATCCCGGGGGTGATGCACGGCGGGGTCGGCTGGCAGGGGATCATCCCGTCGCGCGCGGCCAAGATGGGCTCGATCGCGGTCGACAAGGGGATCTCCAAGCTCGGCAGCGCCGCCGACTTCTACCGCCAGCTGGAGCCCGACAAGATCGCCGAGCACATGGTCGCCGCGGTCGGTCCCGAGCTGCGGGCGATCGTCGAGCGGATCATGGAGCGCGAGCATCCGCGGCTCTGGCACGACCTGCCGCCGCGGGTCCGCGAGGCCGTCCACGCGCGGGTCCGCAGCCAGCTGCCGGACGTCGTGCGCGAGATCACCGACGAGATCGGCGAGCACATCGACCAGCTGCTCGACGTCAAGCTGATGGTGATCCGTCACATCGAGGCGCGACCGGAGCTGGCCAACCGGATCTTCCGCGAGGTCGGCGAGAAGGAGCTCCGGTTCATGGTCAACTTCGGCTTCTTCTTCGCCTTCCTGCTGGGCTTCCCGGTGGTGCTGCTGACGGCGGCGTTCCCCTGGTGGTTCGTGCTGCCGGTGATGGGCACGTTCGTCGGCTGGGCGACCAACCTGGTCGGGATCTGGATGATCTTCGAGCCGATCGAGCCGCGGCGGATCCTCGGGGTGCGGATCCAGGGGCTGTTCCTGCAGCGGCAACGGCAGGCGGCGGACGTCTACTCGCAGGTGATCTCGGCCGAGGTCGTGACGTTGTCGAACATCGCCGACGAGCTGCTGCACGGGCCGTGCTCGGACCGCACGCGGCTGATGATCGAGAACGCGCTGCGGCCCGCGGTCGACCGCGCGACCGGGCCGGCGCGGTCGGCGGTCCGGCTGCTGATGGGCAGCGGCGGCTACGAGCAGGTCCGCGACTCGGTGGCGCTGGAGGCGGTCGAGTACACGATCAGCCCGCTGATGGACCCGGAGTTCAACCGCACCCAGGGCGAGCGGATCCGCGTCCTGATCCGCGACCGTCTGCGCGAGATGCCGCCGGCGGACTTCGTCGAGATGCTGCGCACCGCGATGCGCGAGGACGAGTGGCTGCTCTTCCTCCACGGCGCGGTCCTGGGCTTCGGCGCCGGCCTGCTGCAGCTGGGGCTCTTCGGGGGAGGGGGGCCGGGGGTGCGGTGGCGTCCGCGCGCTTCCGACGCGTTCGTGGTTTGCCCGGATAGGGCGGGCAGACCGCGAACGCGTGGGCGGCGCTGCTGCCGTTCCCTTCAGCCTCCCCGCCGTCTAGGCTGC
Organism: uncultured Patulibacter sp.; assembly: GCA_964519185.1. Classification (GTDB taxonomy): domain Bacteria; phylum Actinomycetota; class Thermoleophilia; order Solirubrobacterales; family Solirubrobacteraceae; genus Patulibacter. Next base: position 15,507 of record CAZFIQ010000020.1, read on the forward strand.
CGCCCATGAACGACGTGATCCTCGGCCTGGTGGCGATCCTCGCCGGGGCCCTCTTCTGCTTCCGGGGCTACCTGGCGTTCCGGATCGTGATCCCGATCTGGGGTGCCTTCGTGGGGTTCGTCGTCGGCGCCGGGCTGGTCGCGGCGGTCGCCGGCGACGGGTTCCTGGCGACCACCGTCGGCTGGATCGTCGGCGTCGGCTGCGCGGTCGGCTTCGCGATCCTGGCGTACTTCGTCTTCGAGGTCGCCGTCGCGGTCGCGATGGGCTCGATCGGGTTCTCGTTGGCGATGACGATCCTGGTCGCCGTCGGCGCCTCGTGGGAATGGTGGACGGTGCTGATCGGCGCGGTCGCCGGGCTGATGCTGGCGTGGGCGGCGATCGCGGTCGCGCTGCCGATGGCGCTGCTGGTCGTGCTCGGGGCGCTCGGCGGCGCCAGCGCGATCGTCTCCGGGATCATGCTGCTGGTCGGCGAGATCAGCGCCCAGGCGATCAGCGACGGCAGCGCGGTCGCGGAGGCCAACGACGGCTGGTGGTGGTACGCGCTCTACCTCGGCCTGGCGATCGCCGGGGTGATCGCCCAGCAGCGCGACCTGTGGCGGCGCGCCACGCTGCGTGACGCCTGGGAGACCCGGGCGACAGCCGGAAGCCGCCCCGCCGCGCCGTAGGCCGGGCGCGGGTCCGGGGCGGTTCTCCGGACGTTCACACGACGGACGCACCGTCGTCACATCGCGGGGCCGGGTCGTTGCGACCGTGGCGGTGTCGTCGCGTCGGACCGCGCCCCCGGTCCGGGACTCGGCGGACACGCACTGGTCGCCCGCCGTCCGGCGGAGCGCACCCTCACCAGCCCCTTCCCCCGGAGAACCATGAGGCTCAAGCCCACCCTGCCCGTCATCGCGGCGGTCGCAGCGGTCGCCGTCGGTGGCGGCGCCGCCACCGCGGTCGCCGTCAACCAGTCGTCCGACGAGCGCTCCGCCGCGCTCGCCGAGGCGATCGACAGCTCCGTTCCGCGCAACGTGATCCTGCTGATCGGCGACGGCACCGACGACTCGATCATCACCGCCGCGCGCAACTACGAGCTGGGCGCCAACGGCCGCTTCGCCGGGATCGACGCGCTGCCGTTCACCGGGGCGATGACGACCCACGGACTCAAGGTCGGCAAGAAGCAGAACGGCGAGTACCCGATCGCCTACGTCTCCGACTCCGCACCGACGGCGAGCGGCTGGTCGACCGGCCGCAAGACGGTCGACAGCCGGCTGTCGCAGGGCCCGAGCGAGGCCGACACCGAGCCGGGCGAGGACTACCCGACGCTGCTGGAGATCTTCCGCGAGCGCGGCAAGCGCACCGGCAACGTCACGACCTCGGCGATCACCGACGCGTCGCCCGCCGCCGCGGCGTCGCACATCAACCTGCGGGCCTGCCAGGGCCCGGAGAACATGGCCAGCTGCACGTCGGCGCAGAAGGCCAACGGCGGCAAGGGCTCGGTCGCGGAGCAGCTCGTCGACAACGAGATCGACGTGATCCTCGGCGGCGGTCGCAACCGCTACATGCAGAACACCGACGCCGGGCCGACCGTGCTCGAGTACGCGCAGGCGACGCACGGCTACCGCGACATCAAGACCGGCACCGAGCTGGCGGGCGTGAGCTCGCTCGCCGACGGGCCGATCCTCGGCCTCTTCTCCGGCGGCACCGAGGCCAACCCGAAGTCGACCAGCGGCGAGAACATGGTCCCGCTCTACGAGGCGCTGCAGGCGCAGCCGGGCGGCGCGGGGTCGGCCACGACCCGCTGCACCGTCGCCGAGCGCGGCACGCAGCCGCGGCTGGCGGACATGACCCGCAAGGCGATCGACCTGCTCGACAACGACGAGGGCTTCTTCCTGCAGGTCGAGTCGGCGATGGTCGACAAGCAGGAGCATGCCTCTGACGCCTGCGGGGCGATCGGCGACGTCGCCGAGCTGGACCGCGCCGTCCAGGTCGCGCTGGAGTACCAGGAGAGCAACCCCGACACGCTGATCATCGTCACCGGCGATCACTCGCACTCGACGCAGATCGTGCCCAGCAGCAGCTCCGGCCGGGCGACCGCGACGGTCCAGACCGCCGACGGCGACCCGATGACGCTCGCGTACAGCACGAACAACCCCGGCAGCTCGCAGGCCCACACCGGATCGCAGATCCGGATCGCGGCGAAGGGCCCGCAGGCGGCGAACGTCACCGGCGTGGTCGACCAGACGGACATCTTCGCGACGGCGCTGGGGCGCACCCCGAGCGAGGTGCCGGGGACGGTCACCGAGACCGTCACGACGACCGTCACCACCGAGGTCCCGGTGCCGACGCCCGTCCCCGGGCCGACGGTCACGGTTCCCGGCCCGGCGACGCCGGCCCCGACGGTGCCGCTGCGGACCGGCTTCGCGGTGCCCGCGCGGGTCACCAACGCCCAGGCTCGCCAGGGCATCCCGGCGGCGGTCGTCGCGACCCGCGACGGTCGCGCGACGGTCACCGTCAAGCGCGGCAGCACGACCCTGCTGACGACCCGCACGACGGTCCGGGCGAACAGCCCCAAGGCGCTGCGGCTGCGGGCCTCCAAGCTCGGCCGGACGCAGACCGGTCGGATCACGGTCCAGGTTCGGGTCGAGGCGGACGGCGAGTCCGCCGGCCGCACGTCGCGGGTCTCCGTCACCCGCTGACCGCCCGCGCGCCTCGGCCCCGGGGGTCGGGGCGCGCCGCCGGGAGCGGGCCGCACGCCACGGCTCCGGCCGGAGCCGTGGCGCCGCCGCACCGGGGCGCGGGAAGTGTACGGCCGCTCCGGTGCCCCGGAAGGCCGTTCGGTCTCTACTCTTCCAGGGTGCTTGCGCATCCTGGAGGGGTGGCAGAGCGGTTGAATGCACCAGTCTTGAAAACTGGCAACGGGTTACCCCCGTTCGCGGGTTCGAATCCCGCCCCCTCCGCTGCTCCGGTGCCGGTCCGCGGCGAGCGAGCGACCGCCGCTCGGCGGCGGACGCTAGCCCTTCGGCTTCGGGGCCGCTCCGGCGTCGCGGTAGATGGCCACGATGGCCAAGGCGAATCCGCCTATCAGCGCGATCAGGCCCGCAACCGTCGTCGTGTACCACGAGGCGCTGCTCAGCGGGCTGGCGGGGATGACGCAGGCGTAGAGCACGAAGGCGCAGGCGATCAGGGCGAGCTGCGCGGGAGCCACCGCATGCGTCTCCCCGCGTCGACGGGCTTCGCTGAGGCTTACGCCGTTCGCGTAGAGCAGCGCGCCGACCAGGACGATGCCGACCCAGATCCATCGCACCGTGGTGCTGGACTCCGCGAGGAACGCCAGGCCGGCGATGTATACGGCGACGGCTTCAGACGGAATCTCGCGGGCGATGGTCTCGAGCGTCGAGGCCGGTGGGCCTGCGGGTGGCTCCGGTCGCGATGCCCGCCTCAGCGTCTGGTCGGCAGGGGGCGCGGCGGGTTGGTGATGGCGTTGGCGCGCGACGGCGGCCCGTGTCGAGGATGCGATGCTCATGGCGGCGAGTATGCGTCAGGATGCGTACGCTGTCAATAGCCTTGAATGTGTTTGGTTGGTCGGCGGTTGCCGTCGCGCGCTCGTCGGGATCACCCTCCCTCGGTAGGCTCGCCCCTGCACCCACCCGACCCGCGAAGGACCCTCTGGCGCCCATGTCCGAACCGACCAAGATCCTGCTCACCGAGGACCAGATCCCGACGTCGTGGATCAACGTCCTACCGGAGCTCCCCGGCGGCGCGCTGCCGCCGCTGCACCCGGGGACGATGCAGCCGGCCGGACCGGACGACCTGGCGGCGCTGTTCCCGACGGCCGTGATCGAGCAGGAGGTCTCGTCGGAGCACGAGATCAAGATCCCGGAGGCTGTCCGTGAGGCGCTGGGCCTGTGGCGCCCGACCCCGATGTACCGGGCGCGCGGCCTGGAGGCGGCGATCGGCACCCGCTCGCGGATCTACTACAAGTACGAGGGCGTATCGCCCGCCGGATCGCACAAGCCCAACAGCGCGATCGCCCAGGCGTACTACAACCAGCAGGCCGGGATCACCAAGCTGACGACCGAGACCGGTGCCGGCCAGTGGGGCTCGGCGCTCTCGTTCGCGGGCGCCAAGTTCGGGATCGACGTCGAGATCTACATGGTCGGCTCGTCGTACGACCAGAAGCCGTACCGCCGCTCGATGATGCAGACCTGGGGCGCCCAGGTCCACCGCTCGCCGAGCGATCGGACCGAGGCGGGCAAGGCCAACGCCGAGTTCACCACCGGGTCGCTCGGGATCGCGATCAGCGAGGCCGTCGAGCTGGCCGCCCAGCGCCCCGACACCAACTACTCGCTCGGCTCGGTGCTCAACCACGTGCTGCTGCACCAGACCGTGATCGGCCAGGAGACCATCGCCCAGCTGGCGATCGCCGGTGAGACCCCGGACGTGGTCGTGGCGGCGGCCGGCGGCGGATCGAACTTCGCCGGG
>CAZFIQ010000020.1:19983-27702 GCA_964519185.1 uncultured Patulibacter sp.
ACCCCGCTGCTGCCGATGCACACGCTCGGCCACGGCTTCGTGCCGCCGCCGGTCCACGCCGGCGGCCTGCGGTACCACGGGATGGCCCCGCTGGTCTCGGCGCTGGTCCAAGCCGGCGAGGTCGAGGCCCGCGCGATCCGCCAGAACGAGACCTTCGACGCGGCGCTGACCTTCTCGCGGACCGAGGGGATCATCCCGGCGCCGGAGTCGGCGCACGCGATCCGCTCGGCGATCATCGAGGCACAGCAGGCTGACGAGGTGGGGGAGGAGCGGGTGATCCTGTTCCTGCTGTCCGGCCACGGCCACTTCGACCTGGCGGCCTACGACCAGTACCTGGCCGGCACGCTCGAGGATCCGGAGTTCTCGGCCGCCGAGCGCGACCGGGCGCTGAGCGAGCTGCCCGACGGGGCGCCGTCGATCGCGTAGCCCCGGGGTGACCCGCCCGCATCGCGCCTCGCCGGTGGCGGGCGGCCCCGTCCGCCGCGGGCGAATCGCTCGCGGCGGTGTTCCGGCTCGGGGCCGCTGGGGTAGGACGGAGAACATGGCCGATCCCGTGTCCGACGAGCAGATCTCCAGCTGGCTGCAGGCCCATCATCCGTCGTGGTCGTACGACGGCGAGGGGCGGCGTCTCCAGCGGACCTTCCGCTTCTCCGACTTCGTCTCGGCGTTCGGTTTCATGACGGCGGTCGCGATCCGTGCGCAGGAGCAGAACCACCACCCCGACTGGTCGAACGGCTACAACGTCGTCGAGGTCGCGCTGACGACCCACTCCGCGGGCGCGGTCACCGAGAACGACTTCGCGCTCGCGGCGTTCATGGATGAGTGGGCAGACCGGCTCGGGGTCGAGGCGGAGGGGTGAGGAGCACGGCGTAGTCTTTTGGGCCCCGCACGTCAGTGATTGCAGTTCATCATTTTTCCTGCAAAATCGGCACTTTTCGATGAGGCACTACGCTTGGGTGTGCGCGAAGCGCAGCCGTAGGCCAGGCACCCAAGCGTAGTGCCTCAAGACGAGGTCTTTTTCGTGCGCGTTCCTTTGTGCGAACATGAGCGTGATGGGTCGTGTCAGCCCCCATAGCTCGCGGGCCGCCGAAAAGCAGAAGGACCGCAACCGCGTCGAGCAAGACCTGGAGCTCGGTCGCAAGCCCTTGGTGCAGATCAAGCGCGAGAACGAGTCGTTCGCGTTGGGTCCCGCCGTGGCACGGGTTCGGCCGGGATCCGCGCGCCGAGTCGTCTGACCGGATCTGCCTCTAGGCCGATGCTTCCTCCGCTGGATCTTCCGGCGCTGTACGACCTGCTGGCAAGGCTTCAGCCGGTGTCGGCGGACCGGCGCTTGATCCTCGTGGGCGGACAGGCTCTCGCTCTTTGGAGCGCTCAGCTCGCGGAGTACGACGAAGGCGTGGATGCTGAACTCGCCACAAGCATCGATATCGACTTCCAGGCCACGCCGGCCGACGCTCGTTCCGCGGCCCAGCAACTCGGGATCGAGATCCTCGTTCCGTCCATCGACGACATTACGCCGAACAGTGGGGTCGCGTCATTCATCGATGCTGCGGGCTACTCACGCGAGCTGGACTTCATCGATGCGCCGTACGGGCTCGACGCCGACGACGTGCGTGACACGGCATTCGAAGTCGTCGTGCGACGGGAAGGCGACGGTGACGCGACCTTCTGGGTCATGAACCCCCAGCGCTGCCTGCACAGCCGGGTAGCGAATCTCAATCTCCCCGGGAAGAGCGGTCCACTGGCGATCGGGCAGTTGCGTGTGGCGGTGGCCATCACGCGCGCATTTGGTCGCTGGTTGTTGGACGTCGGAGAGCCGCCGCGCTCGGTCTACCGGCTCAATGAGCGCGTGTTCGAACTCGCCTACTACGATCGACGTGCTCTTCGAGCATGGGCCGAGTTCGACGTGGACGTGGTGGCTGCCTTGACCGTCGACGACCGCTTGAGCGAGGCACACCTGCGAGTGCGTCAGCCGCAGATGCGTCAGCCGCAGATGCGTCAGCTCGTTGACGAACGTCGCGCAGCGTACGTGCGGCGTACCGATCGGAACAACGAGTGCGCGTCCCGTCGCTCACCGCAACCTTTCGTCGTGCCCGAACGAACCCGGACACGAGCTGGAGACCCCGACACCGCTGCGATCCTCGACGAGCTGCGCGAAGAGCGTTTCTAGGGTTCGCCCGGTCCTAGTGCGAGTCTGCGCCTTTGAGTTCGGTCGCCGTCGCAGCCGAACCCTCACCCGTCCGCTCCCGCACGAAGGCGATCGTCCGGCGCAGGACCTCCTGGCCCGCCTCGGTCGACAGGTCGAACTGGAACTCGTGGGGCAGCTTGGGGCGGTAGTCGGCGGGGAAGAAGGCCGTGTCGACGTCGACGCCCAGGCCGCGCAGGCGCTCGACCAGCGGCTTCGATTGGCTGTCGGTCAACGGGTCGGCGTTGCCGCCGGCGACGAAGGCGGTCGGGAAGTCGGCGGTCACGTGGTCGATCGTGGAGAACTGGCGCAGCACCGGTGACGACGGTTCGCGCGATCCGGTGTAGGAGCGGACGATCGACAGCACGCCGAACTTGAGGATCAGGTTGCCGACGGCGAGGAACCGCTCGGCGTCGTAGATCCCGCAGTGCAGGATCACCCCGCGCAGCTGGCGCGGCGTCAGCGCCGGCTCGATGCCAAGGTCCCGGGCGTACGCCGGGCTGGTCGTCATCGTCGCGATCTGGCTGGTGATCTGGGCGCCCGCCGAGTCGCCGGCGATCACGATCCGGTCGGTGTCGATCCCGATCCGCTCGCGATGGGCCTGGAGGTGGCCGAGCGCCTCGTTGACCTGGTGCAGCGGCAGCGGGTACTTCCGGCCGGGCGCCAGGCCGTAGCGGACGGAGACCACGGTGAAGCCCTGCGCGGCGAACCGGGTGTAGTACGGGCCGGCCTCCTCCGGCGTGCCGGCCACCCAGCCGCCGCCGTGGATCCAGACCAGCACCGGCTGCACGGCGTCCGGCCCGGCGTCCGCGGCGCGGTAGACGTCGACCGTGGCGTCGGCGTCGTCCGGGTCGTACTGCTCCGTGGTGACCGCGATCCCGGGGACGCGGTACGGCTCGAGCGCCTTGGCGGTCTTCTCGCCGCCGTAGGCGAAGAGCGCCCGGACGATCAACGCGCCCGGCGTCGGCCACAGCACCAGCACGGTGATCGCCGCCACCCCGGCGGCCCCGGCTACCGCGCAGATCCGGCGGCAGCGGCCACGACGACGTGGTGGGGCGGGCACGGGGGCGTCCGGCATCGTGCGGCCCATCATGACCGTCCGGCCGCCCGCTCCTCCTCGAGCTTGCGCAGCTCGATCCGGCGGATCTTGCCGGTCAGGGTCTTGGGCAGCGCGTCGACGAACTCGACCTCGCGCGGGTAGGCGTACTTGGAGTGGCCGTCGCGGACGAAGGTCGAGATCTCGCGACCCAGCTCGTCGGACGCCTCGTGGCCGTCCGCGAGGATCACGAACGCCTTGACGATCCAGCCGCGCCGCTCGTCGGGCTTGGCGACGGCCGCGGCCTCCGCGACGGCCGGGTGCTCCAGGCACGCCGACTCGACCTCGAACGGACCGACGCGGTAGCCGGCGGTCAGGATCACGTCGTCGGCGCGACCCTCGAACCAGACGTAGCCGTCCTCGTCGATCCGGGCCGCGTCCTTGGTGTGGAACCACTCGCCGCCGAAGGTCTCCTCGGTCGCCTCCGGGTTGTTCCAGAACCGCAGCGGCCAGGTCGGGCTCGACCCGTTGCGCCAGCAGATCTCGCCGCGCTCGCCGGGCGCCACGGGGTGCTCGTCCTCGTCCAGGACCTGCACGTCCCAGCCGGGCATGACCCGGCCCATCGAGCCCTCGCGGACCTCCATCCACGGGAAGTTGGCGCACAGCGGGTAGCCCTCGGAGAGCCCGTAGAAGTCGAGCACCGTGACCCCGAACTGCTCCCGGAACCACTTGATCGCCTCCGGGTTCAGCGGCTCGCCGGCCGAGCAGGCGCGGCGCAGCGGGATCGGGAACCGCTCGCCGGCGCGGTCGACGGCCATCAGCGAGCGCATCGCGGTCGGCGTGGTGAAGAGGTTGGTGATCTCGTGGCGGCTGAGGAACTCCAGCTCGGCCTCGGGCGAGAACCCGCCGCGGCGTTGGTGGACGTAGTGGACGGCCCCGGTCCGCCACGCGCCGAGCAGCGGATTGATCCCGGCCGCCCAGGCCCACTCGGCCATCGAGCGGAAGCGCTCGCCGTCCTGGATCTCGTGGCAGTACTCGAACTCCTCGTGGGCCAGCACGAACCGGTGCGCGTGGAGGATGCCCTTGGCCAGCCCGGTCGTGCCGGAGGTGTAGAAGAGCTGCGCCGGGTCGTCGCACGACGTGTCGACGGTGGCGAAGTCGGGTGACGCGGACGCCAGCAGCTCCGCGCTCAGGACCAGCAGCGTGTGGTCGTCCGACCCGACCCGGCCGTTGCGGCCGCCGTCCGGCTCCCAGCCCGGCAGGCCGGTGATCGCGCGGGTGATCTGGTCGGCGTGCTCGTCGTCGGTGACGACCAGCCGGGCCCCGGAGTCGCGGATCCGGTGGCGGATGCCCTCCTCGCCGTAGAGCACCGACATCGGCAGCAGGATCGCCCCCGACTTGTAGACGCCGAGGAAGGCCGCGGCGGCCTCCGGGGTCGGCGGGACGAGCATCGCGACGACGTCCTCGCGGGCGACGCCGTGGTCGGCGGCCAGGTTGGCGAAGCGGTGCGACAGGCCGCGGATCTCGCCCCAGTGCAGCCGGCGGAGCGCCCCGTCGGGGTCCTCGTGGACCATCGCCAGCTTGTCGTCCGGGTGCTTGTCGCAGACGTCGGACGCCAGGTTGTAGCGCTCGGGGACGTTCCAGCGGTGGCCGGCGACGAGCTGCTCGTACGTTTGCGGGGGTACGGTCATCGGCTCGACCCTCCCACATCGCGGCGGGGGCGTCGGGCGGGCCCGCGGACGTGGCGCGTTGCCGCTACCCGGAGCATCGTCACACGACGCGGGGAGCCGGCTTCCGCAAGCGGATCACGCCTACGATGCAGCGATGTTCGACGTGTCGACGACCAACGCTCCGCAAACCCAGAAGCGCCTGAAGATCATCGCGGTGCTCGCCGCGCTCGACGTGATCCTGCTGGTCGCGCTGCTGATCGGCTACCTCGACATCGTCAACAGCGACTCGTACCGTCCGGCGATCGGCCCGATCCACGGCTTCACCTTCCTGGTGCTCGCCGGGCTGACCGCGTGGGGGATGCTCGAGAAGCGCTGGAACTGGAAGTTCCCCGGCCTGGTGATCGGCGCCAACGTGATCCTCTTCGGCGGCCTGAAGGCGGTCGGCGACGCCAACGACCCGAGCGTCGGCGTGCTGATCCCGGTCGTCGCGATCCTGCTGGTCCTCATCGTCACCCCGCTGGCCAGCGAGTTCAAGGTCTCTCAGGAGCTGCGCGCGAAGCTCGGCGCCTGAACGCGCTGCCCGTCACCTTCGGTACCGCCGGGGTACAGAAGGTGACGTGCTCGCGGCGGGGCGGTCCGGCGGGCGCCCGTCGCGCTGACCGGATCCGCTACGCCGCCGCCGGCAGCACCCGCGGCGCGCCGAACGGGACCAGGCACTCGGGCAGCACGATCGTGCCGTCGGCGCGCTGGCCGTGCTCCATCAGCGCGATCAGCGTGCGGCCGACCGCCACGGCGGTGCCGTTGAGCGTCGCCAGGGTCTCCGGCTTGCGCGGCGGCGTGGCCTGCGAGTCCTTGATCCGGATCTGCAGTCGGCGGGCCTGGAACTCGGTGGTGTTCGACGTGGAGGTCAGCTCGCGGTACTGCTGCTGCGACGGCAGCCACGCCTCGCAGTCGAACTTGCGGGCGGCGGACGCGCCCAGGTCGTCGACCGCGATGTCGACCACCTGGTAGGGGATCCCCAGCTCGGTCAGGATCTCCTCCTCGATCGCCAGCAGCCGGGCGTGCTCGTCCTCGGCCTGCTCCGGCGGCACGAAGCTGAACATCTCGACCTTGTCGAACTGGTGGACGCGGAACAGCCCGCGGTCGCTGGCCCCGGCGGCCCCGGCCTCGCGGCGGAAGCACGGCGAGAAGCCGGCGTAGCGCAGCGGCAGCTCGGCGGCCTCGAGGATCTCGCCCTGGTGGGTCGACGCCAGGGCGACCTCGCTGGTGCCGACCAGGTACAGCTCGTCGTCGGGCAGCCGGTAGATCTGCTGCTCGGTGTCGGGCAGGAAGCCGGTCCCGTAGAGCGCCTGCTCGCGGACCAGGACCGGCGGGATGACCGCCTCGTGGCCGTGATCGCGGAGCTTGCTCAGCGTCCACTGGACGAGCGCCAGCTCGACGAAGACGAGGTCGCCGCGCAGGTACGCGAAGCGCGATCCGGAGAGGTTGGCGCCGCGCTGCATGTCGACGCGGTCGCCGGCCAGCTCCAGGTGGTCGCGAGCCTCGGTCGCGATCGCGGCCGCGCCCGCGACGTCCTGGCGCAGGTCCAGGCCGTCGATCCGCGGCTCGCCCACGGTCCGCACGACGGTGTCCTGCGGCGGGGCGTCCGGGTGCGGCAGGTTGGGCAGGCGGGCCTGGGCGCCGTCGAGCTCCTGCTCGACCTGGGCCAGCTCCTCCTGCAGCGCCTTGGCCCGGGCCGAGACCTCGCGCATGGTCGCCACGGCGGCGTCGGCGGCGGTGCTGTCGCCCGACTCCTTGGCGGCCTTCTTGGCCTGGGCGATTGCCTGGTTGGCGGCGTTCTGCTCGGCGCGGAGGGCCTCCAGCTGCGGCAGGATCTCGCGCCGCCGCTCGTCCAGGCTCAGCACCCGGTCGAAGGTCTCCGCGTCGTCCCCGCCGCGACGGGCGAGGGCGGTGCGGGCGGCGTCGGGATCGCGGCGCAGGGCCTTCAGGTCGAGCATCGTGTTGGAGGGTATCCCGCGCGGCGGGGGCGGGGTGTGGTGGATCGGCTACCAGGCGTCCTGCTCGGTTGGGGTGCCGACCACCGTCGGCGCGGTCCGTCCGTCGAGCGGGACCCGGACGGTGGCGCGGTGGGGCCGGTCCTCGGGGGCCACGACGAAGATCCCGCCGATCCCGGGAACGATCGGGGTCGGCTCGTCGGCGGGCGGCGGCGTGCGCTCGCGCCAGGTCAGGACCACGATCGCGGCGTTCGTGGTGGCCTCGTACCCGACGACGTCCAGGTCCGCGGAGCCCGAGAGCGGCCGGCGGGCGAGCACCGACGTGACCAGGCGCGTGGCGGACGCGATCCGGCCGTCGGTCCGGACGAACGCCGCGCGGCCGGTCGGCGTGATCGTGGTCAGGACCAGGCCGCTGGTGCCGGCAGTGGTCTCCGGCGCCCCGGCCCTGCTGCCGGACGGCACGCCGGTCACGGCGAGCCATCCGCCGGCCATCGGCGCCCGCGCCCAGGGTACGCTCCGCTGCGCCACGCGCTTCCCGGCGCCGGGACCGGAGAGCACCTTCGCCGCGTCCTCACGCGGAATCCGGAGGGGCCGCGGTCGGACGGTGCGGGGCGTCCCGCGGGGGCTGACGATGATCCAGTGCGGGGTGCTGTCGGCGAGCCGCGCGTAGGTGCCCCAGCGGCGGGCGTCCAGACGCAGGCGGTAGCGATCGACGGTGACCAGCGCCCCGGCGGGGCCGCCGACGACGCCCGCCGCGACGTCGGCGCCGTCGAGCAGGCTCGCCGTCCGGCGGACCACGACCCGCGTTCGCCGGGGCGTGACGCGCGCGGTCAC
>CAZFIQ010000021.1:0-15354 GCA_964519185.1 uncultured Patulibacter sp.
CTAGTCGGTCGCGGCCGGGGGCTCTCCGGCCGGATGCGCCCGACGCACCCGGACACGCTCACCGCCCGCGGACGCGAGCCCGCGACGGCCGGCCCCGCTCCCGGGCCGCGAGTGCGTGCGATGCGGGTCCTGCCCGCGCTCCGATCGCACGCAGTCGCGCGGGTGAGCGCGGCCACGGCCTCTGCTACGGTCGAAGACGGCCCTCGGGGCCGCTCCATGCGCCGCTGACGCTCGACCACCGCCACGACCGACCCGCCCGGCAGTCCGCCGGAGGGCGCGGTGGTTCCCGATCGTCCGCCCCGCGACCCCGCGTCGCGTTCCTCCCAGGAGCCCCGTATGCCGTCGTCCCTCGACGCTCGCCGGATCGACGTCCACCACGGTCCCCGCACCGTGCTGCGACAGGTCGACCTGGCCGTCCACCCCCAGAGCCGGATCGGCTTGATCGGCCCCAACGGATCCGGCAAGTCGACGCTGCTGCGCGTGCTCGCCGGCATCGACCCGCCGGACGCCGGCCACGTGGTCGGCACCGCCACCGTCGGATACCTGCCGCAGGTGATCGGCGCCGCGGGGCTGGTCGCGGAGACCGCCAGCCGCCCGACGCCCGACGCGACGGCGACGACCCCCAACGGCCCGATGCCCGCCGCGACGGCGACGACGGTTCCGGCACCGGACACCAACACCGGCCGCGACCGCGACCACGCCGCCGCGACCGGCCCCACCGCCCGTCAGCTGCTCCAGTACCGGTCGGGCATCGCCGAGGCGACCGCGCGACTGGAGCGTGAGGCCGCGCGGCTGGCCGCCGGCGATCTCGACGCGATCGACGACCACGCCGACGCGCTCGACCACTGGCTGCGGATAGGTGGCGACGACCTGGACCCGCGGATTGCCTCCGCCGCCACCGAGGTCGGCCTGGACACCACGCTGCTCGATCGTCCGCTACGCACCCTGTCCGGCGGGCAGGCGGCGCGCGTCGGCCTGACCGCGATCCGCGTCAGTCGCCACGACGTGCTGCTGCTGGACGAGCCGACCAACCACCTGGACCGCGCCGGTCTGGTGCTGCTGCGGCGGATCGTCGCCGAGCACCGCGGTGGGATCGTCGTCGTCTCGCACGACCGCGCGTTCCTCGACGACACCGTCGACGAGCTGGTCGTACTCGGCGACCCCGACCAGCCGCCGGGTCACGCGCTGCGCCACACCGGCGACTTCGCCGCCTGGGAACGCCACCGCGACGAGCAGCGGCGCCGCGAGCGCGCCGACCACCAGCAGGCCGTCGGCGAGCGCCGCCAGCTGCGGGCGGCCGAGGACGAGGCCCGCCGCCGGGCCGCCGCGGCGCAGCGCAAGGCCGGCCGTGGTGCGCGCGGCCTGCCCGACGGGGACAAGCACAGCCGCGAGTGGGTCCGGGCACGGGCCGACGGCGTTCAGCGCCGAGCCGCGGTGATCGCCGGCCGCGCCGCCTCGCTCGAGGTGCCCGACAAGCCGTGGGATCCCGCCCCGTTGCGCCTGGAGCTGACGGCCGCGGAGCGCCGCGCCGGCACCGCGGTCCGCCTGGAGGGGGCGCACGTCGTGCGCGACGGCTGGGCGCTGGGGCCGATCGACCTGGCGGTGGCCTACGGCGACCGCCTGCTGCTGTCCGGTCCCAACGGCAGCGGCAAGTCGACGCTGATCGGCCTGCTCTGCGGCCGGGTCGCGCCGGACCGGGGCGAGCGGACCGTGGCGCCGAACGTGGTCGTCGCCGAGCTCGGCCAGGCGCGCGACCGGATCATCGGTCACGCGGGCACGACCGCCGACGCGGTGCGTGCACTGACCGGGCGGACCACGACCGAGGCCCGGACCGCGCTCGCGACCTTCGGGCTCGCCGCGGAGGCGGTCGAGCGACCGCCGGGGACGCTGTCGCCGGGGGAGCTGACGCGGGCCGAGCTGGCCGTGCTGGCGGCGACCCGCACGACGTGCCTGGTGCTCGACGAGCCGACCAACCACCTGGACGTCGCGTCGCTCGAGGCCGTGGAGGCGGCGCTCGACGCGTGGCCCGGCGCGCTCGTGGTCGCCAGCCACGACGCGCGGTTCCGGTCAGCGCTGGAGATCACGCGGACCGTAGAGGTCCGCGGCCACCCAACAAGCTGATGCGGATTCCGCCGCCGTCGCCGGTGAAAGCCGCATCGGCCCGACGTCCGTCCATGCTGATGCGGATTCCGCCTCCCCCAGCGGCAAGATCCGCATCAGCTCGTTCGGTGCGTCGCGGGCTGATGCGGCTTCCACCCGTCTGGTGGGCGCTATCCGCATCAGCTCGGCGGGGAGCGTTGGGGGCACGCGCGTCCGTCTGTGGACGGCCGGCGCCCGGCGCCGGGATACTCGGGCGATGGATCTGGGATTGCGGGGACGGGTGGCGCTGGTCGGCGGGGCCTCCGGCGGCATCGGACGGGCGATCGCCGCGGCCCTGATCGCGGAGGGAGCCCGGGTGGTCGTGACATCCCGCGACCCCGCGCGGATCGCCGATGCGGCCGCAGAGCTCGGGGCCGTGGCCGGGATCGCCTGGGACAGCGGCGACATCGATCGGGTCGACGCGCTGATCGACCGGGTCGAGGCCGACGTCGGGCCGGTCGAGATCCTCGTGGTCAACACCGGCGGGCCGCCCGCCGGCCGCGACCCGCTGGCCTTCGACGACGGGCAGTGGGAAGCCGCCCACCGCGCGCTGGTGCGCTCGCCGATGGCACTGCTGCGGCGGATCCTGCCCGGCATGCGCGAGCGCGGCTGGGGCCGGGTGATCAACGTCGCGTCGCTCTCCGTACGCGAGCCGATCCCCGAGCTGATGCTCTCCAACAGCGAGCGCTCGGCGGCGCTGGCCGCCTTCAAGACCCTGGCCCGCGAGGTCGCCGCCGACGGCGTGACCCTGAACAGCCTGCTGACCGGCCGGATCGCCACCGAGCGGCTGGCCTCGATGTACGGCTCGATGGACGAGGCGGAGGAGACCGCGCGGACGACGGTCCCGGCCGCCCGGCTTGGCCGGCCCGAGGAGATGGCCGCGGCCGCGGCGTTCCTCTGCTCCGACCAGGCGGCCTACATCACCGGGGTCGGGCTGCCGGTCGACGGCGGCCTGCTCCAGGGCACCTGACGTCGCCACGCAGGCTGATGCGGCTTTGGCCGTCGTGAGCGGCGCGATCCGCATCAGCGTCGTCGGTGTGCGCGGGGTCGATGCGGCTTTGGCCGCTGTGAGCGGTGCGATCCGCATCAGCGTCGTCGGTGTCCGCGGGGCTGATGCGGCTTTGGCCGTCGTGAGCGGCGCGATCCGCATCAGCGTCGTCGGTGTCCGGAGAGCGCGGCCCCGCCCTACGGCTTGAGCGCCCGCGCGTTGCGCAGGTTGGCGCGCGCCAGGTCGACCATCTTGCCGACCCCGCCGCCGAGCACCGTCTTGCCCGCCGCCGTCGCGAAGCCGCGGATCTGCTGCCCCGTGACGTGCGGGGGCATCGACAGCGCGTTGGGGTCGGTGACGACGTCGACCAGCACCGGACCGTCGGTCGCCAACGCCGTCGTCAGGCCGTCGCGGAGCGCCGCCGGATCCTCGATCCGGATCGCGTCGATCCCGACGCCGCGAGCGATCGTCGCGTAGTCGATCGGATCGTGGTCGGTGCCGTGGTCGGGCAGGCCCTCGACCAGCATCTCGAGCTTGACCATCCCCAGCGAGCTGTTGTTGAAGACGACGATCTTGACCGGCAGCCGGTGGCGGCGGACCGTCAGCAGCTCCCCGAGCAGCATCGCCAGACCGCCGTCGCCGGACATCGAGATCACCTGGCGCCCCGGCTGCGCGAACTGCGCGCCGATCGCGTGCGGCAGCGCGTTGGCCATCGACCCGTGGAGGAACGATCCGATCACCCGCCGCCGTCCGTTGGGGCTCAGGTAGCGGGCCGCCCAGACGTTGTTCATCCCGGTGTCGACGGTGAAGATCGCGTCGTCGGCCGCCAGGTCGTCGAGCACGTCGGCGACGAGCTCCGGGTGGATCGGGGTCCGCTGGTCCCGCTCCGCCGTGTAGGCCTCGACCACGTCTTCCAGGGTCTTGCAGTGGCGCTCGATCATCGCGTCGAGGAACCTGCGGTCGTCCTTGGGCTCGAGCATCGGCCGCAGCATCCGCAGTGTCTCGCGGACGTCGCCGTGGACCGCGACCTGCAACGGGGTCCGCCGGCCGAGTCGCCCGCGGTCGTGGTCGACCTGGGCGGTCCGCGCGCCCGGCAGGAACTCGGTGTAGGGGAAGTCCGTCCCGAGCAGCACCAGCAGCTCCGCCTCGTGCGTCGCGTCGTAGCAGGCGCCGTACCCCAGCAGGCCGCTCATGCCGACGTCGAACGGGTTCCCGTACTGGAGGAACTCCTTGCCGCGCAGCGTGTGCCCGACCGGCGCCTTGATCGTCAACGCCAGGTCGAGCAGCTCGTCGCGGGCGTCCCGCGCACCCGCCCCGGCGAAGATCGTCACCGTCTCCGCGGCGTTGATCGCGTCGGCCAACGCCGCGACCTGCGCCGGCGGCGGGACAGCGACCGCCCGCTCCTCGACGAAGCCGGAGGACCCCGTGTCGGCGACCGGCTCCAGGTCCGCGACGTCGCCGGGCAGGACCAGGACCGAGACCGCGCCGTCGCCGAGCGCCCGCTGGATCGCGATGCGGACGATCCGCGGCACCTGCTCGGCCCGCCCGACCGTCGCGCAGAAGCCACTGCAGTCGACGAAGACCCGCTCGGGGTGGGTCTCCTGGAAGAAGTCGGTGCCGATCTCGGCCGACGGGATGTGCGACGCGATCGCCAGCACCGGCACGCCGGACCGCTGGGCGTCGTAGAGCCCCTGGATCAGGTGCGTGTTCCCGGGGCCGCAGCTGCCGGCGCAGACCGCCAGCCGCCCCGTGATCTGGGCCTCCGCGGCCGCGGCGAACGCGGCGGCCTCCTCGTTGTGGACGTGGACCCAGTCGATCCCCTCGGCGCGGCGGATCGCATCGACGATCGGGTTGAGGCTGTCGCCGACCACCCCGTAGACGCGCTGCGCCCCCGCCTGGCGGAGCACCTCGACGAGCTGCTCCGCGACGGTCGAGGGTCGACGACGGCGACGGACGATCGGCATGCGAGTCCCGGTACCCGTCTCCTGCCGGGACATCCGTGGCGAGTGACTGACGCCTCACGCGTGTCGATCGTCGCCACGGTGGATACGGACGGGGGCCACGCGTGGGGTCGAGGCCCCGCTTGCACCGGGACGCGGAGCGGCGCATCAGGTGGCTCCCGCGGGTTGCGAACGCCCGAACGCAACAGGTGACCTGATGCATGCATCTTTCGATTCGGGGTAGGGTCCGCGGGTACAGGATCTGGTGGTGTCCGGCAGATCTCGTCCCAAGATCTACCCAGGAGATACACCCATGAACCCGCAACACCGACTTGCGTGGATCTGCGCGCTAGGTGGCGCCACGGCCGCGATCGCCGCGCCAGCCACGGCCGTCGCCGCCCCGGCGAACCACGCCAGTCCACCCCTGACCTTCTCCACCACGGGGCACGCGACCGACGTGCGCGTGGCGATCGGCCCCGACGGGGCGACCCACACCGTCTGGTCGGAAGCCGCCCGAGAGCCGTTCGCCGCCACGACGGTCCGCTACCGGCGGGTCGTCGACGGGGTGCCGGGCCCGGAGCTGACGCTGTCGGACGACGTCGTCGGGGTCGCGCACCCGACCGTGACCGTACGCAGCGACGGCACGGCCGTCGTTCTCTGGGTGCGTCCGTCGCATGGCGAGATCATCAAGACGACCGTGTCCCCGAACGATGATCCGAGCTCGCTCGAGCTCGTCGCGAACCTCGCCAACGTCCGATCGATGCAGGCCGAGATCGACGCCGACGACGTGGTCTGGGTCTCGCTCAACGGCCAGTTCAACCACTGGGACGACCAGCAGTTCCTGATGAAGGTGCCCGAGGCCGGTCCGGTCTCGGTCGTCCACACGAGCAACGACTTCCACACCACGCGCAACGTCGCCGCGCTCAGCGACACGCAGATGCACATGGCCTGGCTGCAGACCGACGGCGCCACGCAGCGCGTGACGCACACCGACTCCCGCCTCGTCGACTTCGACGTGCCGTGGAGCCCGCGGGAACTGCGGTACGTCTCCCAGCCCGGCGTTGACGCGTCCGACCCGCAGGTCGGTTCGACCGCCGATCAGGCCCGCTTTGTGTGGGTCGCCGAGGACCATGGTCACGACCGGGTCTTCGAACGGACCTACGAGCCCGGGACGGGCCTGGGACCGATCCGTGCGCTCTCCCCCGCCGACTCCGACGCGTCGAAGCCGCGGCTGTCCGTGACCGGCGATACCGCGCACGTCACCTGGATCTCGGACGACGACGCGCTCAGCTACGTCAGCATCGACGAGGACGACGACGTCTCGCCGGTGCTCGACCTGACGCCGCCCACGGGCACCACGCCCGTCGACGCGCAGATCGCGTCGAACCCCAACGGCGACGCCACCGTGGCTCGGGTCCAGAGCGACACGACCACCGGAACCGAGATGCTCGACCGGGTCTTCGTATCCGCCGCCGGGGTCGCCGCGCCGGCCCTCGAGGTCACGCCGCGGAGCGGAGCGCACACGGTGATCGCACCGTCGCTCGCCGAGGATCAGCGCGGCTTCACGGCGCTCGCCTGGCACGGCGAGGCTCCGACCCTCGGACAGTTCAGCGTGCACTACTCGGAGGGCTTCTCGCAGGACGTCCCGCCCGTCGTGGACCCGCCCGTCGTCGATCCCCCCGTCGTGGACCCGCCGAGCGAGCCGACGCCCCCGGAGCGGCCCGCACCGCCGGCCCCGGTGCCGGCTCCCGTCCACCTGCCCCCGACGATCGCCGGCCCCTCCGCGCTCCCCGCGGTCCGCGCGTCCTCGGGCTGGCGCGTGACCCTGCCCGGCACCACCGTGCAGTGCGCCACGGGCTGCGAGACCGCCGAGGTCCGGCTCGACACCACCCGCGCCGGCCGCACCGTCACCGTCGGCCGCACCACGTTCCGGGTCGCGGCGAACGACGCGCGACCGGTGACCGCCGCGCTCGGCAACTACGGCCGGCGGCTGCTCGCGCGCGTCAAGCAGCTGCGCGTCACCGCCACCGTCACGCTGCGGGACGCGACCGGAGCCGAGGCGACCCGAACCGCGACCTTCACGCTGCGGGCCCCGTCGGACCGCCGCGCCCGGGCCCTGCCCGTGGTGCGCGCGTCCCCCCGGGGAACGGTGACCGTGCCCGACCTGGCCGCCCGCTGCGCCGACGGCTGCGCGGCGGCGGGAATCCGGCTCGAGACCACCCGCGCCGGGCGCCGGGTGACGCTCGGCCGCTCCGACCTGCGCGTGCCGGCCGACGGCGGGTCGCCCGTCGACGTCGCCCTCAGCGCGTCGGGCCAGCGGCTGCTCGCGCGCGTCGGATCGCTCCGCGTCACCGCCACCCTCACGCTCCGCGACGCGGCCGGCGCCGAGACCGTCAGGACCGTCGTCTTCACGCTCCGCCCGTCGCGCCGGTAGCGGCCGGCGACGAACGCCGGACCCGCGCCGTGCGGGTCCGGCTTACCAGTCGACGCGCTCGATCACCACGAGCGCGTCGTCGATCATCCACTCCCAGATCTGGTCAGGGTGATCGCCGTGGATGCCCGTCCCGGACCAGTACGCGCGGATCATGTCGATGGTGACGGCCGGATCCGCGACGCCCTCGTTGAGCGGCCCCATCCAGGCCATCGCGCAGCGCGTGCGCGCGCTGGTGGCGGACGCCGGCTCCACGCGGTAGAGGTGGGCCGCGTCGTGGCGCATGACCCGCGTGTCGGTCCGTGCCTCGAACGCATACGCGCACGACCAGCGCGACACGTGCTGCGCGAACTCGGTCGCCCGCACGTGCTCGATCAGATGCTCCTTGAAGTAGAGCGGATGGCTGATCCCGGCGGCGAGCACCTTGCGTCCCCAGCGACCCGGCTCGATCCGATCGCCGGGGGCGAGCTCCCGCTCCGTGACGTGCCACAGTCGCATGCGGCCAGTCTCGCAGGTGGCCGGCCACGTTCCGGGCGACGCCCGCGTGCGGCGAAGTACCCCCAGAGAGAATCGAACTCTCGCTACCAGCGTGAAAGGCTGGCGTGCTAACCGCTACACCATGGGGGCGCGGTCGTTCAGTGTAGAACGCCGGTGCGGGCGGCGCGGCCCGCCGGGACGCGGCCGGCCTCGTCAGCGGTCCTGGTCGTCGCCCCGGTCCGCGTGGTCGGGCTCGCCGTAGCGGTCGTCGTCCGGCGGCTCCTCCTCGACGCCGTCCGTGCGGGCGTGCCGCAGGATCCGGGTCGTGCCGTGCAGGTCGCCGTGCGACGCGTGATCGATCAGCTCGCGCTCGGCCAGCTCGAAGCCCTCGGACTCGCCCTCACCGGCCTCCTCGAGCGGACGGTTGGCCTCGCGACGACGACGCTCACGATCCCAGTCGCTGCGGTTCGCCGACGGAAGCTCGCTGCCCATGCCGTCCGTCTACCCGGCGATCCGTCCTGGCAACCGGGGGACGAGCCGCGGACGAGCGGACGTCTTGCCGGCACGGCGCCCGACCGGCGCTATACGCTCTGTGGCCTGGGCCGCTAGCTCAATGGTAGAGCAAGGGCCTTTTAAGCCCGGGGTTCTGGGTTCGAGTCCCAGGCGGCCCATTCCGTCCGCCCCGCCGCCGACCGCGGCGCGGCGATCGGGCGGTCACGCTCCGGCCCGGCGCCACCACGACCCGGCCCGGGCAGCTCACCGTCCACTCCCCCTGGACGTGGCGCCGACGGATCGGCACACTGCCGACATGAGCGGTCGACGGCGCAAACGCGGCGGGCCAGCCAGCGCCTCGACCTCCGGGCCCCGAGGACTGCTTGCGCCGCTCACGATCGGGCTGGTCGTCCTGGTCGCCGCGTACGCCGGAATCCTCACCCGGCAGGCCGAACCACTCTCGGCCTTCTGGCCCGCGAACGCCCTGCTGCTGGGCATCTTCCTGCGAATTCCGTCGGTCAACCGGCCGGCCAGCTGGGTCAGCGCGACCGTTGGGTACCTGGTCGCCGACTTCGTGACCGGCGGGTCGGTCGGCACGACGGTCGGGCTGACCGCGGGGAATCTGGCCACCGTCTCGCTGGGCCTGCTCGCGTTCTCCCGGATCCGGCCGGACGACCGGGCGCTGCGCCACGTCTCGTCGGTCCTGTTCGTGGCCGGCGGGTGCATCATCGCGGCGTTCGGCGGCGCGTTGGTCGGGATGATCGTCGGCCCCACCGCCTTCGGCTGGGACGTCGGCGAGAGCTGGCTGCGCTGGGGCGCAGCCGAGCTGGCCAACAACATGGCGCTGCTGCCGGTGATCCTCGCCGCCCCCGCCTGGCCGGGATGGGCGGCGGTCCGTCGCGACCCCCGGCGTCTGGTGCCACCCGGCTTCCAGCGGATCTTCGTACCCGCCGGGCTGCTGATCGCGTCGCTGGCGATCGGCGTGGTGGTCGACGGTCCGGCCGCGCTCACCTTCCCCGTTCCGGCGTTGCTCTGGTGTGCGCTGCGGACCGGCGTCTTCGAGACCACCCTGCTGACGCTCGTCGCGATCGCCTGGACGATGGTCGCGTTCCACGCCGGCGGGCCGGACTTCCTGATGGCCGAGCCGTCGCAGAGCGTCACCCTGTCGGTGCAGATCGGGATGGCGCTGATCGCGATGGGGCCGATCGCCGTCGCGTCGCTGCTGTCGGAGCTGGAGCGCACCAACAGCTCGCTGCGTCACGCGTCCGCCGTCGCCGAGGCCGCCAGTCGCGCCAAGGAGGAGTTCGTGGCCAACATGAGCCACGAGATCCGCACGCCGCTGAACGCGGTGATCGGCTACGCCGACCTGCTGGACACCGATCGGCTCGACCCGGAGCAGCGCGAGTACGTCGACGCGATCAACGCCAGCGGCGCGCACCTGCGGACGATCGTCGACGGGATCCTGGACTTCTCCAAGCTCGAGGCCGGGGCCACCGGACTCGAGCCCGCCCCGTTCCGGGTCGACGAGCTGTTCGCCGGGACCGTCCAGCTGATGGGCGTCGCCGCGGAGCGCAAGGGCCTCGACCTGTGCCTGACGATCGCCGACGACGTTCCCCCGGCCCTGGTCGGGGACGCCGGCCGGATCCGTCAGATCCTGCTCAACCTGCTGTCGAACGCCGTCAAGTTCACCGAGGAGGGCGGAGTCGGGGTCGCGGTGACGACCGGAAGCGTCGCGGCCGGCGACGGACTGGTCGCGCTGACCGTCGACGTGACCGACTCGGGCATCGGCATCCCTGAGAGCTCGCGCGACGCGCTGTTCTCCGCGTTCACCCAGGCCGACAAGTCGGTCACACGGCGGTTCGGCGGCACCGGACTGGGCCTGGCCATCTCGCGGCAGCTGGTGCAGCTGATGGGCGGGACGATCGAGATCGCGGACAACCCGACCGGCGGCACGCGCTTCCGGCTGGCGATCGTGCTGCCGGTGTCGTCCGATGCCCCGGCCGACGTCGGGGCCCCGGTGACGACCCCCTCCGCCACCGGCCTCCCCGGGGCTCCGGCGATCGGTCCGGCCGATCCCCACGCCGGCGAGGGTGCCGAGCAGGTCGCGCGACTGCGGGTGCTGGTCGTCGACGACAACGAGCTCGGCCGACGGCTGCTGGTCGCGATGCTCGGCCGTCACGGGATCGTTCCCAAGCTGGCCACCAACGGCGCCGAGGCCGTCGATGCGGTGCTCCACGAGCCGTTCGACCTGGTGATGCTCGACGTCCAGATGCCGGTGATGGACGGGTTGACCGCCGCTCGCACGATCCGCGACGCGTCTCCGGTCGGGGGCCAGCCGCGGATAGTGGTGGCGACCGCCGGCGCCAGCGTCGAGGAGCGCGAGGACGCGCTGACCGCCGGCGCCGACGCGTACCTGCCGCGCCCGCTCGCCGCCGACCAGCTGCACCGCGCGCTGCTGGCCACGGTCGAGCGGGCGGACGACGACGCGCTGGCCTCCGGATCGCCCGACGCCACGCCCGGGCCGCTCGACGAGATGCGGTTCCGCGAGCTGCGCGAGATATTCGCTCCGGACGCGCTCCAGGACTTCGTCGATCGCTGGTGCCGGCACGCCGCCGCCGAGCTCGAGACGCTGCGCGCGGCGATCGCCTCCGACGACCGGGCGACGGTCGCGCGGACCGCCCACGCGCTGCGGGGCGGCAGCCAGGCGGTGGCCGCGCAACGGGTCGCGGCGACCGCGAACGGCCTGGAGCGCGCGGCTCTCGCCGGTGACGATCCGCTCGCCCCGCTGCTGACCACCGTCACCCAGGAGGTCGACGTGGCGGTCGTCGCCGTCCGCGAGCAGGCCGCCGCCGGAACCTCTTCGGGCCTGTCTCCGTAGGAGACCCTCAGGACTTATCCTCGGAGCGGATGAGCAGCCAGACGGACTTCACGAACCTCTACGCGATGTACGCGTCGTTCAAGGCGGCGCGCGGGCACCGGCGGGTCGATCCGTCCCAGGCCGCGCAGCTGGCGAGCGACGCCGAGACCGCGCTGACCAGCGGCGACGCGATCCTCCGCGGCGCCTACTCGACGGTCGGCTTCCGGGCGGAGGTCGACCTGATGCTGTGGCTGATCGGTCCGAGCGCCGACGCGCTCCAGGACGCGCTGGTGCGCTTCAACCGCACCGCGCTCGGCCAGTCCGTCGATCCGTGGTGGACGTCGATCGGCGTGCACCGCGAGGCGGAGTTCAACAAGGCCCACGTACCCGCGTACCTGGAGGGCACCGATCCCCGCAAGTACCTGTCGGTCTACCCGTTCGTGCGCTCGTACGACTGGTACCTGCTCGACCCGCAGGAGCGGTCGCAGATGCTCCGTCAGCACGGGATGATGGCCGCCGGCTACAAGGACGTCCGGGCCAACACGATCAGCGCCTTCGCGCTCAACGACTACGAGTGGCTGCTGGCCTTCGAGGCCGACGAGCTCGAGCGGATCGTCGACCTGATGCGCGACCTGCGCGCCGCCGAGGCCCGCCGGCACACCCGCGAGGAGCTGCCGTTCGTCACCGGCATTCGCAAGCCGCTGGCGGACGTGGTGGCCGACCTGCCGTAGCCCGCCGTGCGGCTGCTGCTGCACGGCTGCCGGCCGTGCAGCAGGCGGCGCGGTTAGCGCGCTCCGCGCTACGGGGCAGCAAGTCGTGCAGCAGCGTCCGCGGTCAGCGCGCTCCGCGTTACGAGGCGACAGGTCGTGCAGCAGCAGGCGCGGCCGAGCGATCACCGCCCAGCGACGGTCGCCGTTCCGGCTCAGGCCAGCGCGAACGCGGCCAGCGCAGCGGCGTAGGGCACGATCGCGCAGAGGGTGACGCGCCAGCGGTTCATGGGCCGATCGTACGCAGGATCGCCGCCCGTCACCCCGCACGAGCCGTCAGGCGCGGCCGAGCAGCGCCCGCTCCAGCAGCTCGATCGACTGCTGGAGCTGGTCGATCGACGCGTCCTGGACCTTGGCCACCCCGATCTGCTTGTTGACCCAGGCGTTGATCTCCCGCTGGGTCGCGCGACGGGCCCGGCCCAGCTCCGAGACCAGCCGATGGCGGGTGTCGCGCAGTCGCTGACGCTGCTGCCAGAGCGGAACGTCGGTCGCCGCGCCCGGGACGCCCGCCCCCGGGGCTCCGGGCGGCGGCAACGTGACCGTGCCCGTGGTCGTCCCGTCCACGGCCGGCGACGGTTCCCGCTTGATCGGCGTCGCGCCGCCGAACAGGTCGAGCTGGGCCTCCGGCGCCATGTCCGCGTTCAGCGCCTTGAACTCGGGGGCCAGGCCCGCCTCGTCCTCGGACCGGTTGGCCCGCTCCAGCGTCTCGTCGTCGAGCAGGGCATCCGGATCCGCGTCCTCCTTGCGGCGCAGCAGCGGAATCAGCTCGGAGTCGACCTCGGCGGCGTGCGCCCGCAGCGTCGGCTCCGCCGGCATGTACAGCCAGGCGCTCTCGATCGGCCGGTCGGGGATCGTGCGGACGAAGCGGCCGACGATCTGGCGGAAGATCATCGCGGTCTTCGCCGCCGTCGCGTAGACGCCGATCCGCAGCCGCGGGATGTCGACGCCCTCGGAGACCATGTTGACGGCGACGATCCACGGGTCGCTGGCGCGCGTGAACTGCTCGAGCTTGCGGTGGGCCTGAGGGTCGGTGTGCATCACGATCACCGGCGGCGTGCCGGTGATCTGGTGCAGCGCCGCGCCGACCGCTCGCGCGTGGTCGCCGTCGGCTGCGACGACCAGGCCGCCGGCCTCGGGGTGCGACGACTCGCGCAGGCCGAGCAGCCGGCGATTGGCGTCGCGGAGGATCTTCGGCAGCGCGCCCTCCAGGTCGGTCGAGATCGCGGTCCGGTAGCGACGCGCGCGTTGGTCGCTGGAGACCGCATCGGAGAAGGTCGCCTCGACCGTCTCGTCGCCCGACTGCCACGACATCGTGCCGTCGAACGGGATGAACGTGACCGGACGGCAGACGCCGTCGCGGACCGCATCGGCGTAGCCGTAGGCGTAGTCCGGCTGCGCCATCCCGTCGCCGTCGTACTGGACGCCCGGGATCGCGCTGGCGTCGGAGCGGAACGGGGTCCCCGAGAGCAACAACCAGCGCTTGGCGCGGCCGAGCGCCAGGCTGAAGCCCTTGCCCCACGAGAGCTCCTCGCCCAGGTGGTGCGCCTCGTCGGCGATCACGATCGTGCTCTCGGTGCACTGGCTGGCCCAGCGCTCGGCGGACTGCGCGACGCGGGCGTAGGTCACCGCGACGCCGTGGAACCCGGCCGGCGGCGTCAGCTCGGTGGCGTCCGGAGCCAGGTGGACCCCGAGCCGCGCCGCGGCCTCCGCCCACTGGCGGGTCAGCGGCGCCGTCGGGCAGACCAGCGCGATTCGGTCCGCCTCGCGGGCGTAGAGCAGCCGCACCGCCTGCTCGAGCGCGGGACGGGTCTTGCCGGCGCCGGGCGCGGCGGCGACGAGGAAGGTCCCCTGCTGCCATTGCGCCATGGCTTCGAGGACCTCGTGCTGCCAGACGCGGAGGCCGGGAGGTACGGGGAGCGACACGGACACGCGACGCTTCATGTTCGGGGTTTCGGCGGACGAATGTCGGCCGGTCGGGGAGGCAGATCGACCGGACGGCACGGCCGGTCGCCTGCTGATGCGGATCGTGCCGGCGTGGGTAGCGGAAGCCGCATCAGCTCGGTGGGGTGGCGGTCGGCGGTCGGCCGGGGCCTGCCGATGCGGATCGTGCCGGTGTGGGCGGCGGAAACCGCATCAGCTCGGTGGGGTGGGGCGACTGTAGGGTGCCCGCATGGCGACGATCGCGCTCATCCTGGCGGCGCTGCTGGTGATCGGCACGATCGTGATGCTGGTGATGGCGGTGCAGCGGCGTCCCGGTCCGATCGTGGTCGCGGACGAGCGGCAGCGGCACCCCGCCCCGGTCGACGGCGGTCCGTCGCGGGACCGCGGCACCGTCGACCGGCTGGAGGTCGGCGCCGAGGTCCAGTACGACGACCGCGAATGGGTGGTGATCGGCGCCCAGCGGTTCGCCGCCGTCGACGGCCACCGCGCCTGGACCGCCTGGCACCTGGACCTGAAGGGCCAGCCCGGCTGGATCGCCACCGTCGAGGGCGACGACCACCTGCTCTTCGCGGTCGGCGCCGAGCGGCCGGAGGCGATCGACCCGGCCGACGACCCGCTGACCTGGCGCGACGTCCAGTGGCGACGGATCGCCGAGACCGCGGGCGGCGCCCGTACGCCGTCCGTCGAGGGCGAGCGGCGGCGGCGCCGGCTACCGCGCGAGCCGCTGACCGACCACGACGTCGAGCGGGTCACGTACGGCCGCGACGAGCTGCCGCGGCGGCGGCTGGTGGTGGAGCGGCGGGTTGGGGATCCGGCGTGGGCCGCCTGGATCGGCGACCGCGTTCCGGTGACCGCGATCCACGTCACCCGCTGGTCCGCCTGAGCCTGCGGTGCGGTCCGACGACGAGGCCCCGGCTGATGCGGGTTCCGCCGGTGTCGTGGGCGCGACCCGCATCAGCGGGAGAAGTGCGCGCGGCTGCGGTGGACTGATGCGGGTTCTGCCGGTGTCGTGGGCGCGATCCGCATCAGCACGGCGGGTGGGCCACGCCGTCTCCGGCTGATGCGGGTTCCGCCGGCCACGCAGGCGAAATCCGCATCAGCCGGGGGTGGGGTGGGCGCATGGTTGGTTTCCGGGACCTGCGGGCACTAGATTCTGCGACCGACGTCCGCGGACGGACGCTCCCGGTCCCTTCTCTGCCGTCTCCTCGTCCTCCCCCACGCCCTTCTCCGCCGGACTCCCTCTCCGCCCCGTCTCCTCGTCCTCCTCAACGTCACCCAACGATTGTTGGCGCCAGTTTCAAATGGAGTCTCTGGCGCAAACG
>CAZFIQ010000021.1:15364-18932 GCA_964519185.1 uncultured Patulibacter sp.
CCCATCGCCCCTTCGTCCCCCCTTCCCCCTTCTCCCTCCCTGATCGGCCGCGAGCGCGACCGCGGTCGCCTGCTGGCGTTGCTGGACGACGCCCGCCGGGGGCAGGGCGGCGCGCTGCGGATCGACGGCGCGCCCGGCGTCGGCAAGAGCGCCCTGCTGCGCTCGATCGTCCCGGACGACCTGCCGTGCCTGACCACGACCGGGACCGAGGCCGAGACCGCCCTGCCGCTGGCCGGCCTCGAGCACCTGCTGCAGCCGCTGCTGACCGACGGCGACGCGACGCTCCACGCCTCCGACCCGGCCGAGCTGCTGCGGACCGTCTCCGCCCGGATCGCCGCCGCGGCGCCGCTCGTCGTCCTGGTCGACGACACCCAGTGGCTCGACCCGTCGTCGCGCGACGCGGTCGCGTTCCTGGCCCGCCGAGCCGACCGGCTGGGGATCGCGCTGATCGCCGTCTGGTCGGTCCGCGGCAGCGCCCCGCCGACCTGGCCCGACGTCCCGGTACTGCCGCTGGACGAGCTGGAGCCCGAGGCCGCGGTCGCGCTGGCCCGCGAGGGCGGGCTGGCCCCGGCCGTCGCCGAGGCGCTCGTGCACGCGATCGGCGGCAACCCGCTGGCGCTGACCGAGGCCCCGCGACGGCTGACCGCCGCGCAGCGGGCCGGACGCGCGCTGCTGCCCGAGCCGCTGCCGGTCGGCGATCGCCTGCAGCAGACGTTTGCCGACCGCAGCGCCGCGCTGCCCGCACGGGCCCGGGAGGCGCTGCTGCACGCCGCCGCGGGCGCGCCGGCCGCCCTGGTCGCCGACGAGCTCGGACCCGCCGAGGACGCCGAGCTGGTCGACCTGACGCCAGCGGGCCCCGGGTCCGCCCCGGGGGTGCGCTTCCGTCACCCGATCGTGCGCTCCGCCGTCTACCACGGGGCCAGCGCGTCGGCCCGCCGGGCCGCGCACCGCTGGGTCGCCGAGCGGACCGAGGAGCCCGAGCGGTCGTGGCAGCAGGCCCTGGCGGCGACCGCGCCGGACGACGCCCTCGCCGGCCGGCTCGAGGCGTTCGCCGACGCGACCCTGCAGCGCGGCGCGCCCGGCACCGCCGCCGCGATCCACGCCCGCGCGACCCACCTGACCGCCGACCCCGCGCTGGCGGTCGGGCGGGCGGCCAAGGCGGCGACCGCGGCGGCACTCGCCGGTCAGCCGCTGCGCGCCCGGGGCGTGCTCGACGCGGTACTGCCGACGGTCACCGCGCCCGCGCCGCGGGCCGACCTGCAGCTGCTGCGCGGGATGGCGCTGCACCAGAGCGGCGCCGCCCGCGAGGCGCGGCGGCTGCTGGAGGCCGAGGCCGACGCGATCGCCCCGACCGACCCGGGACGAGCGACCGCGCTGCTGATCCAGGCCTGCATCGCACTGATGGGCTCGGGACCGATGGCGGACCTGACCGCGACCGCCCGCCGCGCGGTCGAGCTGGCGCCCCCGGGCGCCGAGGTGATCCCCGGGGTGATCCTGGCCGAGGCCGCGGTCAACACGAGCGATCACGAGCGCGGGCGCCGGCTGCTGGCCGCCTACGCCGACCAGCTGCTGGCGTGGGACCCGACGGGCCCCGGCTACGAGGTCCAGGCGATCGCCGGGCTCTGCTGGGTCTGGCTGGGCGAGCACGCGACCGCGCGCCGGCAGCTGGAGCGGATCGTCGACGCCAACCGCGCCACCGGGGCGGTGATCCCGCTGGCCCTGCCGCTGGCGATCCTCGCGGCGCTGCACGTGCGGCTCGGGGACCTGGGGCAGGCCGCCGCCTACGTCGAGGAGGCCACCGAGATCGCGGAGACCGGGCTGGGCCTGGGGGCGTCGGCCGCGCTGGTCCAGACCGCGGCGGCGCTGGTCGCGGCCCACCGCGGCGACGAGCGCACCTGCCGGACGACCGCCGATCGGCTGCTGTCGACCGCGCGCCCCGACGAGCTGCCGGCGACCCTGGCCGGCGCCGAGCACGCGCTCGGGCACCTGGCGCTGTCCTCGGGCGACGCCACCACCGCCGCCCGGCACTACGAGCGGGCGCTCGCCCATGCCGCCGCCCACGGCACCACCGATCCGGCGTTCCTCTTCACCCCGGGCGACGCGGTCGAGGCGCTGCTGCGCGCCGGGCGGCCCGCGGAGGCCGCGCGCGTGCTCGACGAGCTGGCGGCCGGCGCCGCGCGCACGGGCGGGACCTGGGCGCGCGCCGCGACCCACCGCGGTCGCGCCCTGCTCGGCCCCGCGGCGACGGTCGACGCCGAGCTGCAGGCGGCCCTGGCGCTCCACCGCGAGCAGCCGATGCCCTTCGAGGAGGCCCGCACGCGGCTGGCCGTCGGCGAGCGGCTGCGCCGCGAGCGCCGCCGGTCCGACGCCCGTGAGCTGCTGACCGCGGCGGCCGAGGCGTTCGCCGCGATGGGCGCTCGACGGTGGGCATCGCGGGCCGCCCGCGAGCTGGCCGCGACCGGCTCCGCGCCCGGGGCGGGCGTCCCCCTCCGCGAGGACCGTCCGGACCCGTTGACCGCTCGCGAGCACGACGTCTGCGAGCTCGTCGCGGCCGGTCGCACCAACCGCGAGGTCGCGGCCACCCTGTTCCTGTCCCCGCGCACGGTCGAGCACCACCTGCGCAGCGCCTACCGCAAGCTCGACGTCCGCTCGCGGACCGAGCTGGCGGCCCACTACGCGGCGCGGATGGAGCCGGGTCAGCCCTCGTAGACGTCGCCGCTGCCGACGATCGCCTCGACCTCGATCTCGACCAGCAGCGCCGGATCGATCAGCGCGGCGACGCCGAGGGTCGAGACGGTCGGCCGGGCGCTGCGGAGGACGTCGCGGTAGACCTCCAGCACGGCATCGCCGTTGCGGGCGATGTCGACGACGAAGATCCGGCAGCGGACCACGTCGTCCAGCTGGGCCCCGGCCTGCTCGAGCGTGACGCCGATCGTCTCGAAGGCCCGGCGGGCCTGCTCGGTCGCGTCGGCCGGCACCGGCTCGTCGTCGCCGCGCGCCGCGGTGGTCCCGGACAGCAGCACGCGGTCGCCGACGCGGAGCGCCCGCGAGTAGCCGACCTCCGTCTCCCACGGCCCGCCGGAGTGGAAGCGCTGGACCCGGTCCTGATCGCGACTCATCCCTTCCAGTCTATGAAAGCCCCGCAATCGCGGGTGAAGGTCGACGTACGCAGATCACCCGACCAGGGGTTCAGGGGTTTGCGTCGCCAGTCGTAGCTGCTCGACCAGGCGCACGTAGGCCGAGCAGGTCGGCGCGGATGAGGCGAGAGCTGTACGGACGTACTGCCGAGCTTCAGCCGTGCCGAGATGCGAAGCGCATACGTGCGCCTGGCTAGTGGCGGAAGTGGCGACGGGCCGTGAACACCATCGTCGCCCCGACCTTGTCGACCGCCGCGATCACCTCGTCGTCGCGGACCGAGCCGCCGGGCTGGATCACGGCGCGGACGCCGGCGTCGAGGCCGATCTCGACGCCGTCGGCGAACGGGAAGAAGGCGTCGGACGCCATCGCGGCGCCGGCCAGGTCGAGCCCGTGCTCCTGGGCCTTCGCGACCGCGATCCGGGCGGAGTCG
>CAZFIQ010000021.1:18942-22600 GCA_964519185.1 uncultured Patulibacter sp.
GGTGCTGTCGACCCGGCTCATCTGCCCCGCGCCGATGCCGACCGTGGCGCCGTCCTTGGCGTAGACGATCGCGTTCGACTTGACGTGGCGCATCACGCGCCAGGCGAAGAGCATGTCGCGCCACTGGTCCTCGGTCGGGGCTGTGGCGGTGGCGACGCTCATGGTGTCGCGGTCGACCACGACCTCGTCGGCGTCCTGGATCAGGGCGCCGCCGGCGACCGGCCGCACGTCGAGCGCCTCCAGCCCGCGCAGCGCGCCGTCGTCGCCGCGCAGCAGGCGGACGTTCGGCTTGCGGCTGAGGATCTCCAGCGCGTCGTCGTCGTAGCCGGGCGCGAAGAGCACCTCGACGAACTGCTGGCTGATCGCCTCGGCCGCCGCGGCGTCGACCGTGCGTGTCAGGCTGATGATCCCGCCGAAGGCGGAGACCGGATCGCAGGCGAAGGCCTTGGCGTAGGCGTCGCTGCTGTCGCGGCCGATCGCGGCGCCGCACGGGTTGTTGTGCTTGACGATCACGCAGGCCGGCTCGTCGAGCTCGCGGGCGATCGCGCGGGCCGCTTCCAGGTCGAGCAGGTTGTTGAACGAGAGCTCCTTGCCGTGGAGCTGCTCGACGCCGCCGAGCAGGTGCGCGCCGGCGCCGGCGCGGCGGTAGTACGCGCCGCGCTGGTGCGGGTTCTCGCCGTAGCGGAGCGTGCGCTCCTTGACGTAGCCGAAGCTGAGCTGCGGCGCGAACGGCACGCGACCGCCGGCGGCCGGGCGGCCGTGGGCGTGGCCGAGCGGCAGCGCGGCGCCGTTGAAGTCGTCCTGCGTCTGCAGGAAGCCGCTGATCGCCGCGTCGTAGCGGGCGGTCGTGGCGTAGGCCTGGAGCGCCAGGTTGCGGCGGGTCGCCAGCGACAGCGAGCCGTCCTCGGACGCCTGCAGCTCCTCGATCACCGCGGGGTACTGCGCGGCGTCGGTCAGGATCGTGGCGTAGGCGTGGTTCTTGGCCGCGGCGCGGATCAGCGACGGGCCGCCGATGTCGATGTTCTCGATCGCCTCGGCGATGGTCACGCCGTCGCGGGCGATGGTGTCCTCGAACGGATAGAGGTTGACGACGACGAGGTCGATCCAGCCGATCTCGTGCTCGGTCGCCGCGGCCGCGTGGGTGTCGAGCTGGCGAACGCCGAGGATCCCCGCGAACAACCGCGGATGCAGGGTCTTGACGCGGCCGTCCATCATCTCCGGGAAGCCGGTGACGTCGTCGACGGCGACGACGGGCAGGCCGGCGTCGGCGATCGCCTTGGCGGTGCCGCCCGTCGACACCAGCTCCGTCCCCTGGGCGTGCAGCGCCTGCGCCAGCTCCACCAGCCCGGACTTGTCGGACACCGAGAGCAGCGCTCGGCGGACGGGGACGCGGTCGGGCGGGGTGATGTCGAGCGGATCCAGCATGGCTGCCCCGAGAATACGGTGGGGAGCCGGCGGACCGCCGGCCGCATCGCGGGAGCAGCGGTCGCCGACCGCCGATCATTTCTCCACGGTTCGTCTCCATCCGTCACGATACGACAATGTTTCGAAACCGACTGATCGCCCTGCCCCTGATCTTGGCGGTTCCGCTCGGCCTCGCCGCCTGCGGGGGCGACGACGACGCCGAGACCGCGCGGAACGCCGTCAGCACCGCGCAGGAGGAGACGCAAAGCGCGGCCGATCAGGTGCGGACCGCCGTCGACGGGGCCCGCACCCAGGTCGACGAGGCGACCCGCGAGGCGCGGACCACCGCCCGGGAGGCCGCGAAGACCGCGCGCGAGAAGGCCGCGGAGGCGACCGGGGACGCCCGCGAGAAGGCGGCCGAGGCCACCAGCAATGCCCGCGACGCGGCGCGGGACGTGCGCGAGCGGGCGGCCGAGGCCGCCCGCTCCGCCCGCAAGGCGGTGGACGAGCAGCCCGCCTACGTCTCCGAGATGCAGAAGAAGGTCGAGGCGAAGGCCGGCGACGTGCAGAAGCAGATCCAGGACGTGCAGAAGCAGATCTCCGACGGCAAACTGGACGCGGCCGAGGGGCAGAAGCGGATGGCCGACCTGGCGAAGCGGATGCAGCAGGCGATCATCTCGGCCGCCGAGGAGCTCGACCGCGAGGGCAAGCTGCCGGCCGAGGCCAAGAAGCAGCTCGACGCGATGAAGCAGCAGCTCGGCGGCCGGTAGCGCCGCACCCGCCGCCGCGGCGGCGCCGGCCAGGACGTCCCGGCCGGCGCTCCCCTCGGGTCGCCCCGGGGCCGGTCAGGCCGCTCCGAAGCCCGGTCAGGTCGCCGCGCGGTGCGGGGCGAGACGGCCGCGGGCGGCCATCCGCACCGCCTCCGGCAGCAGTTGGTGCTCGATCGGCCGCAGCGCCGCCAACACCTCCCCGACGCTCTCGGCGCCCGGCAGGCGGACGCCGTCCTGCAGCAGGATCGGCCCGGTGTCGACCCCCTCGTCGACCAGGTGGACGGTCACGCCGAAGACCTCGACCCCGTGGTCGAGCGCCTGCTCGATCGCGCGGATGCCGGGGAAGGCCGGCAGCAGCGACGGATGGACGTTGATGATCCGCTCGGGGAAGGCGCGGATGAAGGTCGGCGTCAGGATCGCCATGTAGCCGGCCAGCACCACCAGCTCGACGCCCTCGTCGCGCAGCCAGCCGGCGATCGCCGCGTCGCGCTGCTCGCGGGTCGCGTGGTCGTCCCGCGGGAAGGCGCGGCGGGCGACCCCGGCCCGCTCGGCCCGGCCCAGCGCCGCTGCGGCCGGCTGGTCGCTGGCGACGGCGACGACGACCGCCTCGGCCGGGTCCAGCGTGTCGAGCAGCGCCTGCAGGTTGGTGCCCTGGCCGGACGCCAGCACGCCCACGCGGAGGGGTTGGGGGCCGGGGGTCATGCCACGTCCTGAAGATCGAGGGTCTCGCCGTCGTCGGCGAGCGACAGCACCGGGTAGTGGCCGCCGGAGCTGACGATCGCCCCGCTCCGAAGCAGCGCGTCGACGCGCTCCAGCATGTCAGCCGTGCGCAGGTCGGCGTGGCGCGCGTAGGCGGGCAGGCCGTCGTAGCCGTGGGCCAGCAGCCGCTGCGAGCGCCCGCCGCGCAGGACCTCGACGACCCGGTTGCGGCCGATCGCCGGCTGCGCGTCGCGGATCACCTCGAGGATCGACGTGTCGACCGCCGACCGGTCACCGGGCGGCAGCGGACGTCCGGCCCGGGCCCGCTCCGCCGCGGCCTTCGCCGACGCCGACCGGCTCCGCCCGTCGCCGCGGGCCGCCGCGCTGTCCGCCTCCGGCAGCAGCAGCGGCACGCAGACGTTGCAACAGGGGACCGAGACCGCGTCCGTCCGGTCCGGGGCGGGGTCGCCGAAGTGCCGCAGCACGGCGCGACGGCGGCAGTGCTCGCTCTCGACGAACCCCCAGAGCGCCCGGTACTGCGTCCAGCGCTGCTGCTGCGCGCCCCGCGCGAGCTGCTGAACCTCGTCGCGGACCCGCTCGTCGTACGGCGCCAGCAGACGCCCGCGGAGCCGGTCCGGCGGTCCCGGGGCGGGCTGGACCATGCCCGCCTGCGTCAGCTTGTCGCCACCGGTCACCATCTTGGCGATTCCGAAGTCGATGACTTTCACGATCTGCCCCTTGGCGACGTTGTCGATGAAGATGTTATCGGGCTTCAGATCGCGGTG
>CAZFIQ010000021.1:22610-24957 GCA_964519185.1 uncultured Patulibacter sp.
CGCCGTCAGCCCGCCTGCGTCAGGTGGCCGAAGACCGCCCGGGTCGTCTCCGCGTCGGCGCCCCCGCGGATCTCGCCGAGCCCCAGGTCGAAGCGGGCGTCGATCGTGGCGCCGACGATCGCCCCGGCGATCCGGTCGAGCGTCGCGTCGTCGACCTCCGTGCGCTCGATGAAGTAGCGGTGCAGGCCCTTGTCGCGTCCGTCGGCGAGCAGGATCGCCCGCGCCGGCCGGCCGTCGCGTCCGGCGCGGCCGGCCTCCTGGTACCAGGCCTCGATCGAGGGCGGCGCGCTGTCGTGGACGACGGTCCGGACGTCGGCCTTGTCGACGCCCATCCCGAAGGCGTTGGTCGCGCAGACCAGCGGCACCTGGCCGCCCATGAACCGCCGCTGGGCCTCGTCGCGCGTCGTCCGGTCGAGGCCCGCGTGGTACGACACCGCCTCGACGCCGAGCGCCGCCCCCAGCTCAACCGCCAGCTGGTCGGCGTTGTCACGGGTCCCGGCGTAGACGATCGCCGGCAGCGCGTCCGGCTCCTTCAGCGCGGTCAGCAGCCGCCCGCGGCGCTCGACCCGTCCGGAGCAGCGGCGGACCACGAACGACAGCGCCGGCCGATCGAAGCCGGTGCGCACGGAGACCGGATCGCGCAGGTGGAGGCGGCGCTCGATGTCGGCCGCGACCTGGGGCGTGGCGGTGGCCGTCGCCGCCAGGATCGACGTCACGCCGAGCCAGCGGGCGGCGTCGGCCAGCCGGAAGTAGTCGGGCCGGAAGTCGTGGCCCCACTGGCTGACGCAGTGCGCCTCGTCGACGACGAAGAGGCCGACCCGGGCGTGGCGGATCCGGTCCAGGAACGCCGCCGAGCCAAACCGCTCGGGGGCGACGTAGAGCAGCCGCAGCTCCCCGGACACCGCCCGCTCGAGCGTGGCGTGGTTCTCGCGCGGGTCCTGCTGGCCGCTGAGCAGTGCGGCGGGTGGGCCGCCGGCCGCGACGTTCGTCCCGGAGGCCGCGACCCGCGCGTTGAGCTGGTCGACCTGGTCGCGCATCAGCGAGACCAGCGGCGAGACGACCAGCGTCAGGTCGTCGCGGCAGAGTGCCGGCAGCTGGTAGGTCAGCGACTTGCCCGCGCCGGTCGGCATCACGACCAGCGCGTCGCGGCCGGAGAACGCCGCGCGGGCCGCGTCCGCCTGCCCCGGCCGGAAGCCCGGGTGCCCGAAGACCTCGCGCAGCGTGGGGAGCAGCGGGTCCGACGTGCCGGCCACCACGGCGGCGGCTACGCCTGGACCATCGGCAGCTGGTTCTCCAGCGCGAACTTGCCCAGGTGCGACTCGGTGCCGGCGATCGGGTAGTCGCCGCTGAAGCAGGCGTCGCAGTGGGTGCTGCGCTCGCCCTCGACCGCCTCGTAGACCGCGTCGAGCGACAGGTAGGCCAGCGACTCGCAGCCGATGTGCTCGCGGATCTGCTCGACCGTCCGCTCGTGCGCCACCATCTCCTCGCGGCTGGACATGTCCACGCCGTAGTGACAGGGGTTGCGGATCGGCGGCGCCGTGATCCGGAAGTGGACCTCCCGCGCACCCGCGTCGCGCAGCATCTTGACCAGCTGGCGGGTCGTGTTGCCGCGGACGATCGAGTCGTCGACCACGACCAGGCTCTTGCCCTCGACGACCTCCGGCAGCGGGTTGAACTTCAGCCGCAGGCCCTGCTGACGCAGCTCGTTGCCCGGCTGGATGAAGGTCCGCTGGACGTAGCGGTTCTTGACGAAGCCGTCCTCGACCGGGATCCCGCTGGCCCGCGCGAAGCCCCGCGCCCCGGGGATCCCCGAGTCGGGCACCGGCACCACGATGTCCGCGCCGGGCACCGGGGAGTCGCGGGCGAGCAGCTCGCCCATCCGGGTGCGGCTGCGCTGCAGCAGCTGGCCGTTCATCCGCGAGTCGGGACGGGCGAAGTAGATGTACTCGAACAGGCAGGACGCGCGCCGCTGGCCGGGCAGCACCATCCGGCTGGTCACGCCGCGCTCGTCGAGGATCACCAGCTCGCCGGGCTCAACGTCACGCTCGTAGCGCGCGCCGATGATGTCCAGCGCGCACGTCTCGGAGGCGACGACCCAGCCGTTGTCGCCGATCCGGCCGAGGCACATCGGACGGATCCCCTGGGGATCGCGGAAGGCGTGGATCCGGTCGCGGTCCATCACCACCGTCGAGTAGGCACCGTGCATCCGCGGGATCGCCTGGACGATCGCCTCCTCCAGGCTGTCGACCTCCGCGGTGGCCAGCAGCGCGGCCATGATCTCCGAGTCGGTCGTCGCCCGGAAGTGGACCCCGCGGGCGACCAGCTCGCCGTGCAGCTCGACCGCGTT
>CAZFIQ010000022.1:0-24884 GCA_964519185.1 uncultured Patulibacter sp.
CGCCGACGCCAGGAAGATCGCGATCGCCAGCACCGCCGCGACACGCAGCGCCAGCACCGGGTCGGCGATCGCCGTCGTCCCCCCGATCAACGCGACGCCCCCGACGGTCCCGAGTTGACGGAAGGCGTTGAACGCGCCCGCCCCCACGCCGACCAGGTCAGGCGGCACGCTCATCGTGACGGCCGTCGTCAGCGCCGGGGTCACGTGCCCGCCGCCGATGCCGATGAGCAGCGTGCCGGCGGCGACGAACCCGACCGAGCCCGCGTTGCCCCCCAACGTCAGGATCGACGTTCCGACCGCGCAGTACAGGCAACCGACGATCAGCGGTCGACGCGCCCCGATCCGCCCGACCCAACGGGACGCCAGCGGGGCGGTGCAACCGGCCCCGATCGCCTGCGGAACGAGCAGCAGGCTGAGGGTCGCCACCGACACCCCGGTAGCGGCCGGCACCGCGAGCGCGACGACGAACAACATCCCGTAGATCCCCGCGCTGTGCCCCCAGGCGAGGCCGAGCATCAGGCGGAACCCCGGACCACGGAGCAGCCGTGGCGGCAGGAGCGACCCCAAGCCGGCGTCACCGGCGCGGACCAGGCCGACCGCGAGCGCGGACACGACGGCCAGCGCGATCGCCGTCGACGCCCGCCACCAGCCGTTGGCGTTGCCGTCGATCAAGAGGAACGCCGCGCCACCGACCATCAGGACGACCGCGGTCACGGTCACCGGGTTGGGGCCGCGACGGGGACGGCGCGGGCTCGGCGGTACGACGAGCACGGCCGCAGCCAGGGTCGCCAGGACGCACGCACCGGGGAGGGCGAAGACCCCGCGCCAGCCGAGCCAGCCACCGACCAGCCCGGCGACCACCGGCCCGAGACCGAAGCCGACGGCTCCTCCGACGCCGAGCATCCCGACGGCCCGGGCGCGCTCGCGCCCCGGCGGCGTCGCCTCGACCAGGACCGCGGTCGCGGCGGGCAGCATGAACGCCGCCCCGAAACCGGCGATCGCCTGGCCGACGATGATGCCGAGCACGCCCGCCGCCGACGCCGACGCCGCGGCACCGACCACGATCAGCGAGAGGCCCCCGGCGAGCGCACGCGACGCCCCGATCCGGTCGCAGACCACGCCGGCCGGGAGCAACACGCCGGCCACGACGACGGCGTAGGCCGAGACCGCCCACTGCAGGCCGTCGACTCCGACGGCGAGCTGCTCCCGAATCACCGGGAGCGCCAGGTTGACCGCCGTGGTCTGCAACAGCACCAGGCCGAACGAGAACGCCGCGATCGCGACGACCAGCGCACGCCGCCGCGGATCGCCGGTCGACGGCGGGGCGGAGACGGCGCCTCGCGGCGTCGCCGAGCCGGCGTCGCTCATCGGGCCGGGAGCCGACCGCCCCGCGCGGGCCCCCTCCGGGCCCTGACGCCCCGGGCCGCCCCGGTCCTACGCGGACACCGACGAGCCACGGTGCTCCCCGAGCGACGCGAGACCGATCGACGACTCGTTGACCTCGTCGCCCTCCAGCTCCACGTCGATCCGCCCGTGCCGCATGACGAGCACCCGATCGGCCATCAGCGCCACCTCCTCGACGTCCGACGACGAGAGCAGGACGGCCGCGCCACGGGCCGCGATCCCGCGGATCAGCTCATGCACCTGCGCCCGTGCCGCGACGTCGATGCCCTCGGTCGGCTCGTCGAAGACGAAGACGCTCGCGTCGCTCATCAGCCACCGCGCCAGCACCGCCTTCTGCTGGTTGCCGCCGCTCAGGCCGCCGGCCCGCAGCCCCGCCGCGTCCGCCGGCTCGATCTGCAGCTCCGCCAGCGTCCCCTCGACCGCCAGGCGCTGACGTCGGGGCGTGATGTACGGCAGCCACGGGCGCCCGCGTCCGATCCTCCGGTGCGGCAGGGCGACGTTCTCCGCGACCGTCATCTGCCGCACGATCGCCAGCCGCGCGCGGTCCTCCGGAATGTGCGCGATCCCCGCCTCGATCGCCTCGCGGGAGCTGCGTGGCGTCACGACGCGACCGCCGACGGCCACGTCGCCGTCGTCCGCCGGCTCGAGGCCGACGATCGTGCGGATCAGGCTCGTACGCCCCGCACCGACCAGACCGGCCAGTCCGACGATCTCGCCCGCGCGCACCGTCAGGTCGGTCGGCGGCAGCTTCGGGCGGCGCGACAACCCTCGCGTCTCCAGCAGCACGTCGCCCGTCGCCGCCCGCGCCTCCGTCGACGACCGCGGCGAGACCTCGACGACCCCGCCGACCATCAGCTCAGCCAGCCGACTGGGCGAGGCCCCGCGCTCGGCGACCTCGACGAGCGCGCCGTTGCGCATGACCGCCACCCGATCGCAGAGATCGACGATCTCCGGAAGTCGGTGCGAGATGTAGACGATCGTCTGCCCCTGCTCGCGCAGCCAGGCGATCACCGAGAACAGCCGCTCGACCTCCGCACCGGCGAGGATCGCGGTCGGCTCGTCGAGGATCAGCACACGCGGGTCGCGGAGCAGCCCGGCGCCGATCATCAGCAGCTTGAGCACCGCGGGCGAGTGCCTCCCGGCCTTGCCGTCCAGGTCGACGTCGAGTCCCAGCGACCCGAGCACGCGTCCGATCGCCTCCGCGTCGACCCTCGGGGATCCCGGCCGCCGGTTGCGCTCGAGCCCGAGGACCAGGTTCTCGCGCACGGACAGGTTCGGCACGATCGTCAGCGCCTGCGGCACGAGCACGACGCCGCGACGAAGCCCGTCCGCGGCCGACTTCATCGCCACGGGCTCGCCGTCGACCTCGATCAGCCCCTGGTCGGGCGCCTCGCCCCCGGAGATCATCCGCGTCAGCGTCGACTTGCCGGCCCCGTTGGCGCCGACCAGGCCCAGGGTCTCACCCGCCCGGATGTCGAAGCTGACGCCCTTCACCGCGTGCACGCCCGCGTAGCGCTTCTGCAGGCCTCGCAGCGCGATGATCGGGGGCTCCGCCGGTGCGTCGCCCACCGGTCAACGCCCCTTTCCGGCCGGGTCGCTGGTGACCGCCCGGGCGAACAGCAGCGCGATCAGCAGGATCAGACCCTGGAAGATGTAGACCGCCCACGAGGCGACGTCGACCAGCAGCAGCCCGTTGTTGATGATCGACGCGATCAGGATGCCGATCACCGTGCCCGGCACGTTGAACTCGCCGAGCTTGAACGCCGCCGCGCCGATGAACACCGCGGCGAACGAGGGCAGCAGAACGTTGAGGCCGGTCAGCGGATAGGCCACCGACTGCTGCCCCGCGTAGAGGATCCCGGCGAGCGCCGCGAGCCCGGAGCAGAGCACGAAGCCGAGGATCCGCGTGCGGTTGACGTTGATGCCGGCGACCCGAACCGCGTCGATGTTGCCGCCGATCGCACGGATGTTGCGCCCCGTGGCGGTGCGCTCCAGCAGCACCCAGACCGCTATCGCGACGACGATCGCCAGGACGAACAGCGTCGGGAAGGGACCGATGTCGCTCCGCGCGAAGCTCACGAACCCGGCGGGGTAGCCGGACGAGATCTGCTCGCTGCCGGAGATCGCGAACTCGAGCCCGTTGAGCACCGACCCCACGGCGATCGTGACCACCAGCGCGGAGAGGCCGACGGCCGAGACGAGGAAGCCGTTGAACAGGCCGACCACGAC
The DNA here is from genome assembly GCA_964519185.1 of uncultured Patulibacter sp. Lineage (GTDB taxonomy): Bacteria > Actinomycetota > Thermoleophilia > Solirubrobacterales > Solirubrobacteraceae > Patulibacter. The sequence continues at coordinate 3,634 of CAZFIQ010000022.1, forward strand.
CCCGAAGCCCAGGATCAGGACGATTCCGAGCAGCAGCGACATGCCGTCCCGGGCGACCAGCACCGAGACCACCGTCGTAGCGAATCCCGCCACCGCGGCGATCGAGAGGTCGAAGTCGCCCATGATCAGCGGCACGGTCAACCCCACCGCCACGATCAGCGGCAGCGCGGACTGGCGCAGGATGTCCTGGAGGTTCTCGAGGACCAGGAAGTTCGACGACAGCATCGCGAACACGGCGATGATCACCACGGTGATCACCGGCACTCCGAAGGGGCCCAGCCGCCGCTGCGCCGTGGCCGCCCGGGAGGGTGCCGCGGCGCCCCCACCGACCGCCCCGTCGGCGCCCGCGGAGGCCGACGCCTCCGCGGGCTGGACGGGAGACGTCACGACCGGTCCCTCCGTCGCGGAGATCCGCTAGGCGGCAAAGCGCTCGCCCCAGCCCTGCACGAAGCTGTCCCGGTAGCCACCACCGGCGAAGGTCCAGGACGTGCCGTCGCCCGGGATCTGCTGCTCGATCGTGGCCCGCGAGAGCACGCTGACCGGCACCGGATCGGTGTACGAGACCGTGCGCGGCACCTCGTTGCCCGCGAACACGTCCAGCATGTAGCCCACGGTCGCGTAGGCGGTGTAGGTGAAGTCGATCCACGAGGTGGCGCTCATCGCGCTGCCTTCCTCGCGGAGCGCTTCGATCGCCGCGACGTTGGCGATGTGCCCGTAGACCCGGACCTGCTCCGCCTTGCGCTTCTGCGCGGCGACGTTGGCCGACGCGATCGCCGCGTTCGGGTAGTTCGTCCAGATCGCGTCGAGGTCGGTGTGCTTCGTCATGAACGACGACGCGATCTTCGTCGAGCTGCCGACCGGGTCGGTCAGGTCGATGTTCTGCGACGCGACGACCTTGACCTTCTTGTTGACCGCCAGCTGGAGCAGCCCGTCGAGGACCTTGCGGCGACCGAGGATCACGTCCAGGTCGGAGTCCAGCAGCGCCACCTTGATCTCGGACTTGTCCTCGTGGAGCTGGTTCAGCTCCGCGAGCATGAACTGCGACAGCACCACGGAGTCGCTCTCGAGGCTCGCGGCGTAGTCGTACTTGATGCTCGAATCGAGGGGCGCCGCCGTGAAGCCGCCGACGACCGGGATCCCCGCCGCCTCCGCCTGCGCGAGCTGCGGACCGACCAGGCGCGGCGGGATGCCCTCCAGGTAGATCAGGTCGACCTTCTTCGCGATCAGCGACTGCAGGCCCTGCTGCGCCTGGGCGTTCTTGGCCTGCCCGTCGAACGACTGGAACTTCCAGTCGAGCCCGGCCTTCTCGGCCGCCTCCTCGAGGCCCTCCTGGATCAGCACGACGTTCGGATCGGCCAGCGTCAGGAACGCCAGGCCGATGGTCTTGCCCTTGAACTTGTCGGCGACGTTCCCCGCGGGCGCGCCGGCACCCGGGTCGGAGGCCGTCGCCGCCCCGGTCCCCGCCTTGTCGGCCTCTCCACAGGCCGCCAGGCCCATCGAAGCGCCGACCGCAGCCGCGCTGACGAGCCCTGCGCGCTGCAGGAACGCCCGGCGCCCCATCCCGCTGCGGGTCGCTTCGCGCTCCGGGTCCATCGTCTCTCCGCTCATGCTCCGTACGCTCCAGTTCGCTTGATCGATCTGGCGCGGCAGCGGCGGACCTGGACGGCCGCCACGCTCCCGCACCGCACCGCCGGACGTCTCCCGACGGACGCTCGACGCCCACGCGATCGATCGGCGAGTTCCCCCCGGGAACCCAGCCGCCATCACCCCTGCGGAGCATCACCATCGGGACTGCGCCCAACAGCGATCGAGGCGTCAAACCGGGGGTAACGTAGACCCCGTATCTCCCCGGGTCAACTATCACTCTCGCTACGTAACTCCCCGCGCCTATCGCCACCAGAGCGATCGGTATCGAGCCGCCTAGAGTCACTAAATACCTGGAAAATAGCTTACATACAAGCAAAATCGCGGCTATCGCCCCACCCACGGACAATCCGCGGGTACGACCCGGGGGACCGCGGACTATCGAAAGCGATAGCCCTCTGGTTCGTAGGCTTCGCGCACTACGAATACAGGGAGTTGGAGATGGCGGGAAACATCAACCCGGGGCTCGAGGGCAAGGTCGCGATCGTGACCGGCGCCGCCGGCGGCATCGGCTTCGCATCGGCCCGGGAGCTCGCGATGCACGGCGTCCAGGTGCTGCTGGTCGATCTGCGCGAGGACGCCGTGGCGCGAGCCGCGGACGTCCTGCGTGACGAGGGGTTCACGGTCGCCCACCACGTGGCGGACGTGAGCGACGACGCGCAGGTCGCCGGGTACGTCGCCGCCGCGACCGAGCGGTTCGGCACGGTCGACCTGTTCCACAACAACGCCGGCTTCGCCGGGCCCCTGGCCCCCGTGCCCGAGTACGACGTGGCGACCTTCGACCACCTGATGAGCGTCAACGTGCGTGGCGTGTTCCTCGGCATGCGCCACGTGCTGCCGATCCTGCTGGCCAAGGACGCCGGCGCGATCGTCAACACCGCGTCGATCTGCTCCTGGAACGGGTTTCCCAACCAGGCGGCCTACACCGCGTCGAAGCACGCCGTGATCGGACTCACCAAGTCGGCCGCGCTCGAGGTCGCGAAGACCGGCGTGCGGGTCAACGCCGTGTGTCCCGGGGTGATCGAGACCGAGTTCGTCAAGCAGATCGAGCGGGTCTTCGCCGACCCGGACGATCCCACCGAGGGTCACGGGATGTTCATGGACGCGATCCCGGCCGGACGCTACGGCGAGTCCCGTGAGATCGCGAGCGTCGTGCGCTTCCTGCTGTCGGACGAGTCGTCGTACGTCCAAGGCGCATCCTGGACCGCCGACGGCGGGATGCAGGCCGGCTGACCGGGCTCGGCCGTCGGGGCGCGTGGAGCGCCCCGACCCGCGGCCACGCCCCGAGGGCTCAGATGATGCCGTCGGGGTAGAACGCCTCGCGGGTCGCCGACATACCGCCGTCGATCAGGTAGTACGCGCCGTTGATCCCGCTGGCCTTGGGCGAGATCAGGAACGCCGCGAGCGCGGCGACCTCCTCGGGCTCGGTGTAGCGCATCATCGGGCTCGTCGACGCGTACAGCGCGCGGGAGCGCGCGGGGTCCTCGGGGAAGGTGTCGCGCTCGACCTCCCGCATCAGACGGGTGTTCGTCATGCCGGGCCCGATCGCGTTGACCCGCACGCCGTAGCGTCCGACCTCACCGGCCGCCGTCCGGGTCAGGCCGACCACGCCGTGCTTGGCGGCCGTGTACGCGGGGTGGCCGCAGAACCCGAGCAGGCCGGACGTCGACGAGGTGTTCAGGACCGCCCCGTGCCCCTGCTCGATCATCCGCTGGAGCGCGTACTTCATGCCCAGGAAGACGCCGCGCAGGTTGACGGCGATCACCTGGTCGAACCACTCCTCCGGATGCTCGTGGGTGGGCGCGACCTTGCCTTCGAGCCCGGCGTTGTTGACGATCGCGTCGATCCGGCCGAACCGGTCCACCGTCTCCTGGACGAACCCGATCGTCTGCTCCGTCGACGTCACGTCCGCCACCGCGGGCACGATCTGGCGACCGGCCACCCCGGCCTCCGCGATCGTCTCGTCCAGGGCCGACCGGTCCAGGTCGACGAGGACGAGGTCCGCCCCCTGGGCCGCGAACTCGACCGCCATCGCCCGCCCGATTCCGCCTCCGGCTCCGGTGATCACGGCCACCTGGTCGGCCAGCAGTCCATTCATCGCGCTCTCCCTGCGGTTCGTTTGGGGCCAGCATGTCCCGCCAGACCTCCCACGTACAGCCGTCCTAGCGGAAGCGCGAGCCGCTCCCGGCGACGAGGCGCCCACTGGTACCGCATGGTACCGTCGGGGGCCGGAGCCGCTGCCGGCCCGCTCTCCACCGTCACCACCTCCATGTCGCCAGCAAGCGCACGTCCGGCCGCCGGACCGGACCCCGCCCGTTCCCCGGACCCCGCCCGCCGCCTGCTGCGCGGCATCGCCGCCGCGGTCGCGGAGAAGGGCTACGCCGCGACCACGATCTCCGACGTGGTCCGCCACGCGCACGTCTCCAAGCGGACCTTCTACGAGCACTTCCCGGACAAGCAGACCTGCTACCTGGAGGCCTACCGGCGCGGCACCGAGCATCTGGCGCGGACGATGCTGGAGGCCGGCACCGCCACCGCGGGACCGTGGCGCGAGCGGCTGCGCGCGGCGCTGGCCGCGTACCTGGCCGTGCTGGTCGACGTCCCCTCGAGCACCCGCTCGTTCACCGTCGGCATCCCCGCCGCCGGCCCCGAGGCCGTCGCCGCCAGTCGCGCCAACCACCGGCGAACCGCCGCCGCGATGATCGCGATCGTCGACGACCTGCGCCGCGACGCGCCCGAGCTGGCGCCGCTGCGGCCCGTGATCGCCGAGGCGATCGTCGGCGCGCTCTCCGAGCTGGTGCTGAACGCGGTCGCCGACGACCGGATCGACGACCTGCCCACGCTCGGCGAGCCGATCATCGACCTGCTCGCCGCCGTCCTGACCGTACCGCCGTCCCCACCGACCGAGGAGTCGCCCCGATGACCGACCGTGCCGCCCTGATCACCGGAGCCAGCAGCGGGATCGGGCTCGAGATCGCCCGGATGCTCGGCCAGGAGGGCCACGCACTGACGATCGCCGCACGCCGGCCCGACAAGCTCGAGGCCGCCGCGGAGGCGCTGCGGGCCGCCGGCTACCCGGTGCAGGCGGTCGCCGCGTCGCTGCAGGACGAGGACGAGGTCCAGCGCGTCGTCGCAGCGCACCGCGACGCCTACGGTCGGCTCGACGTGCTGGTCAACAACGCCGGCGTCGGGATCGGCGCCGCCGTCGGCGAGCTGCAGACCAAGCACGTCGACATGCAGATCGGCGTCAACCTGCGCTCGACCGTGCTCTTCTACCGCGAGGCGATCGACCTGCTGCGGGCCGCCGCGGCCGAGCACCGCAGCGCGCTGGTGGTCAACACCGCCTCGATCACCGCCAAGTACGGCGAGGCCTGGCTGTCGGTCTACGCGGCGACCAAGGCGGCGATCGTCAACTGGACCGAGTCGATGCACCGCGAGCTGTCGGCCGAGGGGATCAAGTCGACCGCGCTCTGCCCGGGCTTCGTCGACACCCCGATGACCGACTTCGTCAAGGGACAGGTCGCCGCCGACACGATGCTCCGCGCGACCGACGTGGCCGAGGCCGTGCGCTTCCTGCTGCGCGTCTCCCCCGCCTGCTGCGTCCCCCAGATCCAGCTGGTCCGCAGCGGCGAGCGGATGATGTAGGCCCGCGGCGGGCGGTGGTGCCGTCTCAACGAGCACCGCGCCCGCAGGTGCCAGGCTCAGCGCTTGCGGTAGACCGCGCTGCGATGTCCGACACGCAGAGCCAGGACGATCAGCTCGGCGTCTTCGATCGTGTAGAGCACGCGGTAGTCGCCGACCCGGAGGCGACGCAGGCCCGGGCGGCCGACGAGCGACGTCGAGCTCGCCGGACGCGGGTCAACGGCCAGACCCTCGACGGCACGCTTGATCCGGCGCGCAACGGGCCGGTCGAGGCGCCCCAGCTCCTTGATCGCCGCGGGCTCGAAGGCAACCTCGTACCGCTGGCCCTCGCTCACCCGTCCAGTCCGAGCTCGCGCCACACCTCAGCGGCGGGAACGGGCACGGAACGACCGGCTTCGACGTCGGCGAGGCGCTCGAGTGCGATCCGCTCGTCCTCGGCGTCCAAGAGCGCTTCGTAGCGCTCGACCAGGGCAGCGGGAACGATCGCGGCCGCACGCTGCTGACCACGGCCACGGGTGACGTAGGTCACCTCTCCCCCGTAAGCAGCACGATTGACCGCATCGGAGAACCCATTGCGGGCCTCCGTGACCGACAGCTCGACGATCTCGCTAGCCATACCCCGATAGTACGCCACAACAGCCAAAAGCGCCAGGTACGCGCACGCACCGCAAGCAGCCAGGATCGACCGCCCTCAGCGACCCTGTGCGACCGATCTCACGGAAGCATCGGGGCCCAAGGCAACGGCCGTCACACTTCGGCCGGTCGGGCGGGCGTACGTTGAATTCATGTCCGCCCCGACACTGTTGTTCCCCACCCGTACCGAGACCGTCGCCGCCGAGCGCCCCGTCGCCAAGCAGCGCACCTGGACGATCACCGAGCACACCGAGAACGGCCCGGTCGTCCACCGCGACGTCAGCCACCGCGACGCCGTCGATCACCTCGAGGCGCTCGTCCGCGGCAGCCGCCTGCCGCGCCCCGAGGTCCGCGCCGAGCGCCTGGCCGCCTGAGGCCGTCGGGTCGCCCGACCCGACCGCCCACGCCCCGGCCGCCAGCGGCGACCGGGGCCGACGGGACCCGCAGCGCGAACCCCGCGGTCCCGTCGTCGCTCCGGCGCCGTCAGGCGCCCGGCTTGCGGCGCCCGAGCAGCACGGCCACCAGCAGCGCTCCGCCCTGGAAGGTCTCCACCACCCAGAACGGCAGGCCCGAGATCTGCAGGCCGTTGATGCCGATCGAGATGATCAGCAGCGCGACGATCAGGCCGCCGACGTTGAACCGTCCGGGCCGGATGATCGTCGAGCCCAGGAACGCGACCGAGTAGGCGCCGATCAGATACCCCTGGCCGATGCTCGGCGGGCCCGATCCGAGCCGCGCCGCGAACACGATCCCGGCGACCGCCGCGCACAGCGCGGAGCAGACGAACGCGATCTTGAGCACGCGCGACGTCCGGATGCCGGTCAGGCGCGTCGCCTCGCGCGAGGCTCCGGTCGCGTAGAGATGCCGCCCGAACGGCGTGTACTCCAGCACGTACCAGGCGAACAGCGCCAGCGCCAGCAGCACGAACACGCCGACCGGGATCCGCCCCAGGTCCCAGCGCCCGAAGTCGGTGAACGACGCCGGGATGTTGTCGGTGATCGTGGTGCCGTTGGCCAGCAGCTGAGACATGCCGACCATCACCGAACCGGTGCCGATCGTGGCGATGAACGGGTCGATCCCCTGCTTGACCACCAGCCAGCTGTTGATCAGGCCGATCCCGATCGCGCCGATCAGCACCACCAGCACCGCCAGCAGCACCGGGAAGTCGCCGCCGGTCGTCTGGAACAGGAACGTGACCGCGACCACGGCGAGCGTCATCGCGCCGCCGATCGAGAGGTCGAAGACGCCCGCGGCCAGCGGCGCCAGCAGCCCGATCGCCAGGATCCCCAGGATCGCGCTGTTGCCGAGGATGCCGACGAAGTTGTTGTACGTCGCGAACTTGCTGGGCTCGAGGATCGTGAACAGCACGATCAGCCCGAGCAGCACCAGCACGCCGGCGTAGCGCTGGATCAGGGGCGCGGTTCCCGCGCCCCTGCGGTCCTGGACCGGCGGCTCGCCGGCGGTCGTCACCGCTTCCGTGGTCACCACGACTCCCCCTCCTTCTTCGTTCCGTAACAGATGTCGAGCAGGGCCTCGCGGCCGGTCTCGCTGGGGGCCAGCTCGGCGGCCACCCGTCCTTCGCGCAGGACGACGATCCGCGTGCAGAGGCCGAGGATCTCGTCGAGGTCCGAATCGACCACCAGCACCAGCGCGCCCTCGTCGGCAGCGGCCCGCAGCATCGAGCGGATCTCCCGCCGGCCGCGCTCGTCGACCCCGTGGCAGGGCTCCTCCAGCACCAGCACCTTCGGCTGCTGGGCGAGCACCTTGGCGATCGCGACCTTCTGCTGGTTGCCGCCGCTCAGGCTGGCCGTCTCCGCGTTCGGCCCGGCGCAGCGGATCCCGTAGCGCGCGACCGCGGCGGACGCCTCCCGCGCGACCTCGCGGCGGCGCAGCCGTCCGCCGCGGAAGAACCGGCGCAGCACGCCGAGCGTCAGGTTCTCGGCGACGCTCAGCCCGACCGCGACGCGGTCGGAGCGCTCGCCGACGACCGCCGCCAGCCCGCGGGCCGAGAGGTCCGCGAAGCTCCGCGGGTCGACCGCGTCGCCGGCCAGCGTGACGGTGCCCGCCTCGATCGGCAGCCGGCCGGTCAGCGCGTGCGCCAGGTCGATGATTCCGCTGCCGAGCAGGCCGACCACCCCGACGATCTCGCCGCCGTGCCCGGCCAGCGTGCCGTCGAGCAGCTCGCCGGCCCGCAGCCCGTCGACCGCCAGCAGCGGCGGGCCGTCGCCGACGACCGCGGGAGCGGGGACGCCGGTCCCGACCGGCTCCGCCGCGTCGCCCCCGGCCGCGCCCTCCGCGCCGCCGGTGATCAGCGCCACCAGCCGCTCGCGCGGGAACTCCGCGATCGGGCCCTGGCCGACGGTGCGTCCGTCGCGCAGCACGGTGACGTGGTCGGCCACCAGCGGGATCTCCTCCAGCCGGTGGGTCACGTAGAGCGTGGCCACGCCGCGCGCCTGCACGCGCTCGAGCGTGGAGAAGAGCTTGCGGACCTCCTGGTCGGTCAGCGCGGCGGTCGCCTCGTCGAGCACCAGCAGGCGGATCTCGTCGCCGGCGGCCAGGGCGCGGACGATCGCGACCTCGGTCTGCTCGACCGTGTTCAGCGCGCCGACCAGCGCGTCCGGCGAGATCCCCTCCAGCCCGAAGGCCTCGAGCGCGGCGCGGGCCGCGGCGCGCTCGCGGCGCCAGGCGATCTTGCCGACCGCGTTGGTCGCCCACGGCTGCCCGAGGCGCAGGTTCTCCAGCACCGTCAGCGTCGGCACCAGGCCGAGCGTCTGGTGGACGAAGGCGATGCCGGCGGCCTGGCTGGAGTCCGGGTCGCCGGGGAGCACCTCGTGCTCGCCGACCCGGATCGGGCCGCTGCCCTCGTCCGGCTCGTAGTAGCCGGCGAGGACCTTGATGAAGGTCGACTTGCCCGAGCCGTTGTGGCCGAGCAGCGCGTGGACGGTCCCGGGCGCGATCTCGAGCGCCAGGTCGTCGAGCACGCGGTTGCCGTAGAACGACTTCGAGACCCCGACGGCGGTCAGGCCGTCAGCGGTGATGGTGGTGGTCATGCGGCGGTTCTCCCGTGACGTTCACCGGCGGGGCGGGCGAGGGGCGGGCGGGAAGCAGATCCCTGACCCCCGCCCGCCCCGCCGAGGCGACTACTGCTTGCCCCAGAGCGCCTTGAACTGGTCCTGGTAGTCCACCGGGCCGTCCCAGACCTTGGTCTCGGGCAGCTGATCGGTGTTGTCCTGCGTGACCAGGAAGATGTTCGCCGGCACGCCCGCCGGAACGTCGACGCCGGAGTAGATCCGGGCCGCGGCGTCCGCCGTCGCCCACGGGGTCTCCGCGAACGCGAACGCGACGTCCAGGTGCTGGATGCCCTTGTTGAGCATCACGTCGATGTTGGCCGGATCGGCGTCCATCCCGCCGACGCGGATCTGGTCCTGCTTGCCGGCCTGCTGGACCTGGGTGTTGGCGATCTGCGCGGCGCTGTCGAAGGTGCCGACGATCCAGGTCAGGTCGGGGTTCTGGTTGAGCTCGGCCTGGAGCTGCTGCGGCAGGCTCTCCTGCATCGTCGCCGCGTTGAACTGCATCACCTTGAGCTTGCAGTCCTTGCAGGACTCGGCGAACCGCTCCTCGAAGCCGGCCTGGCGCGCGACGCTGCAGCCGAGCGACTGCTCGCTGGCGAACAGCACGTCGGCCTCGCCGTCGGACTGGACGGTGATCGCGTCGGCCAGGATCTCGCCCTGCTGCTTGCAGCCGTCGACGCCGACCTGGACCTTGACGCCGCCCGCGCCCTCGGGATCACCGGAGAACAGCGAGACGACCGGGATGCCGGCCTTCTCCGCCGCGGCGAAGCCGTCGGCCGCGCCGTCGACGCCGATCGCGTTGGTGATGATCACGTCGGGCTTCTGGTTGATGCCCTGCGTGAAGCAGCGGGTGGCGCCGTCCGGCGACTTGCCGGCGTCGCAGCGGGTGTACTCGTAGCCGAGCGCCTCGATGCCGGCCTTGATGTTGTTGGAGATCGAGTTGCAGCCGATGATCGAGACGTCGCACGAGATGTTGTAGATCTTCGCGCCCGGCTTGGGCTCGAACGGCTCGAGGCCCTCCTGGACGACCTTGATCTCGGTCGCCGCCTGCGACGCCGTCTCGACGCGCTCGACGATCTCCGGAGCGACGCCTGAGCTCGTCGCGGTGGTCGATGCCTCGGTGCTGCCGCCCGCGTTCGACGACGAGTCGTCGTCGGAACCGCAGGCCGTGAGTCCCAGCGCCAGCGCGGCGCTCAATGCGAGCGCGGTTCCGCGCCAACGTCGCATGTCCATGGTGATCTTCTCTCCTCCGACTGATGGTTCAGCGGGCGTCCGGAAGCGGGAACTCGCCCGCCGCCGGCTCTCCCCCGGTAGACACCGATGATCTGCCCGTGGAGAGCTGAGGGGAAGCTCACGAATGCGACAGTGAGTCACCCGACGCACGGCCGTTCGGGAACGGGCGGAAACGACAGTCCCGCCCGTTCGAGCCACGACGAGCGCCGCCCCGGAAGGGGCGGCGAGGCGCGTCGATCGGGCCGGCGTCGTGCGCCGGGGGAGCTACGCCGAGGTGCGGTCGGCGGCGCGGCGGCCCGCCGCGGTCAGCCGCGGCGCCGGGACCACGGCGTCGTCGCCCTCGACCCCGATGTCGGCCCGCACCGCGGACCCGCAGCCGGGGCAGAAGTGCTCGCTGAGCAGCACGTCGGGCCCGGTGGTCCGGCGACGGATCTGCATCCCGTGGGCCTCCATCGCCGTGGCCGCGCTGGTGACCCGCGACACGCATCCGTCGCGGTAGTTGCCGTCGACGGCGCCGAGCGGCTCGTCGCAGCGGGCGCAGGCCCACGTGTCACCGGCGACCACCACGGAGATCCCGGTCTCCAGCTGCTCGACCGGCCGCGGCTCGCGGGGCGGCGCGCCGCCGATCCGCTCGGCCCGGATCCGCGCCCGCTCGGCGACCGTCGCGTCCGCGTCGACCGTGTCGTCGTCCCGCAGCACGACGCCGTAGAGCCCGCGGGCCGTGTCGGCCGTGGTGTAGCCGTCGGCGACGTCCTTGGCGACCGCCGCCGGGTCGCGCAGCAGCGGATCGCCGAGCCCACCGCCCCCGCCGCTGGTGATCATGAAGACGTCGTCCTCGACCATCGTCAGCGTGCCGGTCTTCGACGGCATCCGCTGGACCTCCCCGCCGAGGTTCTCCGGGGTCGGCAGCTCGCCGCCGCCGAACAGCCGGTTGACGTCCGATCCGCGCACCACGTGGTAGCTGGTGCCGGCGCCCGGGAACCCGCCGCCGGCGCCGCGCGGCGGCACCTCGGCGCAGCTGTTGAACGCGGTCCCGGTCATCGAGTCGATCCCGCGCAGCGCGAGCGCGCTGGCCATGCCCTGGCCGCCGCCCACCTCGCCCGCGCCGCCGCCGTCCGGCCGGATCCGCCGCCACAGGGTCACCAGCGGGCCCGTGCTCTCGTCGGCCTCGACCGCCGCCATCCGGGCGCCGATGTTGAACTGGCCCGAGTAGGTGTCGACGCCGTCGGAGACCGACTGCGCCGGCCCGCCCAGACCGACCGTCGGGGCGATCGGGAAGACCACGATCGGCCCGCCGGTGGTGCGGTCGGCGCCGGTCAGGGTGCAGGTCGCGATGCCGTTGTTCGGCTGTCCGGCGGCGCGCGAGCGGAGCCGCTCGTCGGGCGACAGCGACATCGCCTGGACCAGCACGTCGGCCATCAGCCGGCAGACCCGCATCCCGCACTCCATGTGCGACTGCGATACCGGGGCCGGCGGCACCGAGTTGACCACGGTGCCGGTCGGACCGAGGTCGAACTCGAACGCCCGCCAGAGCGCCGCGTTGACCGGGACGTCGGGGATGAAGACCGTCTGCAGGCCGTTCATCGCGTTGCCGAGCACCGACGGCCGGGCGCCGTTGACGAACGCCGGGACCTGCTCGACGCCGTGGAAGGCCAGGCGCATCCGCTCGCCGTCGACGGTCATCGTGACGCCCAGCTCGTAGAGGTCCGGCGACCCGTGACCGTCGTACTCGATCCACTCGCGCGAGCGGTACTCACCGTCCGGCAGCAGGGCGATCCGCGAGCGGATCAGCTGCTCGGAGAGCTGCTTGTTGATCTGGCAGTACTCGCGGTGGCGCTCCAGCCCGTGGCTCTCGATCACCTTGGTCAGGCGCCGCTGGCCGGCGTTGAGCGCGGCGATCATCGACCGCAGGTCGTTGAGGACCGGCACCGGCACGCGCACGCTGTTGGCGATGAACAGCGACCAGTCCTTGCTCATCCGCCCCTCGCGGACGAACCGCACCGCCGGGAACGCGAGCGCCTCCGCGAAGCTCTCGCGGGCCTCCGGCGCGAAGCCGGAGACGGACGAGCCGCCGACGTCGAGCAGGTGGGCGTTGATGTAGCCCCAGCCGACCAGCTCGTCGCCGTGGAAGTACGGCATGATCACGCCGACGTCGCCCTGGTGGATCGCCCCCGACGAGTGCGGGTCATTGGCGATGAACGCGTCGCCCGGCTCGATCTCGTCGAGGTCGTAGTTGCGCAGCACCGCCTCGACGCCGAGCACCGAGGTGGAGACGTGGAAGCCGACGAAGCCGGAGAAGCCGATCAGCTCGCTGCGCTCGTCCAGCACGGCGCAGCTCAGGTCCTTGGCCTCGGTCACGACGGGCGACCCGGAGGTGCGGACCATCGTGATCCCCATCTCGCGGGCGATCTCGTCCATCGCCTTGCGGTGGACCTCGACGCCGAGGACGTCGTAGTCGCCGCTCACGCCGTCGGCGCGCGGAACTGCCTGCTCGGTCGACATCAGCGGACCTTCTTGAGGTTGTAGTTGGACAGCTCGTCGCGCTCGCACGACCACGACGGGGGCAGGAACAGGGTGGTGTCGTGCTCGTCGACGATCGCGGGGCCCTCGATCCGGAACCCGGCGGCGAAGCGGTTGCCGTCGTAGACCGGCACGGTGACCGGCGCACCGTCGCCCGGCAGCAGCACCTCGCGGTGGTCCTTGAGCGCCGACTCCGCGTCGCTCCCGGTGCCGTCCGGCGGCGACGGGATCGACGGATCGCGGCGGGCGACGACCGCCCGCAGCGTCAGGTTGGCGAGCAGGATCTCCGAGCCCTCCCAGGCGGTGCCCTCGCCGTAGGCGCGCTCGTAGGTCGCCGGGAAGGCCGCGGCGATCTCCTGCAGCTCGGCCGACGTCACGTCGTCGCTGCCGATCGGCACGGTGATCTCCCAGACCTGGCCGCCGAAGCGGACCCCGGCCTCCCACTCGAGCGTGGCGGTCGCCGGGTCGAGGCCCGACGCGCGCAGCTCGTCCTCCGCCTGCGCCACCAGCTGGGCGCGGATCGCGTTGATCGCGTCGGCGTCGGCCCCCGGGCCGAGCGGCGCCTCGACGGACTTGGAGTAGCGGCGGACGAAGTCCGCCGTCAGCAGCCCGAAGGCGCAGAAGACCGAGCTGTTGGCGGGCAGCACGACCTGCGTGATGTCGAGCGCGTCGCAGATCCGCGGAGCGAACAGCGGCAGCGTGCCGCCGTAGGCGAACATCGCGAACCCGCGCGGGTCGTGGCCGCGCTCGATGCTGACCGCGCGCGTGGCGTTGGCCATGTTGGTGACGGTCAGGTCGAGGATCGCGTTGGCCGCCTCGTACGGGGTCCAGCCGAGCTGCTCGCCGAACGCGCCGACGACCCGCATCGCCGCGTCGCGGTCGAGCGTCATCCGGCCGTTGAGGTAACCGGCCGGGTCGATCATTCCCGCGACCACCGCCGCGTCGGTGACCGTGGCGTCGGTGCCGCCCTTCCCGTAGCAGGCGGGCCCGGGAATCGATCCCGCGCTGTGCGGGCCGACCTGCGGGACGCCGCGCTCGTCGATCCAGACGATCGAGCCGCCTCCGGAGCCGACCGAGAGGATGTCGACGATGCTGATCCCGGTGTCGAGCCCGGCGATCGAGATCCGCGGGGTGATCGACGGCTGCAGGTCCTGGACCAGCGAGAGGTCGTAGCTCGTCCCGCCCATGTCGGTCACGAGGATGTCGCGCTGCCCCATCCGCTCCGCCAGGTGGATCGCGCCGGCGACCCCGCCGGCCGGCCCGGACGCCAGCAGCAGCACCGGCAGCCGGCGCGCGGTCTCCAGCGGGATCACGCCGCCCGCGCCGGAGAACATCGTCAGCTCGCCGGCGAACCCCTCCTCGTCGAGCTGGTCGCGCAGGGTGTCCAGCAGGACGCTCGCCGCCGGCTGGCAGTAGCAGTTGAAGACGGTGCTGAAGAACCGCTCGTGCTCGCGGATCACCGGGTAGACCTCGCTCGAGATCGAGACGAAGACCTCCGGCCACTCCTCCTGGATGATCTCGCGGGCCCGCTGCTCGTGGCCGGGGTGCTTGAACGACCAGAGGAAGCAGACGGCGATCGCGTCGACCCGCTGCTCGCGCAGGCGGGCGACGGCGGCCCGTACGCCGGCCTCGTCGAGCTCGACCGCGCGGCCGTCGTTCAGCACCCGCTCGTCGATCTCCTCGATGCAGTTGCGCGGCATCAGGTCCGGCGGGTTGCGGTGGTGCTGGTCGTCGAGCACCGGCTGCCGCGCCCCGCCGGCCAGCCGGAAGGTGTCCTTGAAGCCGCGGGTGATCAGCACGCCGACCTTGGCGCCCCGCAGCTCGGTCAGGGCGTTGGTGACGACCGTCGTCGAGAGCACGATCTGGTCGGTCGTCCGCAGCAGCTCCTGGCGGGACCGTCCGAGCCGCTCCGCGGCGACGCCGATCGATTCGAGGATGCCCTTGCTGTACTCGCCGTGCGTCGTCAGCGACTTCCCGCGGACGAGGCCGTCGGGCGTCGAGACCGAGATGTCGGTGTGGGTGCCGCCGACGTCGACGCCGATCAGCGTGGCGACGCTCGCTGCGGCCTCGCTCGGCGCTTGCACTGTGGCCATCGGGGACCTCTCCTCGGAACGTTCGGACTACGGACTCGTCGGCCCCGACCCTGGACGTTCCGGGACCGTGCGCAGCGTCTCGCGCCGGGGGGTCCGGCGCAACTCACCGAACCGCTAATCGCTCACGTACAACTCTCCGAACCGCCAGTCGCGGGGACGACGGCCCCGCCCTAGGCTGGCGGCCATGCAGACGCTCGGGTTCGAGGGACGGGTCGCCGTGGTCACCGGCGCCGGACGCGGGATCGGCCGCGCCTACGCGCGGGCGCTGGCCGCTCGCGGCGCGGCGGTCGTGGTCAACGACCTCGGCGGCACGCTGTCCGGCGTCGGCGACGGCGAGGACGATCCGGCGTCGGCGGTCGTCGCGGAGATCCTCGCGGCCGGCGGGCGGGCCGTGGTCGACCACGGCGACGTCGGCGACGCGGACGCTGCGGCGTCGATCGTCGCGCGGGCCGTGGACGCCTTCGGCCGGGTCGACGCCGTGGTCGCCAACGCGGGGATCCTGGCCCGCGACGGCGTGCCCGACCTGACCGTCGACGCGCTCGAGCGGCATCTGCGGGTCCACGTCACCGGCTCCTACAACGTGGTCCGCGCCGCCTGGCCGCGGATGGTCGAGCAGGGCTACGGCCGGGTGGTGCTGACCGCGTCGGTCGGGCTCTTCGGCGGCGCCGGCCTGATCGCCTACTCGACCGCGAAGGGCGGCGTGCTGTCGATGGCCCGCTCGCTGGCGCTGGCCGGTACCGAGCACGGGATCGCCGTCAACGCGGTCGCGCCGGCGGCCGACACGCGGATGGTCGGCGACCCGGCGCTGCGCGCCTACTCCAACATCCCCCCGCACGCCGACGACGACGGCGCGCGGGCCCCCGAGCGGACGGTGCCGATGACGATGCTGCTGGCCCACGAGCGCTGCCCGGTCAACGGCGAGCTGCTGACGACCGGACTCGGCCGCTACTCGCGGATCGTGCTCGGCGAGACCCGCGGACTGGTCGATCCGACGCTCGGCGAGGCGGAGCTGCTGGAGCGCTGGGACGAGGTCGTCGCCACCGACGACCTGCGGATCCACGCCAGCACGCAGGAGGAGATCGCCTTCCGCGAGAGCGAGGTCGCGCGCGGGCGCGCCGGGTAGCCGGGCGGCTCAGCCCGTCGCCAGCTGCTCGCCGAAGTGCAGGACCTCCGGCGGGGAGGCGAAGAATCCGCCGACCAGACCGCGCCACTCGGCGAACAGCGGCGACGAGCGGAACACGTCCGTGTGGGCCGCGACGCTGTCCCAGCCGATCAGCAGCAGGTAGGTCGACGGCTGCTCGTGGCAGCGCCGCAGTCCCAGTACCCCGTGGCAGCCCTCCGCGCGGGCGAAGATCGCCGGCGCGGAGGCGAAGGCCGACGCGAAGGCCTCCTCCTGGCCGGGGTGGATCGACATCATCACGTGCTCAACGATCATCGCCCGCAGCCTCTCACAACGCGGACGGCGACCCGCTCGGGTGCTCGTGGAACCAGACCACGCGCAGCGGGTCGAGCCCGACCGGGCGCAGGCTATGGGCGTGGTCCGGCGGCACGATCAGCGTGTCGAGCGGCTCGAGCGTGCCGAGCTCCGGGTGCTCGACGACCCGCGCGCGCCCCTCGATCACCATCAGGTAGCGGACGAGCGGCCAGCGGGCCGGCGGTGCGACCTGCGACGCGAGGATCGTCGTCGCCCCCATCGCCACGCTCGGACTGACCGCGGAGGCCCCGGGGTTGATCGCCATCTCGCCCTGCTCCGGGGCGATCCACGCGACCGACCAACGCAGCTGCCCGGCACCGCGCGCGCCGTCGGCGTCCCACCACGGCTCCAGGTCGTCCCAGCGCACGATCTGCGGGTGGATCGGGTCGTCGACCAGCGACGGGTCGTCGTCGGTGACGTAGCGCGACTCGCCCAGCCGCTCGTGCTCGTCGTGGAAGAACACCACCAGCGCGTCCTCGTCGCCGATCGTCCGGACCGCGTGCGGCGCCTCGGCCGGGATGTAGATCAGGTCGAGCGGCCCCGCCTGCTGGCGCCGTCCCTGGGACTCGATCGACTCGACGCGGCCGCGCAGCACCAGGTAGATCTCGGTGGTCGTATGGCGGTGCAGCCCGTACTGGCGCTGGCCGACCGGCAGGCCCATCGTGCCCATGATGCTGCGCTCGGCGACCAGGCCGGTCGCGGGGTACTCGTGGAGGTGGCCGGGCGGCCCGCCGACCTGGGTCATCAGCCAGCGCAGGAACCCCGGCTCGTCGGAGTGGGGCGCGTAGTCCCACGGCCGCTCGAGGTCGTCGAACCGCAGCACGACCGGTGCCGTCAGGTCCCGGGTCTCGACGGTCCGCGGTGGGGTGCTCATGCCGGCGAGCGTACGCCCGGTTCGCCGCTCGCCGGAACGCACGGAACCGCTAGTCGGCCGACCCCTTCGCGGTCTGCCCGCGGTGGCCGGGCCAGCCGCGAACGCGTGCTAGCCGACCGGGGCGCGGCCGGCGACCGGCCAGCCACGCACCACGGCGACCGCCGACAGCAGGAAGATCGCCACGCTGACGCCGACCGCGATCCGCAGGCCGGCGACCGGGTCGGCGGCGCCGGCCGCCGCGCCGACCAGCGCCACGCCGCCGACGTTGCCGAGCTGGCGGAAAGCGTTGAACGCCCCGGTGCCGGCGCCGACCAGGTCGCGCGGGACCGCCGACGTGACGGCGGTGGTCAGCGCCTGCATCACCGTGCCGCCGCTGACCCCGACGATCAGCGCTCCGACGCCCAGCAGGCCGACCGACCCGGGACCGGTGATCAGCGCCAGCACCGCCATCCCCAGTCCGCAGCCGAGGCAGCCCGCGATCATCGGCCCGCGTGTCCCCGCCCGCGCCACCCAGCGCGCGGCGAACGGTGCCATGCACGCCGACCCGAGCGCCTGCGGCACCATCAGCAGGCCGAGCGTCGCGACCGAGACGCCGCCGATCGCCGGCACCGCCAGCGCGACGACGAACAGCATCCCGTAGATCCCGGCGCTGTGCCCCGCCCCCAGGGCGAGCATCAGCCGGTAGCCGGGACGCCGCACCAGGCGGGTCGGCAGCAGTGCGCGCAGGCCCGAGTCGCCGGCGGCCGCGAGCCCGGCGACCGCGGCGAGCGCCAGCAGCAGCGCCCCCGCCACCGACGCGCTCAGCCAGCCGTGGGCGTTGCCGTCGATCAGCGCGAACGCGACGCCGCCGACCGCGGACACGGTCGCCAGCACGGTCAGCGGATACGGCCCGCGCCGGGGCCGCCGCGGACTGGTGGGGACGACCACCAGCGCGGCCAGCAGCGTGACCAGCACGCAGATCCCCGGACCGACGAAGACCCCGCGCCAGCCGATCCAGTCGGCGACCAGCCCGGAGGCGACCGGCCCCAGGCCGAAGCCGACCGCCCCGCCGATCCCGAGGATCGCGATCGCCCGCGCGCGGGCGGGCCCGGGCGCCGTCGCCTCGACGATCACCGCGGTCGAGGCCGGCAGCACGAAGGCCGCGCCCAGCCCGGACAGCCCCTGGCCCGCCACCACCCCGCCGGCGCCGCCGGCGGCCGCGGCCACGCTCGCCCCGGCGATCAGCAGCCCCAGGCCGACCGTCAGGCCCCGCGACGCGCCGACCCGGTCGCAGACGACCCCGGCCGGCAGCAGCGTGCTGGCCACCACCACCGCGTAGGCGGAGACCGCCCACTGCAGCTCGTCGACGCGCGCGTCGAGCGCGTCGCGGACCACCGGCAGCGCCAGGTTGACCGCCGTCGTCTGGAGCAGGACCAGCCCGAACGCGAAGGCCGCGATCATGATCGCGGCCGTGGTCCGGCGGTCGTCCGGCCGGCCCGAAGTCGACGCCATCGTCGTCGGCGCGGTCAGGACGGCACCGAGCGTCGGGGGCGCGGCCGGCCGCTCACGGCTTGGCCAGCAGGCCGCCGTCGATCAGGTACGGCGCACCGGTGATGAAGCCGGCCTCGTCGCCGAGCAGGAACGCGACCAGCGCGGCGACCTCGTCCGGCGTGCCGTAGCGGTTGAGCGGCTGCATCGCCGCGAACGCCTGGTGCGCCGCGGACGGGTCGTCCGGGTTCACGCGGCGCTCGGTGTCGGCCATCATCGGCGTCGCGATCGGTGCGGGGCAGACCGCGTTGACGCGGATACCGGCGTCGGCGCCCTCGAGCGCCATCGCCCGGGTCAGTCCGAGCACGGCGTGCTTGGCCATCGTGTAGGCGGTCATGTTGGGGTAGGCGATGAACGCCGCGGTCGACGCGATGTTGACGATCGCCCCGCCGCCGCGGGCCCGCAGGTGCGGCATCGCCCAGCGGGTGCCGAGCCAGACCGACTTCATCAGCACCGCGACCACCCGGTCGTACTCGTCCTCGCCGTACTCCTCGATCGGCGCGGTCGGGCCGTTGACGCCGGCGTTGTTGACGATCCCGTCGAGGCCGTCCTGCGCCTCCGCGGCGGCGTCGATCGCCGCGTGAATCTGCTCGCCGGAGGTGACGTCGGTGCGCGAGAAGCGGACCTGCCCGCCGGCGGCGTTGAGCCGGTCGGCGACCTCCTGACCGCGCTCGGCGACGTCGAGGATCGTGACCCGGGCGCCGTCGGCGGAGAGGCGCCGGGCGATCCCCTCGCCGATCCCGCTCGCGCCGCCCGTCACCACGTAGCTCTTGGCCGTCATCCCGCTCCTCCTGTCGAAACCGCCGTGATCCAGCCGGCCCGCAAGCTACCGATCGGATGCCTATCCGCTCGGGGAACTAGCGCTTGCAACAGGAGCGAACGGCGGGCCCCGCCGGTAGCGTCACCTATCGATCGGTAGGCAAACGGAGGGAGAGGGTATGGCGACGCCACCGGCCGCCGCGGAGCGCGACGGCGGTCCGCCGCTGGACGACCGCACCGTGCCGCGGCTGCTCGACCGCGCGCTCGACCGGACGCCCGATCGGCCCTTCGTCGTGTCGCCCCGCGGGAGCTGGAGCTACCGCCAGGCCGACGCGATCGTCGACCGCCTGGCCGGCGCCCTGGTCGCCCACGGCGCGCAGCCCGGCCAGCGGATCGCGGTGCTCCACGGCACCAGCGAGCGATACGTCTGGCTGCTGCTCGCCTGCGCGCGGATCGGCGCCGTCGCGGTCACCCTCAACCACGACGCGACCCACGCCGCGCTCGCCTACTACGTGCGCCACGCCGGAGCGGACCTGACGGTCCTCGACGCACCCCACCGGGACGCCTACGAGCAGGCCGTCGGCCCGGCCGCCGACGCCGGCGCGACGCCGCGACTGACGCTGTCCGACGCCAACGACTGGCTCGACGCGCTCCCCGCGCCGGCCCCCTACGAACGGGCCGATCCGCGCTTCGACGAACCGTTCGTGACGCTCTTCACGTCGGGCAGCTCCGGCATGCCGAAGGCGGTCGAGGTCCCGCACGCCCAGGCGGTCACGTCGGCGCTGATCTTCGCCGAGCAGCTGGGGCTCGGAGCGGACGACCGGCTCTACACCTGCCTCCCCTTCTTCCACGTCAACGCCACCTGCTACTCGCTCTGCGGCGCGCTCGCGGTCGGGGCGTCCGTGGCGATCGGCCCCCGCTTCTCCGCCCGCGGGTTCTGGCGCGACGTCGCGCGACTCGGCGCCACCCAGCTCAACGCGATGGGCAGCATGCTGCGGATCCTCGCTCAGCGCGACCCGGGCCCCGAGGAGCGCGCGCACCGCCTGCGCTCGGTCTTCGTCGCGCCGCTGCCGGACGACGCCGCCGCGCTCGGCGAGCGCTACGGGGTGCGCTTCGCCACCACCTACGGCCAGACCGAGTGGCTGCCGACGGCGATGACGCGGCCCGGCGAGGCCTACGGCCGGGCGCGGGTCGCCGGCCGGATCATGCCGACGACCGAGGTCCGGATCGTCGACGACCACGACCGCGAGCTGCCGCCCGGCGAGGTCGGCGAGATCACCCTGCGCTCCGTGCTGCCCGGCACCACCTTCCGCGGCTACCTGGGCCGGCCCGAGGAGTCGCTCGCGGCGTTCCGCGACCTGCGCTTCCACACCGGCGACCTGGGCGCCGTCGACGAGCACGGCTGGCTCTTCTACTGGGGCCGCAAGAAGGACGTGATCCGTCGCCGCGGCGAGAACATCGCGGCGGCGATGGTCGAGGAGCTGGTCGCGGCCCACCCGGCGGTCGTCGAGGCCGCCGCGGTGCCGGTGCCCGACGAGATCTCCGGCGACGAGATCTTCGTCTTCGCCGTCGCGGCGGATCCCGCCCCGACGGTCGACGAGCTGCGCGCCTTCTGCGACCGCACGATGCCGCGCTACCTGCGCCCGCGCCACCTGCGGATCGTCGACGCGCTGCCGCGCACCGCCACCAACAAGATCGCCAAGCCGGCGCTGCGGGAGCAGGCTCGCGCCGAGGTCGAGGTCGAGGTCGAGGCCGAGGCCGCGACCGCCGCCCCGCCGCCC
>CAZFIQ010000023.1:0-886 GCA_964519185.1 uncultured Patulibacter sp.
GTCGACGTCGAACAGGTCGACCCCCGACGCGCGCTCGACGAACAGCGGATCGCGGCCGATCGCCCGCATCGCCCGCACCGGCGAGTTGACCCCGCCGGGCAGGACCCGGCGCGCCCGATCGAAGAGGTCGGCGGACTTGGCGTCGGTGAGCGAGATCGGCACGGTGCGAGGGTCGAGCGGCGGGCGGACGAGGAGCGGAGAGGAGAGGAGAGAGGCTGAGCGGACGGCTCAGACGCCCGCGTGGCGCTGCTCCCAGTCGCGGAACTCGTCCGTGAAGTACAGCAGGCGGATCTTCTTGAACTCGGTCGAGCTGTAGAGGGTCGCGCGGTCCTCGATCCCGTCGACCTCGGTGTGGATCGCGTCGAGGATCGCGTCGCACTCCTCCTTCGAGCGCCCGTGGGCCATCGTGAACAGCTGGTACTTCCAGTCCGCGTAGGTCGGCCGCTGGTAGCAGTGGCTGATCCCACGGTACGCGGCCATCTTGATGCCGATCTCCTCGATCCGATCCGGATCGACCTGCCAGACGCCCATCCCGTTGGCGGAGAAGCCGGCCCGGCGGTGGAAGAGGATCGCGGCGACGCGGCGCAGCAGCCGGCGCTCGACCATCCCCTCCAGGTGCTCGAGCAGGCTGGCCTCGGAGACGCCCAGCGCCTTGGCGGCGGGCGCGAACGGCTGCGGCACGATCGGCAGGTCGCCCTGGGTCTCGCGCACGACCTTCTTGTCGAACTCGTCGTACGGCTGCCGCTCGGTCTCCGCCGGCGGCACGGCGACCCCCGCCGAGGCCAGCGACTTGGTGTCGCCGTCCATCTGCAGGTCCATCCGGATCTTGAACAGCTGGAGCGTCGGCAGCTGGCGGATCGACTCCGCGCCGGTCAGCTCCTGGAGC
>CAZFIQ010000023.1:896-24089 GCA_964519185.1 uncultured Patulibacter sp.
CGTCCAGCGTGCCCTGGAGGCCCAGCTTGGAGTCCTCCTCGACGGCCAGCGTGAACCACATGTTGAACTCGTGGTTGCGCAGGTAGTTGTGGCTGACGCCGGGATGGCCGTTGATGATCTTGGCCGGGCCCCACGGGTGCTCGGCGTCGACCTTGGCGGCGACCAGCATCGACCCGTAGCCGAAGGCCCGCGTGTCGTAGATCGGCGTGACCTGGCGGATGATCCGGTCCTTGAGCAGCCGCGTGGTGCGCGCCAGGACCTCGTCCTCGGTCAGTCCGACCGCCGTCGCGACCTCCGCGAACGGCCGCGGGACCAGCGGGAACCCGCCCTGCAGCTGGTTCAGCAGCTGCTTGTCGACATCGTCCAACGGGGCGGCCGCTCCGTCCTTGCGGCTGCGGACCTTGGGGATCGCCGTCTTGTCACCGGTGGCCATGGGGGCTCCTCAGTTCGATAGAGCCATGGTAGGGATGACGACCCCGTCGAGCGATCCCGTCCGGCGGACAGATGTCGCTATCCCACTGGGTTCTCGGCCGCTCGGCGGGTATCCCGGAGCGGCTCCGGACGGCGACCGGCGCGCCCGCCGGCGGGCCGCTCGGCCGGCGACGCCGGTCAGCCGAGCAGGCGGGCCGCGTCGAGCGCGAAGTACGTCGCGATCACGTCCGCGCCGGCCCGCCGGATCGCCGTCAGCGACTCCATCATCACGCCGACCTCGTCGACGTAGCCCGCCGCGGCGCCCGCCTTGATCATCGAGTACTCGCCGCTCACCTGGTACGCCGCGATCGGCAGCCGCGTGGCGTCCTTGGTCCGCCGGATCAGGTCGAGCGCGGGGCCCGCCGGCTTGACCATGATCAGGTCGGCGCCCTCTTCGACGTCCTGGATCGCCTCGCGGATCGCCTCGTCGCCGTTGGCGGGGTCGAGCTGGTAGCTGCGCCGATCGCCGAAGGCGGGGGTCGATCCAGCGGCCTCGCGGAACGGCCCGTAGTAGGAGGACGCGAGCTTGCCGGAGTGGGCGACGATCACCACGCCGTGGTGACCCTCGGCGTCGAGCGCGTCGCGGATCACGCCGATGCGACCGTCCATCATGTCCGACGGGTACAGGACCTCCGCGCCGGCCTCCGCCTGGGACACCGCCGTCCGCGCCAGCAGCTCGAGCGTGGCGTCGTTGCGCACCCCGCCGTCGCCGTCGAGCACGCCGCAGTGGCCGTGGTCCGTGTACTCGCAGAGGCAGAGGTCGACGCCGACCGTCAGCCCGCCGACGCCGTCGCGGATCGCGCGGCTGGCCTGCTGGACGACCCCGTCGGCGGCCCACGCGCCGCTGCCCTCGGCGTCCTTGTCGAGCGGAATCCCGAACAGCATCACCCCGCCGACCCCCAGGTCGCGGGCCGCGCGGGCCAGCTCGACCGCGCCCTCGACCGTCTGCCGCGCGACGCCGGGCATCGCGTCGATCGGCTGCGGACCGACCTGTCCCTCGCCGACGAAGACCGGCAGCACCAGCTGCTCCGGCCGCAGCTGCGTCTCGCGCACCATCGCGCGCAGCGCCGGGGTGCGGCGGAGACGACGCGAGCGGGAGCGCGGGAAGGCCATCAGCTCATCGTACGGCGGACGCCCCACCAGCCGATCGCGGACCAGGCCACGACCAGCGCGAGCAGGTGCAGCAGCGGGCCGACCAGCGGACCGTGGGCCAGCGCCGCGGTCACCGCGTCGAGCGCCGGCCGGAACGGGAAGGCCGCGGAGACCACGTCGACCGCGGCGGCCGCGACGCCGGAGGCCGCCCCGGTCGGCACCAGGCCGAGCACGATCACCGGCACCAGCACGAGGATCGCCAGCAGACTGGCCGCGCGGACCTCGGCGGCGATCGCCCCGAGCGCGACGCCCAGCGCCGCTCCCGCTGGCCCGGCCACCAGCACCGCCGCCAGCCACAGCGGGATCCGTCCCGCGTCGAGGCCGAGGAAGATCGCCAGTCCCGCGCAGACCACCAGCGCCACGAGCGCCGCCAGGCTTCCGGCCAGCAGCGTCTTGGCCGTCAGCAGCGAGCGGACGCCGACCGCCGACCGCAGCAGCCGGCCGAAGGTCCGGTCCTCGCGCTCCAGCGCGATCAGCCCGGCGCCGAGGAAGACCGCCACCAGCAGCAGCGAGACCGCCGCGGCGACGGCCGCGGCGTAGACGTCGAGCGGCACCGCCGGCCCGGTCACGCTGGTCCGCTCGACCGCGATCGGGTCGGCCACCGAGCGCAGCAGCGGCTGGGCCATCTCCATGTTGCGGACCGCCATCAGCGCGAACCGCTGGACCCGCTCGACGTCGGCGCGGTCGCTGCCCGGCGGCAGCCGCTCGGCCACCCGGCCGAGGATCTCCGCCGCGCTCTGCAGGCCGATGATCTGGCGCGACGAGCCGAACAGCCGCAGGTCGCCGCCGGTGGTGAGCACGTCCAGGTACTGCGACGAGACGTCGATCAGCCGCGCGCCGATCTCCGCGTTGGCGTCGGCCAGGCGGCCGGCGATCATCTCCCGGATCGCCCGAGCCTGGACCGGGTCGGCGTCGTTGGTCAGGACCCGCACCGTCGGCAGGTCCTCGGAGCCCGCGAGCGACAGCACCTTGCGCAGCCGGTCGACGGTGTCGGGCGGCACGATCACCGCCCCGACCGCGTCGCCGTCGCGGACCATCCGCTCCGCCTCCGCCGGCGTGTCCGCCCGCACCACGGTCGTGCCGTCGACCAGCTGCTCGGCGTACGCGCCGACGTCCAGCACCTGGCTGCCCAGGTCGATCGAGTTGCGGTCGGCGGGCACCTGGTCGACCAGCACCAGCGTCGGCTGGGCCGGCCCACCGGCCAGCGCCAGCCCGAGCAGCGTCGCGACCAGCAGCGGGTAGACCACCAGCAGCCCGACCAGCAGCGGCGAGCGTCGCAGGATCCGGGCGTCCTTGGCGATCAGCGGCCCGGCGACGGAACGGCGACGGCTCATCGGCCGTTCCCCGCGGCGCGATCGGCCTCCCGAGCGCGTGCGATTCGGGTCCGTCCGGCACCGCGATCGCACCCGGTCATCGGGAGCTCCCCTCGGCGGCGCTCGCGCGCTCGACCAGGTCGACGAAGGCCCGCAGCAGGTCGCCGTCGGCGGTCGCCGCCAGCGCGTCGGGCGCGCCCGCGTAGGCGATCCGGCCCTCGACCAGGACCAGGATCGTGTCGGCGTAGCGCTCGGCCTCGGCCACGTCGTGGGTCGAGAAGACGACGGCACGGCCCTGCGCCGCCAGGCCGGTCAGGAACCGCCACATCCGCTCGCGCTGGCGTGGGTCGAGCGAGCTCGACGGCTCGTCGAGCAGCACCACGGGTGGATCCGCGAGCAGGCCCACGGCGATGTTCACGCGCTGCTGACCGCCGCCCGAGAGCGTGCCGACCCGGTCGTCGGCGCGGTCCCGCAGGCCCGCCTCGTCGAGCATCCGGTCGACGCGTGCCGTCCGCGCGGCCCGGTCGCGTGACCCGCCCGGCTCGGCGCCGTCGAGCCGGGCGAACAGCTCCAGGTTCTCGCGCACGGTCAACCGCCGGTAGACGGCGGGGTGCTGCGGTATCCAGCCGACCTCGCCCGGGGGCCGACCGACCGACCCGGCGTCGGGCTCCTGGAGCCCGGCCAGCAGCGACAGCAGCGTGGTCTTTCCCGCGCCGTTGGGCCCGAGGATCGCCACCGTCCGGCCGGCGTCGGCGTGGACGTCGACGCCGTGCAGGACGGTGCGATCGCCGTAGCGGCGGACGAGGCCCTCGGCGTGCAGCACGGGGCGGATCCTACTGGGCGTCCACCGAGCGCCGCGGCACCCGGCGCGTGCGATCGGGGCGCTCAGGGCACCGGAATCGCACCCGCTCCCGGGAAGACGACCCTCTGACCGGGAAGTGCGTACGAAATGGGTGGCCAGAGCACCCGAATCGCACGCGCCGCGCTCCGCGGCCGACCGACCGCGCGCGAGGTCCGTCACAGTAGGCGGATGCCCGCAGCGTCCATCCTGTTCGTCGGCGACATCATCGGATCGACCGGGCGCAAGGCGCTGCGGACGGCCCTGCCGGAGCTGCGCCAGGAGCTGCAGCCGACGTTCGTCGTCGTCAACGGCGAGAACACCGCCGGCGGCGTCGGCATCACGTCGAAGATCGCCGACGAGCTGTTCGACCTGGGCGTCGACGCGATCACGCTCGGCAACCACTCGTTCCGGCAGCGCGAGGTCTGGCCCTACCTGGACCGGGTCAAGCCGATCGTACGGCCCGCCAACTACCTGGCGTCGATGCCCGGCCACGGGTCGTGCGTCGTCGAGCGCGACGGGATCAAGCTCGGCGTGCTCAACGTGATGGGCAACCTGCACCTGGACCCCGGCCGGCACATGTTCACGCTCGCCGAGGCCGAGCTGGACAAGCTCGAGCGCCAGGGCTGCGACCACATCCTGGTCGACGTCCACGCCGAGGCGACCAGCGAGAAGATCGCGATGGGCTGGGAGCTGGACGGCCGGGTCACCGCCGTCGTCGGCACCCACACCCACGTGCCGACCGCCGACGCCCGGGTGCTGCCGAAGGGCACCGCCTACATCACCGACGTCGGCATGTGCGGCCCGCGGGACTCGGTGATCGGCGTCCGCAAGGAGCTGGCGATCGAGGCGATGCGGACCAAGCTGCCCGTGCGGTTCGAGCCGTCGGAGCTCGATCCGTGGCTGTGCGCGGTGCTGATCGAGGGGGCGGAGCAGCGCTGCCGCGCGACCGCGATCAGCCCGATCCAGCGGTCCCCGCGCTGGGCCTGACCGCGGGATCGCCAGGGTCGGCGGCGTCCGCCAGCTCGCGGCGGACCTCGGCCGCCCACGGCGCGTTCTCCTCCGCTACCGGGCCGTGCATCCGCGGCACGACGGCGGGACGCGGCCGGCGCTGGAGGGCCGGCCAGTCGATCCGGCGATCACCGATCGCGGCGACCAGGATCAGCGGAATCAGCCAGGTCAGGTACAGGTAGAACCAGTACTCCGTCGCCAGCTGCAGGCCGAGCAGGACGGCCAGCACGATCGCCGCGGTCCCGGTCAGATCGTGGCGACGCGGGAGGAACGCGACGACCAGCGCGAACAGCACCGCCAGCGCCCGCACGACGCCGCGGACCGGTTCCAGCGCGTCGTAGAAGCCCCACGGCATGAACGGCGCGTCACGACCCGCCTGGTAGCCGATCGTCCGGTCCCAGAGCAGCCGTACCGGCTCGCCGTGGAGCACGATCAGCGCCGTCGGAACGACCACGACCAGCACACCGAGCGTGAACGCCGCCAGGCGGCCGATCCGCCAGCTGGGCCGGCCCCACTCGACCGCCACGGTCGGCGGCACCGGCCGCCGGGTCGCGAGCACCGGCAGGATCGCCATCGGCGCGACCTTGATCGCCGCCGCCGCGCCGCCGGCCACGCCGCGCCACAGCGGACGGGTGCCGATCAGCAGCAGCAGCGCAATCGCCACCGCGACCAGCCCGTCGTTGGCATTGCTGTTGAGCGCGTAGGCGGTCCACGGGCAGGCCAGCCAGAGGTACGCGTAGAGCACGCCGCGCCGCGTGCCGGCGGTCCGGTCGGACTCCTGACGGCGGCCGACCAGGAACAGCAGCAGCACCGCCAGCAGGTCGAACGCGACCGCCGCGGCGTGGGCGGCGGGCAAGTCGTCCCAGCTTCCGCTCCACGGCCAGAGCTGCTCGAACGGCACGTAGGCCAGGTACGTCAGCGGCCCGTAGGTGTCGCCGCGGCCGACGTTCGACGGGAACGCGCCGTAGAGCGTCTGGCCCTGGCCGATCTTGTCCGCGCCGACGACGCTCGCGTAGCCGACGTCGATCACGTTGCCGTCGGTCACGTTGAGGACGATCCGGAAGCTCAGCAGCACGACGCCGAGCAGCAGCAGCCCCCAGACCGGAAGCGACAGCGACAGCCGCGGGGGAGAGCGGTCGGGACGGCGCAGCGCCCGCGCGATCGACCAGCCGAAGAGCCCCACCAGCAGCGCGAACGACAGCGGCACGGCCCAGTCCAGCCGGGCGTTGTTGAAGAACGCCAGCGGGAGCGAGAACGCCGCGAGCGCCAGCAGCGCGACCGGCGGGATACGCAGCGGGCGGACGCGCACGAACGGTGCGACGAAGAGCACCAGCAGCACGCCCCACAGCCACGGGTTGGTGATCGAGCGACCGAACGCCCCGTCGTAGCCGCGGGCCATCGTCCACGCGACGTACGGCCCGTCCCACGACTCGACGACCTTGCCCGTCGCGTCGTCGACGATCACCTGGCCGATCTCGCGCAGCGGCTTGCCGGCGGCGTAGAGCGACAGCTGCCAGCGGGTCTGGCCCTTGAGGAAGATCCGGTCGTAGCTGCCGGGGTGGGCCTTGCGGGCCGCGTGGAGCTTGGGGTCGGCGCGGGCGATCCGCTCGGCCTGCTCGGCGGTCAGTCGGTGCCCGGCCGGCGGCAGGATCCGGCTGGTCGGCGTGCGGACCTCGTTGGCGTCGGTCGAGCCCTCGGGCGTGACCGTGACCGTGCCGTCGATCCCGGTGGTGGTCCCCGGCGCCGCGGCGGGCGTGCCGACGGGGGCGGCGGCCGAGCTGCCCGCACCCGCGGCGGTGGTGGTCGTCGTCGCGGCGGTCGCGATCGCCGGCCCCAGCAGACCGACCGCCAGCGCTACCAGGAGTGCCAGCCAGGAGGCCACGGCCGGACGGCCGCGGCCGGGTCCGGAGCGCGCTCCGGGACGGTGCGGGGCGAGTCGCAGGATCAGCCGAACCTCAGGTGCTCATCGCAGCACGCGCAGGCCGGCGTGCTTGCTCGCCTCGCGGCGGCGCCCGCCGACGTACAGCCAGACGCCGGCGATCACCGCGATCAGGCCGAGCGGGGGCAGCACGACCGCCAGCACCGCGGCGGCCAGCGCACCGAGCGTCGCGCCGGCGGCCAGCGTGGTCTGGCCGTCCTCGTCGAGGCGCGCCCGGGTCCGCTGCAAGAGCGATTGCGCACCGAGGCCGGTCACCAGCGCCGCCAGGCCGCCGGCGATCAGCCCAGGCCACCACGTGCCGCTGTTGTCGGCCACCGTCGCGGCGGTCACGACCGCACCGAAGACGACTCCGAGCGCCAGCATCACCCGCTGTCCCGTGCCGCTCTCCAGGCGCCTCCGGAGCACGAAGGCGACGACCGCCAGCACCACCGCGAGCGCCAGCACCACCGGCGACTGGAGCGCCGAGAACGAGGTGCCCTCGTAGTTGGCGCCGAGCTTCAGCAGCCCGGCGACCGCCGCGACCGCGAGCGGCAGGAAGGGGCTGACACCGGCGGCGGCGGCGATGCCGATGCCTTGGAGGAGGTCGAGAAGATAGGTCATGGGCGATACCGTTACGGCATGACTGTAGAGGACCAGGACCCGACGGCCCGCGGGGCGCGCACCGACGCGCGCCAGCCCGCGGCCGCGGCGCGCTCCGGGTCCGCTGCTCGCCCCAACGGCGACCTGGAGCGCTACAGCGGGCTGTTCGCCCAGCGCACGCAGGTGATGAAGAGCTCGGCGATGCGCGACCTGATGGCGCTGACCGAGCGTCCGGACGTGATCTCGCTGGCCGGCGGACTAGCCGACACGACGCTGTTCCCGGCCGAGGACCTGGCGAAGGTGCTGTCGCACATGGCCGCGGGCGACGCCGCGCGGGCGCTGCAGTACGCGCCGACCGAGGGCATGGGGGAGATCCGCCCGTGCCTGGCCGACGTGATGGCCGCCGAGGGCACGACGGTCGACCCGGACGACATCCTGGTCACGACCGGCGGGCAGCAGGTGATCGACCTGATGTGCAAGACGCTGGTCGACCCGGGCGACGTGATCGTCGCCGAGGGCCCGACCTATCCCGGCGCCGTACCGACGTTCAGCGCCTACCAGGCCGACGTCGTCCAGATCGAGATGGACGACGACGGGATGCGGATCGACCTGCTCGAGCAGACGCTGGAGCAGCTGGAGCGCGAGGGGCGCACGCCGAAGTTCATCTACACCATCCCGACCTTCCAGAACCCCGGCGGCGTGACGATGTCGCTGGAGCGACGGCGGCGGCTGGTGGAGATCGCGACCGAGCGCCAGATCCTGGTGCTCGAGGACAACCCGTACGGCCTGCTCCGCTACGAGGGCGAGTCGCTGCCGACGCTGTTCTCGCTCGACGGCGGGCGATTCGTCGTCTACGGCGGCACGCTGTCGAAGATCCTCTCGCCGGGAATCCGCGTCGGCTGGGCCGTCGCCCCGGCTCCCGTCCGACAGAAGATGGTCGTCGGCAAGCAGGGCAGCGACCTGAACTCATCGTCTATGAGTCAGCTGTTCGTCGCGTACTACTTCCGCGAGCGGGACTGGCGGGACTACGTCCAGCGGCAGGCCGACGTCTACCGCGCGCGGCGCGACGTGATGCTGACCGCGCTCGACGAGCACATGCCCGAGGGCACGACCTGGACCCGCCCGCAGGGTGGCCTCTTCGTCTGGGTGACGTTCCCCGAGTGGGTCGACACGACTGACCTGCTGGCCCGCGCGCTGCAGCACGACGTGGCGTTCGTTCCGGGCCGCGCCGCCTACATGGACGGGCGCGGCGGCAACGCGATGCGCATCAACTTCTCCGGCGTCAGCGAAGACGACATCCGCACCGGGATCGCCCGGGTGGTGGGCGAGCAGATGGAGCTCTACGCGTCGCTCACCGGGACCAGTCGCCCCCGCAGCGGCGGGGGCACGGGAGCGCCGCCCGTCGCTCCGCCGGCTCCGGCCGACGACGCCCCCGTGGTGCCGTTGCGGACCGCCGGTCGGCGGCGGGGCTCCGCCTGATGCGCGTCGCCGTGCTCCAGGGCGGCCGCTCGCTCGAGCGGCAGGTCTCGTTGCAGTCCGGCCAGCGGGTCGAGGAGGCTCTACGCCGGCTCGGTCACGAGGTCCACGGGATCGACGTCGACCACGGCCTCGTCCGCACCCTGGTCGCCTTGCGGCCGGACGTGGCCTTCGTCGCGCTGCACGGCGAGGACGGCGAGGACGGCACCGTCCAGGAGCTGCTCGACGTGCTGGAGATCCCGTACACCGGATCGGACCCGGGATCGTGCGAGCGCTGCTGGGACAAGATCGTCGCCAAGCGGATCTTCACCGCCAACGGCATCGCGACGCCGCCGGCCGTCAGCGTCTCCAGCTCCGCGCTCAAGCAGCTCGGAGCGGCCGACGCGCTCAGCGCGATCGGCACCCAGCTCGGCTTCCCGCTGATCGTCAAGCCGGCGCGCCAGGGCTCGGCGCTCGGCCTGCGCACCGTGCGCAAGCCGAGCGAGGCGCCGGACGCGTTGATCGCCGCGCTCTCCTACGACCGCCGCGCCCTGCTGGAGCGGTACGTCGACGGACACGACCTGTCGGTGTCGGTGCTCGACGGCGAGACGCTGCCGATCGTCGAGGTCCACCCGCGGGACCAGGATCCGTACAGCGCGCGGTACACGATCGGACAGACGACGTTCACCTGTCCCGCGGAGCTCGACCCCGCGACGGTGGCCGCGGCCGAGGCCCTCGCCCTTCGCGCGTACACCGCACTCGGATGCCGGAGTTTCGCCCGCGTCGATCTGCTGTGCGACCGCTCGACCGGGGAGCTGACGGTGCTCGAGGTCGATGCGGTCCCGGGGCTCACGCAGACGAGCTACCTGCCGGTCGCGGCCGAGGCCGCGGGGATCGACTTCGACGCGCTCGTCGCGCGCCTGCTCGAGCTGGCGCTCCGCGACCGCTGAACCGTCGCGGTCCGCGAACGTCCGCGGCACGGATCTCGACGTCGAGCGGTCCCGGTCGACGGGATCGATTCGGACGCCGTTCGAGGCCCGAATCGCCCAAGACGTCTAAATCGCCTGTGAGGCCCCTGGCGGGCCGTCTGACGGGATGGGACCCCTCCGGCGATGGATCGCTCACGATTTCGAGGGCATCCGCGGCGGCCTGACGGCGGACGCCGTCGGGAATCGCTCACCCGCGGAGCCGAAGCCCCGGGCGCGCAGCGCGTGGCCCGCGGAGCTACCCCTGCTGCCGGAAGTCGTCGGGTGAGACGTCGTCGAGGAAGCTGCGGAACCGGTCGACGACGTCGTCCGCCTCGTCGTCCGTGCTGCGGTCGAACTCGATCGCCGACTCCTCGATGACCTCCTCGGCGGCGAAGATCGGCGCGCCGCAACGGACGGCGAACGCCAACGCGTCCGACGGACGCGAGTCGATCTCCACCTCGCGACCGTTCTGGTCCAGCGTGATCGTCGCGTAGAAGGTGTTGTCGCGCAGCTCCGTGACCGCGACCTTGGTGCACTTGACGTCGAACTGCTCCAGCAGGTCGACCATCAGGTCGTGGGTCATCGGTCGCGGGGTCGACGCGCCCTGCAGCCGCATCAGGATCGCCGCGGCCTCCGGGTGGCCGATCCAGATCGGCAGGAAACGATTGGAGTCCGCGCACTTGAGCAGGACGATCGGCTGCTTGCCGACCATGTCGAAACTCACGCCGTAAATCGTCATTTCCTGCATGGCAGCTCCCGGAGGGCGTCACCGCGAACCAGAGCGACTCGCGATCCCCGCCTTCGAGTATAGGCCCGCCGGCCGCGGTGCCCGCGGGACCGGAGCAAAGAGAAACGGCCCGCATGGCGGGCCGTTGAATCCGTCGGGGTGGGCCCCGATGGGCGATGGTGGACTCGAACCACCGACCTCTTCCTTATCAGAGAAGCGCTCTAACCGACTGAGCTAATCGCCCGAAGGACGGTGATCTTAGCGCAGTTCCTGCGGGTGGGCGTTGCCGATCGCCGAGCCGTCGGCGGCCGACCGATCGCCGTGGCCGACGGACGGGAATCGGGTGCCGCAGCGGCGCGCGACGCGGCGGTCAGATCCCGAAGCGCTCGCTCAACCGCTGGGCCTGCTCGACGTCCTCGACCGGGATCTCGACGACGAACCCCCGGCCCTTCGGCCGGACCCGGACGTCGTGGCCCAGACCGCGGCTCCACCGGTCCGCGAGCCCCTCAGCGGCGGCCGCCTGGTCCGCCGGGACCTTGGCCGCCCGCGACGACCCACCGCGCCCACCGCGCCCGCGCGCCGCGTCGCGCGCCCGCTGCTCGACGACCCGCACCGACCAGCCCTCGGCCGCCGCCTGCTCGGCCAGCCGTCGGCGAACGTCGTGGCCCTCGGCCAGCAGCAGCGCCCGGCCGTGGCCCTCCGTCAGCGCACCACCGCCGATCAGGTCGAGGGCGTCGTCCGGCAGGTCGAGGATCCGCAGCAGGTTGGAGATCGCCACCCGCGAGCGACCCACCATCCGCCCGACCGCCTCGCGGGTCAGCCCCAGGTCCTCGACCAGCGCCGCCACGGCGCGGGCCTCCTCGACCGGGTTGAGGTCGGCGCGGGCCATGTTCTCGATCAGCGCGGCCTGCAGGGTCGTCGCGTCGTCGCGCTCCTGGATCAGCGCCGGGACGTCGGACAGCCCCGCCAGCTGCGACGCACGCCAGCGACGCTCGCCAGCGACCAGCTCGTAGCGGCCTCCCGGCAGCGGACGGACGAGGATCGGCTGCAGCACCCCGCGGTCGGCGATCGAGTCCGCCAGCGCCTGCAGCGCCTCGGGGTCGAAGCTGCGCCGCGGCTGCGCCGGGTTGGGGACCACCAGCTCGACCGGGAGGTTGCGGAACTCCGGTCGCCCCTCGACCTCGTCCGGGCGGTCGTCGGCGGCCAGGATCGCCGCCAGACCGCGTCCCATGCCCCGCTGCCGGGCCTTCGGCTTGGCCTGCTTGGGGTGGGCGTCAGCCACGGGTCACCAGCTCCTTGGCGAGGTCGAAGTAGGCGGTCGCCCCGCTGGAGTGCGGGTCGTGGTGGATCACCGGAATCCCGTAGCTCGGGGCTTCACTGATCCGGACGTTGCGGGGCACGACCGTGTCGAAGACCAGCTCCGGGAAGTGCTCGCGGATCTCCCGCTCGACGTCGTGCGAGAGACGGGTCCTCGTGTCGTGCATCGTCAGCAGCATCCCGGCCACGGTCAGGCGCGGATTGAGTCGCCGCTGGATCAGGCCGAGCGTGTCGAGCAGCCCGGCCAGGCCCTCCAGCGCGAAGTACTCCGCCTGAACCGGGACGATCACCCGGTCGGCCGCGACCAGCGCGTTGATCGTCAGGGGACCGAGCGACGGCGGGCAGTCGAGGACGATGAAGGCGAACCGCTCACGCAGCGGCTCGAGGGCGTCGCGGAGGCGACCGTCGCTCCCCGACTCGCGGGCCAGCTCGACGTTGGCCGCCGCCAGATCGGGCTGCGCGGGCAGGATCGAGAGCCCCTCGATGGCGGTCGGACGCAGCGCCGCCGCGGCCGGAAGGTCGCCGCGCAGCACGTCGTAGACGCTCGGCTCGGCGTTCTTCGGTAGACCCAGCGCGACCGTCGCGTTGGCCTGCGCGTCGGTGTCGACGAGCAGGGTCGGAAAGCCCGCTTCGGCCAGGCACGCAGCGAGGTTGACGGCGGTGGTGGTCTTGCCCACCCCGCCCTTCTGGTTGGCGATGGCGTAGATCGTGCCCATGGAACCGGTCAAGGGCTTCGCAAGCTACCACCGTTTCACGTGAAACTGCCGGGCCTGGTTGGACCGTTTCACGTGAAACGCTTCGAAGTCCCCAGCCACCGGGCCATCAACTGCCGCCCGCGACCCGCCAAGAGGCCAAACCGCGGTCAGCGAAGCGGCTTACGCCGCGCCAGTCCCTCGCCCCGCGGGAAGCCCTTCGGTGTGGCCTCCTCCTTGTGCGAGACCACCAGCCGCCGCTCCCGCGCTTCGGGCCACGGCTGAACGTCGACCAGCGCCGGGTCGGTCATCTTCAACCGCCGCGCGACCGAGCGGCCGGTACGCCACTCCTCGTCGTCGAGCGTGCCCTTCCACGCCACCAGCGCGCCGTCCAGGCGCAACAGCGGAGCCGCGTACTCGACCAGCACGCCCAGCGGTGCGACCGCCCGTGCCGTCACCACGTCCATCCGGCCCATCCCGGCCTTCCACGACTCCGCCCGGCCGTGCACGCCCTCGACGTTGGACAGGCCCATCCGCTCCGCGCAGGCCGCGACCCACTCGGTCTTCTTGCGCACAGTGTCGAGCGCGATCACCCGGCAGTCGGGCCGCGCCGCCGCCAGCACCAACGCCGGCACCCCGGCTCCCGCCCCGACGTCAACCAGCACCTCCGCCTCCGCCACGTCCGGAATCTCCAGGCCGGTCAGCGCGTCGGCGACGTGCCGATCAATCACATCGTCCGGGTCGCGGATCGTGGTCGCCGCGTGCTGGTCGGTCGCCAGCACCTCGACCAGCACGCCGAGCGCGGCCGTCGCCGCGTCGTCGAGCCCGTGGTCCTGCGCCAGCGCCGCCAGCCGCGCGCTGACGTAGGGAGTGCGACCCGTCGCGTCGCTCACGACGCCCGGCGGCTCACGACCAGCCGGCGCTCGGGCTCGTCACCCTCGCTGTGCGTCTGCACGTCGCCGCGGTCGCGCAGGCGCTCGTGGACGTAGCGCCGCTCGCTGGCCGTCATCGGATCGAGCGGAACGGCGCCCCCGGAGCGAACCGCGCGGTCGGCGGCCTCGTCCGCGACCCGGTCGAGGATCCCCGCCCGTCGGTTGCGGTACTCGCCGGCGTCGACCGTGACGACCCAGTCGCCCCCCGGCGCGTGCTTGGCCGCGACGCGGGTGGCCAGATGCTGCACCGCGTCGATCACGTGGCCGTGCCGCCCGATGAACGGCGCCACCCGGTCGCCCTGCAGTGTCGCCGTGATCCGCGTCCCCTCGCGCGTGACCACCACGTCGTCACCCGCGTCGAGCGCCGCGGCCACCCGGGCCACCAACGCCGCGACGTCGGCCGCGATCCGGTCCCCGGTTCCGTCGTCGACCGTCATCTCAGCGCCTCCGCCCGCCGCGCTTCTTCTTCTTGCGGTTCCGCGGCGGAGGCGGGGGGGTGCTACCGGACCCGGAGGCCGCGGCCGTCTTCGCCTTGCCGCGGGCCGGCGCCGGATCCTCTTCCTCCTCCTCGACCTCGATCGGCTTGACGTGGCCGTAGATCTGGATCAGGCCCCACTGCTGGACGAGCGTGAAGACGTTGGTCGTGATCCAGTAGATGAACAGACCGGCCGGCGGCTTGATCGGGATCAGGAAGAGCACGAAGACGAACGGCAGCGCCAGCATCAGGCGGCGCTGGTTCTTGTCGACCGTCGGCGGCATGTTGACCAGCGACGACGCGACCTGCGAGCCGACGTAGAGGACGAGCAGCAGGACCAGCAGGCCGCCGGTCGCGACGGCCGTGATGTCGTCGATCCCGAGGAAGCTCTCGCCGAAGCCGCCGAGCGACGCACCCGACGGAATCGGATCGCCGAACATCCAGTTGCCGACCGGATTCGGCACCTGCCCGCAGCCGATGTCGTGCGGCAGCCCGCGGTCGACCCCGTTGCCGCAGATCTCGAACTTGAGATCGGTCCGCAGCATGTAGAAGAACGAGATCAGGAACGGGATCTGCGCGATGATCGGCAGACATGACCCGAACGGATTGACCTTGTACTCCGAGTACAGCTTCATCGTCTCCTGCTGGAGACGCTGGCGGTCGTCCTTGTACTTGCCCTGCAGCGCCTTCAGCTGCGGGGCGATCGCCTGCAGCCCGCGCATCGACTTGAACGACTTGATGCCGAGCGGCAGCACGGCCAGTCGCAGCAGGATGGTGAGGACGATGATCGACAGGCCCCAGCCGAGTCCGATGGAGTTGTGCAGGAACTCCAGGACCGGGAGGAACAGGTCGATCAGCCACTGGATCGGTGCGATGACGGCTACAGGCATGGCTCTCGTTCAGGACGGCGAGGACGTTCGGCGGGAGCGGAACACCCGCTGGGCCGACACGGGATCGTATCCGCCGTGACTCCAGGGGTTGCACCGGAGGATGCGCCAGGCGGCCAGGACCAGCCCGCGCAGCACTCCTTCGGTCCGCACCGCCTCGACGGCGTAGTGGCTACAGGTGGGCTCGTACTTGCACGAGCGCGGCAAGGCGGGACTGATCACCCGCTGGTAGAAGCGGATCGGAGCGACCACGACCGACCGCAGGGCGTGCGACACGGCGCTCATGCGGATCCGGGCTGCTCCGGACCGGTGGCGCGCACGGCCTTCTCGACCAGCTCGCGCAGGGCCTCCGCGACACCGGCCAGGCCGTCGCGCTCGGCCAGCTCGCGGGCATCCGGTCGCGCGACGATCACCAGATCGACGGTGCCGGCGAAGCGCTCGACGTGCTCGGCGAAGGCCTCCCGCAGGAGGCGCTTGACCAGGTTTCGCTCGACCGCGTTTCCGACGCGGCGCGAGACGCTGAGCCCAACCCGCGGATCGCGGGGCCGGTCGGCCCCCTCCTGCGGGAACACGTGCAGCACCAGGTGGCGGTTGCCGTACGAGCGACCACGACGGAAGACGCGGTCGAAGTCGGCGCTGCGGGTCAGGCGACCCCGCTTCGACCGCGGAGCGGCCGGACGGGGATCAGGCATGGGGTCAGACGGTCAGGCGACGACGGCCCTTGGCGCGACGCCGCTTCAGGACCGCGCGACCGGCCTTGGTGGACATCCGCTCACGGAAACCGTGGGTGCGCGCGCGCTTGCGCTTCTTCGGCTGGTAGGTGCGCTTCATCTCTAGAGCTCAGGTCGAGGGGCCGCGCGTCCACGGCAGGTGACGTCACCTGCCCACGCGGGCACGGAACGAGCAGTCTAGCGACCCCGACGATCGCGAGCGGAGCGACCTACCGCACCGTCCGGACGTCACCATCCGACGTCGCTCGGCGATGTTCGCGCTCTTTCCGGGAACTCTCCCGGAATCGTCGGAATTCGGTTCCCGCGGGCACGGGCCGCTGGTATATTCGTCGCTCGCCGACTCCCCCTCTGGCGAGCTCTCGGAAGTCGCTCTCGGGCGACCCGTCATCTGTTCTCCGTCGTCCTCGGGACGACCGCCTCTTCCTGCCTGTATCCGTGTCTGCCGCTGACCTCGACCGCGCCTGGAGCGCCATCATCGAGGACGCCAGACGACACATCGGGGACGACGCGTGGGACACCTGGCTGTCGGTGATCCGCCCGGTCTCGACCGACGGCCACCAGCTCTGGATCGCCGCTCCGGCCCACGCCCGCGCGTGGATCACCCACCGGCTGCTGCCGCTGCTCAGCGCATCGGCGACCCGCGTGCTCGACCGGCCGCTGAAGGTCGTGCTGACGCCCAGCGGCGACGGCCGACCAGCCGCCGACCCGCGGGCCGCGGCCGGTCCGAGTCGAACCGGCGAGGACACGGCGCCGCCGTCCGAGCGGCCGTTCACCCCGCGGTTCCGCTTCGAGGAGTTCGTCCTCGGGCCGTCCAACCGGTTCGCCCACGCGGCCGCGCTGACCGTCGCGGAGAACCCGGGGACCGCCTACAACCCGCTCTTCCTCTACGGCCCGCCCGGAACCGGCAAGACCCACCTGCTGCACGCGATCGGCCAGTACGCCCGCCTGCACCACCCCGGCCTGCGGATCCGCTACGCGACCGCGGAGACCTTCACCACGGAGTTCACCGGGGCGTTGCGGTCGCGCGGGATCGAGGGGTTCAAGGAGCGCTACCGCGAGCTCGACCTGCTGCTGGTCGACGACGTCCAGTTCCTGATGGCGAAGAAGGCCACGGAGGAGGAGTTCTTCCACACCTTCAACGCGCTTCACGAAGCCGGCGCCCAGGTCGTCCTGACCGCGGACCGGATCCCCCACCACATGGAGCAGCTGGAGCAGCGACTGCGGGACCGCTTCAGCTCCGGCCTGGTGGCGGAGGTCGATCCCCCCGACATCGCGACCCGGATGATGGTGCTGCGCAAGCGGATCGTCGGCCAGGCGATCGACGTCCCCGATCCCGCCGCGCTCGAGGAGATCGCCCGCCACGTCAACTCCAGCGTCCGCGCCGTCGAGGCCGCTCTGGTGCGGGTCGTCGCCTACGCCTCGCTGACCGAGCGACCGCTGACGGCCGGCCTGGCCCAGGAGGTCCTCGGCAGCCTCTACCCGAGCCGGGCCAAGCAGCCGGGCCAGCGGGTCGACGAGCTGCCCCGCAGCGAGCCGGCGGGACCGGCGACCGTCGAGCAGATCCTCGAGGCCACCGCGGGGACCTTCGAGGTCAGCGAGGACGACCTGCTGTCGCGCCGCAACGACAAGCGGCTGTCGTGGGCCCGCAAGCTCGCGATGTACATCGCACGGGACGAGACCGGAGCGTCGTACCCGACGCTCGGCCGCGATTTCGGTGGTCGCAACCACACCACGGTGATGACCGCCGTGCGCAGCGTGACGGAGCAGATCCGCCGCGATCCGAGCGCACAGGTCGACCTGGCACGTGTGCGTTCGCGACTGCGGACGGTGCAGGAATCGATCGACGCGTCGGCCGACGATCCACAGGTCGACCGACGTGACTGACAGACTGCACAGGGCCCTGTGCGTTCCGCGGCCCGGCG
This sequence comes from uncultured Patulibacter sp., assembly GCA_964519185.1. GTDB lineage: Bacteria > Actinomycetota > Thermoleophilia > Solirubrobacterales > Solirubrobacteraceae > Patulibacter. The sequence goes on from CAZFIQ010000023.1 coordinate 18,306, forward strand.
GATCCCCGTCGGTGACGGCGATCGGCTCCCGGAGGCCGGTTGTCCGCACAGGACGCACAGCCCTTCCTATGACTGCTGAACCCTTCTTCCCTCCGAGGACTTCAAGGTGAAACTGCACACCTCTGCACAGGACCTGCTCGGACACCTGCAGTCGCTCAGTCGCGTGGCGTCCGGTCGCCTGGCCAACCCGACGCTCTCGGGGGTCCAGATCGCAGCGACCGGCGACGGCATCGAGCTGCGAGCCACCGACCTGCAGGTCGGCCTGCGGATCACGCTGGAGGGAGAGGTCGAGACCCCGGGGACCGTCGTGCTGCCGGCGCGGCTGCTGCTGGACATCACGCGCCAGGCCCCCGGCCCGCGGGTGACGCTCGAGCTGCGGACCGAGGAGCAGGACGTCGAGGTCACCGCCGGGTCGGCGGTCTTCCACCTGCGAACCCTGCGCGGCGAGGACTTCCCCGCGCTGCCGGAGCCGCAGGACGCCACCGGCGTCGAGGTCTCGGCGGAGGCGTTCGTCCAGACCACCGCGAAGGTGGTCCGCTCCGCGGCCAAGGACGACACCCGGCCGCTGCTCGCCTGCGTCCTGGTGCGGGCGGAGGGCGACACGCTGACGATGGTCGCGACCGACTCGTACCGGCTCTCGGAGAAGCGCACGACGCTGGAGACACCGCTGCAGGGCAGCTTCGAGGCCAACGTCCCGGCCCGCGTCATGCAGGAGCTGGAGCGCCTGGTCCCGGCCAGCGGCGCGGAGACGCTGACCGTTGCCCCGGGCGAGAACCAGGTGCTGTTCTCGATCGGCAACCACACGCTCAGCTCGCGGCTGGTCGACGGCACCTTCCCGCAGTACCGCTCGCTGATCCCGGAGACCTTCGACCACGAGCTGCGGGTGTCGACCTCTGAGCTGCGCGAGGTCGTCGGCCGCGTGTCGCTGCTGGCCCAGAAGGCGGCGGCCCTGAGTCTGGCCTTCAGCGAGGGCGAGCTGATCGTCTCCGCCCAGACCCAGGACGTCGGCGAGGCCCGCGAGCCGATGCCCGTCCCGTTCCACGGGGAGCCGTTCGCGATCGGGTTCAACCCCGAGTACCTGCGCGACGGGCTCGACACGATCGACGGCGACGAGGTGCTGCTGCGGCTGACCAGCCCGATCCGGCCCGGCCTGCTCCAGAGCACCGACGATCAGGGCTTCCTGTACCTGATCATGCCGATCCGCCTGAACACCTGAGCGGGGATCCGGTGGAGGCGGAGGGAGCGCCGGACGCCGGGGACGATCCCGGCGGATCGTCCCGGCCCTCCGCGGACGCGCCGTACCTGGCCGCCCTGCGGGTCCGCGACCTGCGGACCTACGTCGCCTCGGACGTGGCGCTGGGGCCCGGGTTGACCGTGATCCACGGACCCAACGGCGCGGGCAAGACCAACCTGCTGGAGGCCGCCTACCTGGCCTGTACCGGGCGTTCGTTCCGGCAGGCGGGCGACCAGGAGATCGTCCACCGCGGGTCGACGGCGGCGCACGTCACGGCGGAGGTCCGCGGCCCGCACGGACCGAGCCGCTTCTCCGTCGGGGTCGAGCCGGGCGAGCGGCGGCGGCTGCGGGTCGACGGCCACCCCGTCGAGAGCCTGCTCGACCATCCGGCGCGGCCGCGCCTGAGCGTCTTCCTGCCGGACCGGATGGTGCTGGTCAAGGGCGGCCCCGCGCTCCGTCGGTCGCACGTCGACCAGCTGATCGCGGTGCTCCGTCCGAGCAGCGCCCCGGTGCGACGCAGCTACCACGAGGCGCTACGTCAACGCAACGCGCTGCTCGGGTCGCTGCGTCAGCGCGGAGCCTCGGTCGAGCAGGCCGCCGACGCGCTGCTGCCGTGGGACCAGTCGGTGGCCCGGGCCGCGGCGGCCCTGACCGCGGCGCGGGCCGACGTCGTCGCGACGATCAACCCCGCCGTCACCGCGCGGGCCGCCGAGCTCGGCCTGGAGGGGACGTTGGAGGTCGTCTACCGGCCGCGGTCGTCGGACCGCGCCGAGGCGGTCGAGCAGGCCCTGCGCGAGCGGCTGGCGGGGGACCTGGAGCGGGGCTTCACCCACCACGGCCCCCACCGCGACGACCTGGCGGTCCGGCGGGACGGGCGGCTGCTGCACCGCTACGGGTCGCAGGGCGAACAGCGGCTGGCCCTGCTGGCCCTGCTGCTGGGTGAGACCGACGAGATCGAGGCGTCGACCGGACAGCGCCCGATCCTGCTGCTGGACGACGTGATGAGCGAGCTCGACGTGCACCGTCGGACCCGACTGGTGGCCGCGATCAGCGGTCGCGGCCAGGCGCTGGTGACGGTGACCGAGGCGGAGCACGTGCCGGGTGCCGACGACCCGGCGGTCGGCCGGATCGCGGTGGTCCCGGGAACGGCCGAGACGGTGCGGGTCGCAGTGTCCGCCGCCGCGCGGGCCGAAGCGGCAGACTGACGTCATGTCCCGTCGTCGTCGATCTACGCCGAGGACCCCCGGTGACGCGCTCGACGGTCTGCTCGACGCGATCGCCCCCGAGGATGCGGGGGACCGGGGATTGGCCCAGGTGCAGCGAGCGTGGGCGGCGGCCGTCGGCACCGCGATCGCCGCGGCGGCGCGTCCGGTGGCGATCGTCGACGGGACCCTCCACGTGGCCTGTGAGGAGGCGACCTGGGCCCACGAGATCCAGATGCTCGAGGCCGCGGTCGTCGCGCGGATCAGCGCGGCCGGATTCTCCGAGATCCAGGCGATCCGGACGCGCTCGGGCGGACGGCCGCCGGGCGGATCGCGGCCCCGGCGCTGAGGGCCCGCGCGAGGCCGCTCGAGCCCGGGTCCGGACGGCTCCGGATCACCCGTTCGGACGGGCGGATCCGCCCGTCTCAACAGGGGATCCGCCGCCTTCCTATGGTATCCTCGGAAGGATTCGCTCGGTGCGCCTCGGCCCGAGGTCCCAGACCCGGGAACCGAGGCGTTTCTTGCTGCACGGAGGCTTATGGCGACGAACGACACCCCCACCCCCGACGACGCGCTGGAGACCGGAGACGCAGTTCAGTCGACCTCCTCCACCGCGACGGACGGGACCTACGACGCGGGGGACATCACCGTCCTCGAAGGGCTGGAGGCGGTGCGTCACCGCCCCGGCATGTACATCGGGTCGACGGGCAGCCGCGGGCTCCACCACCTGGTCTGGGAGATCGTCGACAACTCGGTCGACGAAGCGCTCGCGGGCCACGCCTCGACGGTGTCGGTCACGGTCCACCCGGACAACTCCGTCACCGTCACCGACGACGGTCGCGGCATCCCCGTCGCGATGCACGAGACCGGCAAGCCGACCGTCGAGGTCGTGCTGACCGTCCTGCACGCCGGCGGCAAGTTCGGCGACGGCGGCGGCTACAAGGTCTCCGGCGGTCTGCACGGCGTCGGCTCGTCCGTGGTCAACGCGCTGTCCGAGGAGTTCGACGTCACGATCCGTCGCGACGGCTTCGTCTGGCGGCAGAGCTACTCCCGCGGCGAACCGACGGGCGAGCTGCAGCAGGGTGAGGCGCTCGGCGACGACGAGGGCACGGGCACCGAGATCCGCTTCCTGCCCGACGCCGACATCTTCGAGACCACCGAGTACGACTGGTCGACGCTCGAGACCCGCCTGCGGGAGACGGCCTTCCTGACCCGCGGCCTGCGGATCGTGATCGTCGACGAGCGCGAGGGCGGGAAGAAGGTCGACTTCCACTACGAGGGCGGCATCGCCGACTTCGTCACGTACCTCAACGACACCAAGGACCCGATCCAGAAGAAGGTCATCACCTTCGAGGGCGAGGACGAGAAGGCCGGCGGCGCGGTCGAGATCGCGATGCAGTGGAACTCGACCTACCAGGAGTCGGTGTTCTCGTTCGCCAACAACATCAACACCCACGAGGGCGGGTCGCACCTGTCGGGCTTCCGCTCGGCGCTGACCGGCACCATCAACAAGTGGGCGCGCGAGAAGGGCGAGCTGAAGGAGAAGGATCCCGCGCTCTCCGGCGAGGACATCCGCGAGGGCCTGACCGCCGTCATCTCCGCCAAGCTGACCAACCCGCAGTTCGAGGGTCAGACCAAGACCAAGCTCGGCAACCCGGGCATGCAGGGCTTCGTCGCCCAGGTCGTCAACGCCAAGCTGGCGGAGTTCCTGGAGGAGAACCCGGCCGACGCGCGCCGGATCGTGCGCAAGGCGGTGCAGGCCGCCCAGGCCCGTTCCGCCGCCCGCAAGGCGCGCGACCTGACCCGGCGCAAGAGCGCGCTGGAGAACTCGCGACTGCCGGGCAAGCTGGCCGACTGCTCGGTCAAGGATCCGTCGCTGGCCGAGCTGTTCATCGTCGAGGGCGACTCCGCCGGCGGCTCGGCCAAGCAGGGCCGGGACCGGCACACCCAGGCGATCCTCCCGCTGCGCGGCAAGATCCTCAACGTCGAGCGGGCGCGGATCGACCGCGTGCTGGCGAACAACGAGGTCCAGGCGCTGATCACCGCGATCGGCACCGGCATCCGCGAGGAGTTCGACATCACGTCGGCGCGGTACCACAAGATCATCCTGATGACGGACGCCGACGTCGACGGCGCGCACATCCGCACGCTCGTCCTGACGCTGATCTTCCGCGAGATGCAGGAGCTGATCGACGCCGGCTTCGTCTACATCGCCAAGCCGCCGCTGTACAAGCTCAAGCAGGGCAGCAACGACCGCTACATCGAGAAGGACTCGGAGCTGGAGGAGGTCCTGCTCTCCGACAAGCTCGAGAAGTTCGAGCTGATCAACGGCGCCGGCGAGACGGTGCCGCTGAACCCCGCCAAGTGGCAGAAGTTCGGACGCCTGCGCAAGCAGCACGACGCCTGGGCCAGCGCGCTGCGCGGGACCCACGGCACCGAGGTCGTGCAGTTCCTGGCGTCGACCGGGCTGGTCCACGACGGGATCGTCGGGGCGACGGCGGTGCTCGAGCAGCTGCGGTCGGACAAGGCGGCCGGCGACGACGCCGCGATCCGGGTCCAGCTGCTGGACGAGACCGACACCGAGGTCCGGATCCGCACCACGGAGAAGAAGACCAACCTGGCGCGCACCACGACGCTCCAGAAGTCGCTCTTCGACGGCGCGGAGTACACCGGCTTCGTCAAGGTCCACCAGCAGCTGGTGGCGCTGCTCGGCCAGCCGGCGTTCACGCTGACGCTCGGCCAGCACACCGAGGAGGCAGCGACCTTCGAGGAGCTCGGCCGCTCGGTGCTCGGCGTCGCGCAGCGCGGCGTCCGCCTGTCCCGCTTCAAGGGCCTCGGCGAGATGAACGCCGAGCAGCTGCGGGTCACCACGATGGACCCGGCGGGGCGCACGCTCCAGCAGGTGAGCATCGCCGATGCCGCCGCGGCCGACCACCTGTTCTCCCAGCTGATGGGCGAGCACGTGGAGTTCCGCCGCGACTTCATCGAGGAGCACGGACATCAGGTCGCGAACCTCGATGTCTGAGCGCCTCCCACGGCCGACGCCGTCCCCCCGATTCGTACGACAAGGAGCCTGATCCGTGGCTACCGAAGTGATCAGCGGCGGCAACATCGAGCCCCGCGCACTCGAAGACGAGATGCGGACCGCGTACCTGGACTACGCGATGTCCGTGATCGTCGGTCGGGCGCTGCCCGACGTCCGGGACGGTCTCAAGCCCGTGCACCGCCGGGTGCTCTACGGCATGTCGCAGCTGGGCCTCGGTCCGACGCGCGGCTACTCGAAGAGCTCGCGCATCGTCGGCGAGGTGATGGGCAACTACCACCCGCACGGCGACTCGTCGATCTACG
>CAZFIQ010000024.1:0-297 GCA_964519185.1 uncultured Patulibacter sp.
GCGGCGGCGTCCGGACGGTCGGCGGCGCGGCGAGCGATCGGCGGGACGGGGCCCCGGGGTCGGGGTCGAGCGGCGTTGGGGGAGCATGGCCTCGTTGGGGGACGACGGCGAACGACGGCGCGGTCGGTCGCTGGTACGGCGTCCGCGACCGCGTCGCCCGCAGCATACGCCGGGGAGGCCGCCCGACGTGCCGGTGGAGCCGGCGCGGCGGTCGCCGGCGACGTCGACCGGCGAACGGGCCGGCGGCGATCGACTAGGCTCGACGCACCCCATCGTCTCGGCCCGCAACCGCGGCGC
>CAZFIQ010000024.1:307-18093 GCA_964519185.1 uncultured Patulibacter sp.
GCGCACGGGAAGCTCTCCGGGGACGTGCGGGGGTGGCCGGCCCGCAACCGCGGCGCGACGGCCGGTCCGTCGCTCCGGGAAACGGCGCCGTCCACCCCCGCACGTCCCCGGAGAGCTTCCCGTGCGCGCCATCCCCCGCTTCCTCGTACTGCTCGGCTCGGCCGTCGCCCTGCTGCTCGCCGCCGTCGCACCCGCGCAGGCCGCTTACGCCGGCACGGGCTCCGACCCGGCGGGCGACGCCACCGACGGCAACCCGGCGCACGACATCGTCGGCTTCGGCGCGTCGTACGGCCCGGCCGACGGAACGCTCGTTGGCCTGGTGCGGCTGGCCGGCTCCGCGGCTGCGGCGAGCAACGACGCCCGCGTGCACGTGATGGCTGGTCACCGGACACCCGGTGGCTGCGTTGGGTACCCGGCGGTCGGGTTCCGCGCGTACCTGACGGTCGACAGCGGATCGGCGCGCTGGCTGCGCTTCGCGGTGCCGCTCGATCCGCGTCCCGAGGACGGCTTCGCACGCCGCGAGGACACGGACGGACGACGGACGTTGCGCTTCGAGATCACGGACAAGCGGATCGCCAAGCTGCGGATCGACTGCGCGATGGCGTGGACCACGGACGACAAGGCCCCGGACGTGCCGCTGGACATGACCGCCCCGGTCGGGCTCCGCGCCCAGCCCGAGCTGGTCACGGAGCTCGGCCGGCTGCCGGCCAGCCAACGCGTCGGACAGCGGCGCACGGTGCGCGTGGTCCTGCGGAACCCGGGACACAAGAGCACGGGCCGGATCCGCCTCTCGGTGGCCAACGCCCGCGGGCTGTCGGTGCAGCACCCCCGGACGGTCGCGTCGCTCAAGCCGGGCGCTCGGCGCACCGTGACGCTGACCACATCGTTGACGCGCCGCGCGAAGCCGACGACGAGACTGCGGGTGACCGCAACCGCCGGCGACCTGCGAGCGCGGGTCGACGGGCAGCTGCGGCGGGGAAGCGAGTCGTCCCGCGGCGGCTCGGGGTCCGGCGGCAGCGGGACCAATCCGCCGCCGCGGCTCTGCAACCGCTGGATGCCGGACATCTCCGGCAACACCGGCGGATCGCTGGTGTTGGTGCCCTGCTGAGTCCGGAGCCCGGCGGCGCGGTCATGAACGCGCGGCGTTCACCCCGGCCGATCCGTCGGCCGGGCCCTCGGGATCGGCGGGATCGCTCGCGAGATCGTCTGCAAATCGACCGGTTCGCACGCAGATCGGAACGTCTTCTGCGTACTCTGGAAGGGTGAACTGGACGATCGACATCCCGGCGGACTCGCTTCCCGTTCTGCCGCCCCTGCCCGCGGACCTCCGTGCGGCGTTGGACGACGCGCTCTCCCGCACGGCGCTGCAGCAGCCGTCCTGGCCCGATCCGGACTACACGGCCCGGGTTCGGACGTTGCTCGAGGCGGTGCCGCCGATCACGCTGCCCGCCGAGGTCGACCGGCTCCAGGAGAAGCTCGGGCAGGTCGCCCGCGGCGAGGCCTTCCTGCTCCAGGGCGGCGACTGCGCCGAGACCTTCGTCGACAACACCGAGGCGCACCTGCGCGGCACCATCCGCACGCTGCTGCAGATGGCCGTCACGCTGACGTACGGCACCTCGATGCCGGTCGTCAAGGTCGCCCGGATCGCCGGTCAGTACGCCAAGCCGCGCAGCTCCGACACCGACGCCCAGGGCCTCCCCTCCTACCGCGGCGACATGGTCAACGGGATCGAGGCCGAACCCAACGTCCGCCGCCCCGATCCGGTCCGGATGCTCCGCGCCTACGCCAACGCGGCGGCGGCGATGAACATGGTCCGCGCGATCAGCGCGTCCGGTGACGCGGACCTGCACAACGTCCACGAGTGGAACATGGACTTCGTGGCCAACTCGCCGGCCGGCGCGCGCTACGAGCGCGTGGCCCGCGACATCGACCGCAGCCTGCGGTTCATGTCGGCGGCGGGCGTCGACGACAGCTCGCTGCGTACCGTCGAGATGTTCTCCAGCCACGAGCTGCTGGTGCTCGACTACGAGCGCGCGCTGCTGCGGCTCGAGAACGGCCGGCTCTACAACCTGTCCGCCCACCTGCAGTGGATCGGCGAGCGGACCCGCCAGATCGACGGCGCGCACGTCGCGTTCGCCGGCCTGACCGCCAACCCGACCGGCGTCAAGCTCGGGCCGACCACGTCCCCCGACGACGCCCTCGCGCTGCTCGAGAAGCTCGACCCGAGCAAGGTCGACGGCCGCGTCACGCTCGTCGCCCGGATGGGCAACGGCAAGGTCCGCGAGGTGCTGCCGAGCATCATCGAGGCGGTCCGGGACTCCGGCCACACGGTGGTCTGGCAGTGCGACCCGATGCACGGCAACACCGAGACGTCGCCGAGCGGCCACAAGACGCGTCACTTCGACCGCGTGGTCGATGAGGTCAAGGGCTTCTTCGAGGTCCACCGCGCGCTCGGCACCCACCCCGGCGGCATCCACGTCGAGAACACCGGCGAGGACGTCACGGAGTGCCTGGGCGGCGCCCAGGAGATCTCCGACGAGCAGCTCGGCCTGCGTTACGAGACGGCCTGCGATCCGCGGCTGAACACGCAGCAGTCGCTGGAGCTGTCGTTCCTGGCGGCCGAGATGCTGCAGTCGCAGCCCGGCTCCAAGGCCGAGGCTCCCGGGGTCGGCGCGCCGGTCTAAGACGTCGTCTAGGCGTCGCCCCGGGCCGGCGAGCGGACGTTCGTCGGCCGGGCCCACGCCCGCGGTGATCGGCGGCCCGGTCGGACGGACGGTGCTTGGCGGACGGGTCAGCCGGGCACAGGGCACGGTATGCGCCGTGTCGCCCCGCTGTCCCTTGCCGCTCTGGCCCTGCTGCTCGTCGGCGGTCCGGCGACGGCCCACGCCCAGTCCGGCGGACCGACGCCGGCCCGCGGACAGGCCGTGCTGGTGGCCAGCCCCAAGGGCAACCCGACGGCGACCTTCCTGGCCAACCGCACGGTCGACGTGGCGGTCACCTACCGCCGTCGCTCGTCGTCGACCCGGACGGTGCGGCTGGCTGGGCGCTTCGCCGTATCCGGCCGACGCTGCCCGGCCCGGCCGTCGGCGACCGACCGACGGCGCCTCGGCGTCGCGTCGCGCCAGGGCGCGCGTTCGTCGATCTTCACGGCCCGCGGATCGACGCGGTTCGCGGTCGGCGTCAACCGGGTCTGCGTCTGGGCCCAGGAGGGATCGCGCGGCTACCGGCGGCTGCCGATGATCCGCGAGACCTTCGTGCGGTCGCTGTTCGCCCTGACCAGTGCCGAGGGCACCAGCGCCGGCCTGGCCGTCACCGCCTACCAGGCCACCGCATCGGCACCGCTCGGCGGGGTGCGCGTGATCGAGGGGCTCGGTCCGGGATCCTCCTGCCGGCTGCGGGAGGAACCGGCGACGACGAGCGAGGTTGCCGGCATCTTCCGGTCCGGACTGTCGCACGCCAGCGGGTCGGTCTGCACGCGGCTGGCCGTCAACCTGGCGAGCTCCGTCGGGGCCGGCGTGGTGGCGGCCGGTCCGACGGCGGTCGGCGCTCCGACGCGCGTCGTGCAGCACGTCGGCGATTGCAACCCGGAGATCACGCGCAGCGTGCCGGTGCTGGGAGCGCAGGCGGCGGCGTTCATGGCGGCGGCGGGGTGCCGCCTCGGCCGCGTGATCTCCGGGACCAGCGAGACGCGCAAGCGAGCGGGCCTGCCGGCGGGCGGCGACGTCTTCAGCGTGCTGTACCGCGGACGGGCGGTGCCGGTCGCCCCCGCCGGGACGACCGTCGACGTGGTGATCGACGACCGGCGTTGACGGTCGTCAGGCGTCGGCCCGGTAGCCCCGGATCAGCGCCGCGTGGTCGAGGTCCCCGTCGCCGGCGGCGATCCGCTCCGCCATCAGCGTGGCCAGCTGTCCCGTCGCCTGCAGGTGCAGCTCCGACGCGGCGGCCAGGTCCAACGCGATCACCAGGTCCTTGAGGTGCAGGGCGATCCGGGCCCCGGGGTCGAACCGCTCCTCGACCATGCGGCGTCCGTGCTCGGCCAGGATCCGGCTGTCCGCGAACCCGCCCAGCAGCGCCTCGCGCAGGGCCGCGGGGTCGACACCGGCGCGGTCGGCCAGGGCGAAGGCCTCCGCCACCGCCTGGATCGTCAGCCCGACGATGACCTGGTTGGCGCTCTTCGCCACCTGGCCGGCGCCGGACGGTCCCAGGTACGTGACGCGCCGGCCGAGCAGCTCCAGCGTGTCGGACACGCGGTCGAACGCGGCGCGATCGCCGCCGGCCATGATCGACAGCGTGCCCTCGACGGCCCCCCGCTCCCCGCCGGACACGGGAGCGTCGACGAAGGAGACGCCGTGCCCGGCCGCGCGCTCGTGGAGGTCGCGGGCGGTGGTCGGGGCGATCGTCGACATGTCGACGACCACCGCACCCGGCGCCAGCGGTCCCAGCAGCTGGCCGACCACGTCGCGGACGACGTCGTCGTCGGGCAGCGTCGTGATCACTACCGTGGACGCGGTCGCCAGCTCCGCGATCGACGTGACGGGCGTGCTGCCGCGCTCGATCAGATCGGCGGACGCGGCGCTGGACGCCAGGTGCACCGTGGCCACGCCGGCCCGCCGGAGGTTCGCGGCGATCGGCCGTCCCATCACGCCCAGGCCGACGACGCCGACGACGGGGGTTGAACGGGCGTCGCGAGCCGCAGATCCTGAAAGGTTCATTGATAGATGTTATAACACCGCATACGAGGAAATCCAGGCAGTAGTTCAGTTTTAATCGATCTACGGCCGATCCATTGAATGGTCTACATATGAGTCTTCATGAGGCACTGCGGCAGCGCGAGGCGGCCGGACGCCCGGTCAGGGTGGGCGTCGTCGGCGCCGGGACCTTCGGCCGCATGTACCTCGCCCAGGCCCAGCGCACCGCCGGCGTGCAGATCGTCGCGGTCGCCGATCGCGACGTCCAGCGGGTCCGTGACGGCCTGACGGAGACCGGCTGGCCCGCCGAGCGGTTCGCCGCCCACGACGTGCGCGACGCGCTCCGCCACGGGACGACGTTCGTGACCGACGACGTGGACGACGTGCTCGCCGCCGAGCTCGACGTGCTGGTCGAGGCCACGGGCAACCCTGCCGTCGGCATCCGTCACGCGCTGCGGGCCTTCGACCGCGGCTTCCACGTGGTGATGGTCAACGTCGAGGCCGACGCGTTGGCGGGACCGCTGCTGGCGCAGCGCGCCGCCGCGGCCGGCGTCGTCTACTCGCTCGCCGGCGGCGATCAGCCCGCGCTGATCTGCGAGCTGGTCGACTGGGCCCGGACCTGCGGCTTCGACGTCGTCGCGGCGGGTAAGGGCACACGCTTCCTGCCCGAGTACCTGGCGTCGACGCCCGACACCGTCTGGCCGCTCTACGACATGGATCCCGACCACGCCCGCAGCTCCGGCTTCAACGCCCAGATGTTCAACTCGTTCCTGGACGGGACGAAGTCGGCGATCGAGATGGCGGCGGTGTCCAACGCCACCGGCCTGGAAGCTCCCGACGGTGGCCTGCGGTTCCCGCCCGCCGGCGCCGACCAGCGCGCCGCCGCGCTCGCCGACCGCGCCGGTGGACCCGGTCAGGTCGAGGTCGTCTCCAGCCTCCACCGGGACGGCAGCCCGGTCGATCGCGACCTGCGGTGGGGCGTCTACGTGGCCTTCGCGGCAGCCGACGACTACGTCGCGCAGCGGTTCGCGGACTACGGCGTCGTGACCGACCCGACCGGCCGGATCGCCGCGCTCTACCGGCCGATGCACCTGATCGGCCTGGAGCTCGGCACGAGCGTCGCGTCGGTCGCGCTGCGCGGGGAGCCGACCGGCGCCCCACGGGCGTTCCGCAGCGACGTCGCCGCGGTCGCGAAGACCCGGCTCGAGCCCGGCCGGCGGCTGGACGGCGAGGGCGGCTTCTGCGTCCGGGGGCAGCTGGCGTCGGCCGAGCAGTCGCTGCGCCTCGGGGCGCTGCCGATCGGCCTCGCCCACGACCTCGAGCTGCTCCGACCGGTGGAGGCGGGCCAGGTGGTGTCGTGGGACGACGTCGCGTTCGACCCGGAGGACCCGGCGGTCCGCTTCCGCCGGGAGATGGAGCGCGCCGCGACGGCCGTGGCCTGACGGGTCGCGGTTGCCGCGGCGGCGCGTCAGCCCGCGGCTTCCGGCCCGTGCCCGCCGCGGGCCAGTCGCCGCTCCAGCCGTGACGCAACGGCGGGCCACTCGTCGGCGGTCAGGCTGTACCGCACCGAGTCGCGGACGGTGCCGTCGCGGCGCAGCTCGTGGCCGCGCAGCACCCCGTCCCGGCGCGCGCCGAGCCGTTCGATCGCCCGCTGCGAGCGGTGGTTCTCGCCGTCGGTGGTCCAGCCGACCGTGCGGCAGCCGAGCGTCTCGAACGCATGGCGCAGGAGCAGCAGCTTGCAGGTCGTGTTGAGGCCGGTGCGCTGGTGGCGGGCCGCGTACCAGGTGTAGCCGATCGAGAGCTTGCGCGGCGCGGGCAGGATGTCGTGGTAGCTGGTGGTGCCGAGCACCGCCCCGTCCGCGTCGAGCACCGCGAACGGGGTCCGGTCGGACGTCGTCCGCGCCCGCTCGACGTACTCCCGCTCCTCCCCCGGCTCCGGGACCGACGTGACCCGGATCCGCCACAGCTCGCCGTCGGCGGCGGCCGCGCCCAGCCCGTCGGCGTGCTCGACCCCCAGCGGCACCAGCCGGACGCCGTCGCGCTCCAGGGTGACCGGCGGGGCGAAGTCGCGCGCCTGCGGGGACGATGCGCCGACGTCTCCGGGGGCGGACGGGTCGGCGTCGGCCTCGCGGTGCGCGAGCACGTTGACCACGTGACCGTCGGGGTCGCGCAGGAAGAACCGCCGAACGCCCCACGGCTCGTCGGTCAGCGGATGGACGATCTCCGCGCCCGCGGCGACGGCCGCGGCGTGGACCGCATCGACGTCCGTCACCTCGATCGAGGCCGCGGCGACCGCCGGGGCCGTCGCGTCGTGGGTCATCAGGCTCAGCTGGACGTGCGGCCGGTCGCGGGCGACCAGCGTCACGATCCAGCCCTGGTCCATCGCCACGCGCAGCCCCAGCACCGCGACGTAGAACGCGGTGGTCGCCTCGATCGAGGAGGTCCGCAGGTTGGGTACCGCGCGGAGGCTGGTCATCCGACGCAGTCTCGCCGATCGGCAGGACGGTCAGAGGGTCGCGACCACGGCGACCACCCAGACGGCGACGCCCGCCGTGAACGTCGCCGCGGCGGCCAGTCGGTGGGGTCGGCGCGATCGCGTGGGATCGACGAACGTCGCGATGCCGCCGGCCAGCACGATCAGCCAGCTCAGGGCCAGCAGCGCGAAGCCCGCCGCGAACGCTTGCGTAGCGATTCCGCCTTGGAGGCCGCTGCCCTCGTAGCGGGAGGGCGCGAGCGCCAGCATGAAGGCGAAGGCGACCGCGAACGCGGTGACGAGCAGCTCGCTGAACGTCGTCGCCACGCTCCAGGCGCGCGTCAGGCGCGGGTCCTCGGCGGGGAGCGACGGGGGCTGCTCGTGGTCCTGCGCCGCCCCCGGAAGCGGCTGCGGGCCGGTCATTGGCCCAGGTCGCCGACGTAGAGGGCGCGGAGCACCATGACCATCAGCACCAGGGGCGCGCCGGCGAAGGCGACCAGGAAGGCCTCCGCGGCCGCGCGGGAGCGTCGCTCGGCCGCCGGCAGCGTCGGTTGCCTCATGCGCCGGATCGCGAGCGTCACGAGCCCGTAGAGCACGGTCATCGCGACGTAGAGCCCGACCGAGACCGGGTTGACGGCCGAGCGGACGCCGTCCCCCTGCGAGAGGTCGACCGCCCACGCGCCGCCGATGAACAGCGCGATCGACCCGATCGTCGGCGGCAGCCAGCGGGCGGCGACGCGCCCGACCGTGCGACGTTCCGCGCTCGCCTGCACCGCCATGCGAGCACTGTACGCGGTGGGCTACGCGTTGGCGAACCGCTTGGCGGACCGCGCCTTGGCCTTCGCGGCTTCGACCTCGCGGTCCTTCGGCGGGGCCTTGCTGACCAGCGCGTCGAGCAGCTCGGTGGTGGCCCGGCTGATCTCTTCGACGGCCCGGTCGAAGGCGGCCTGGTTGGCCTGCGACGGGGCCGTCGAGCCGCTGATCTTGCGGACGTACTGGAGTGCCGCGTCGTGGATCTCGTCCTCGCGGGCGGGCGGAGCGAAGTTGTGGAGCGTGCGGATGTTTCGGCACATGGTTCGAGCCTACGCCTCTCGGATCGGGTGGTCGAGGTGGTGCGGTTGCGCACGCGGTCGCGTGGGCGAGCAGCGTGCGCAGCGGTGTCCCTACGGCTGGACCACCGCGACGTGGTTGCCGTCGGGGTCGAGCAGCATGAACAGCAGCGGGGCGCCGGGAGCCTCCATCAGGTCGTCGACGCGGAAGCCGCCGATCGCGCGCAGCCGCGCGTGCTCCGCGCGGACGTCGGGCGACTCGACGCCGATCGATCCGCCGCCCGGCTGGTAGGGGCCCATCGGCGGGTTCAGCGCCAGCCGCGCCCGCGACCCGGGCGGGGCGACCTCGACCCAGCGGTTCTCGCCGTTCTCGCCGAAGGCGACGTCGGCGCGGAGCTCGAAGCCGAGCTTCTCGGTGTAGAAGGCGATCGCGGCGTCGACGTCGGCGACGGTGAACATCGCTACGCCGATGTTGTCGATGGTGGACTTCGCTGCAGTGCTCATGTCCCCCAGACGGCGCACGCCGGAGGAACTCATCGGCGACCCCACCCCCACGAGCTGATGCGGCTTTCGCCGGTCACGCGGGCGCGATCCGCATCAGCTCGGGCGGACGGCGCGTGCGGTCCCTGCTGATGCGGCTTTCGCCGGTCACGCGGGCGCGATCCGCATCAGCTCGTGGGGGTGGCGGTCACGGGCGGAACACACCCGGGTCGCCCGTCGGCCCTATCGTGTCGCGACGATGACGGAGGCCAGCGGCCAGATCGCGGGCGACGCGCGTCCGGAGGTGCCCCTGCGGACGGTCGCGCGCGAGTGGGGCCGGATCGGCTGCCTCGGCTTCGGCGGCCCACCGGCCCACATCGCGATGCTGCGCGAGCTCGCGGTCGACCGTCGACGCTGGATCGCCGACGAGGAGTTCGAGGACGCGATCGCGTTCACCAACCTGCTGCCCGGACCGGCGTCGAGCCAGCTCGCGATCCTCTCCGCGTGGCGGGTCCGCGGGCTCGCGGGCGGTCTGATCGGCGGCCTGGCGTTCGTCCTGCCCGGCCTGATCGCGATGATCGCGCTGGCCGCGATCTTCCTGGCGTCGGCCCCGCCGGACTGGATCCGCGGGGCGGGCGCGGGCGCGGGCGCGGGCGTGGCGGCGGTGGCGGTCCACGCCGGCTGGGGGCTGATCCGGCCCAGCTGGCGCCGGACCGCCGGGGCACGCCGGCTGCGGTGGGTGGCCTACGCCGCGGCCGGGGCGCTGGCGGCGGTCCTGCTCGGCACCTGGCTGGTCGTCGTGCTGATCGGCTGCGGGGCGATCGAGCTGCTGGTGCGGCGCCCGCCCGGACGCGGCGCGACGGGGATCGCGGTCCCGCGTGGCCCGCAGCTCCACGCCTGGCCGGCGCTGCTCGCGGTCCTCGGGGCCGCCGGCGGGCTGGGCGCGCTCGCCTGGACGGCCTTCAAGGTCGGTGCCCTCTCCTACGGCGGCGGCTTCGTGATCATCCCGCTGATGCAGGCCGACGCGGTCGACCGCTACGGCTGGATGACCGACGCGCGGTTCCTCGACGCGGTCGCGCTCGGCCAGATCACCCCCGGCCCCGTCGTCCACACCGTGTCGGCGGTCGGCTACGCCGCGCACGGCGTCGGCGGCGCGCTGCTGGCCGCGACGGTGGCGTTCGCCCCGTCGTTCGCCCTGATCCTGGGGCTGGCCCCGCGGTTCGAGCAGCTGCGGAGCAACGCCTGGCTGCGGGCGTTCCTCGACGGTGCGGGGCCGGCGGCGATCGGTGCGATCCTCGGCGCGGCCGTGCCGCTGGCCGCAGCGCTCTCCGCGCCCTGGCAGGTGGCGCTGCTGGCCGTGGCGCTCCCGGCGCTGCTGGTGCTGCGCGTGGGCGTGGTCACGACGCTGCTGGCCGGTGGCGCGGCCGGCATCGCGGTCGTCGTGCTGGGCGGCGCGGTCCCCGTCTGACGCCACGCGGCGACTCCCGCGGTGGCTCCCGCGGCGACTCCGTGCTGATGCGGCTTACGCCGCTCACCCCGGCGCTATCCGCATCAGCGGCGCGGGGAGCGGGTCGGCTCGGGGGAGCGGGTCAGCTCGGCGTGCAGCAGCGCCAGGCAGAGCGCGGCCAGCAGGGTCTGCGACAGCGCGCCGATCACCCCGGCCGACGTGCCCGGGTGATCGCGGTTGAGATCGACCCAGTGATTGATCGCATGGAAGCCGATCGAGGCCGACGCGACGGCGAGGGCGCCCGGGCGCAGGCTCGGCCAGCGGACCGACGCCGCCAACGCCACGCCGAGCCCGCCGAACATCGCCATCGCGTCGCGCAGGTAGTGGCCGTTGTACGGCCCGAACGCGCCGACGCTGGCGTGGAATCCGTGCGGATCCAGCAGCATCCAGGCCGCCGTGATCAGCTGGACGGCGGCGATCGCACCGATGCCCAGTGCCGCCGTGTGCTGCAGGCGGGTCTCGCGGAGGCTCGATGGTCGAACGGTCTCGGTCATGCGCGCAGGCTACCGCCGGTCGGAACGGGCGGCGATGAGTTCCATGGCGCTGGCCGGTCTCGGGGAGGACCCCGAGCATCCGTTCCCACCAGGAGAATCCGTTCGATGAGCACCCCGAAGGGCCCCGCGTCGTACTTCCCCTCGATCGAGCAGAAGTACGGCCAGCCGATCGAGCACTGGAAGACGTTGATCCGCACCTGCGGCCGGACCAAGCACATGGAGATCGTCGGCTGGCTGAAGGAGGAGCACGGGCTCGGCCACGGGCACGCCAACGCGCTCGTGGCGCACACGCTCAAGGAGGACGCGTAGCCGGACCGAGCGGGTTGCCCGCCCCAGGCGGGCAGACCGGCGCCTCCTACGCGTCGATCGCGTCGAGGGTGACCTGGCCCGCGGCGGCGTCGACCACCACGTTGCGCGCCAGCGGGATCTGGTGCGACGCGCTCTCGAGGATGTGCATGTGGTAGCCGGCGGTGTTCGGGAAGACGACCGTGTCGCCGACCCGCACCCCGTCGGGAAACCGCATCCGTCGCCAGGTCAGCAGCTCGCGCTCGATGCAGTAGGCACCGACCAGGTAGCCCTCGATCGTGCCCGTCGACTCCCCCGCTCCGGTCGGCAGCAGCAGCGGATCGACCAGCAGGTCGTCGGCGGTCGAGCGGCACTGCGTGCGGTTCATCGCCAGGCCGATCAGCCAGGTGCCGTCGCGCCGCCGCTTGCGCTGGACGACCGAGGCCGCGGTCATCCCGCAGCCGTCGAGCAGCGAGCGTCCGGGCTCGCACCGCAACTGCAGCCGGCGGGCCCGGAGAGCGTCGGCGATGGTGGACGTCGAGCCGTCAGCCGACGCCGGAGCGGCCAGGATCTGGCGCAGCCAGTCGCCGCGGATCAGCGGCTGGGCGGCCGGGTAGACCTTGGGCCGTCCGACGACCGCCCCGTCGTGGACGGTCAGGCCCAGCCCGTGGCCGTCGTAGGTCAGCGGGCGTCCGGTCGTCAGGCCCTCGCGGTGCGCCGTCCAGAACGCGTCCCACTGGGCTTCGTCGTCGAGGTAGCGCATCGGGATCCCGCCGCCGATGTCGACGAAGCCCACGCCGTGCCCGCGGGCGAACAACGCGTCGACGAAGTCGATCGCCTGGCGCAGCGCAGTGATCCGGTCGTCGGCCGCGTAGCCGTCCAGGTGGAAGTGCACGCCGACGATCCGCAGGCGGTGGCCCGCGGGAGCACTTGTCCGCGCGTCCGTGAAGACGGAGCCGGGGGCCGGCCCGCCCGCGCCCGGCCGTGCGATCCCGGAGGTCACGGTCGGGACGTACACGTCGACCAGCGCCAGCGCGTCCTGCTCGGTCAGGCCGAAGCGGGTGGGCAGCCGCCCGGGGCCCAGGTCCGAGGCCAGGCGGATCGCGACCGGTACCGGCGGGCCGTCGGTCCCGGCGACCGCGGCGAGCAGCGCCAGCTCGTCGTCGTTGTCGACGACGATCGTCACGCCGGACGTCACGCAGAGCTCCAGCAGCCCGCGCGGCTTGACCGCCGCGGTCACGACGATCCGCTCCGGCGCCACCCCACGGTCGAGCGTCTGCCGCAGCTCGCGCTCGCTGGCGACGTCGACGCCCAGGTCCAGGCGCTGCGCCTCGTCGACGAAGACCAGCCCCTTGTTGGCCTTGCGCGCGAGGAACACGCGCACGTCCACGACGCCCGCGTCGCGCGCCGCGTCGGCCAGCTCGCGCGCGTTGCGCCCGACCGCCGATGGCTCCAGCAGGTTGACCGGGGAGCCGTGCTCCTCGATCGTCCGCGTCACCGCGGCGCCGCCGTCGGCGCAGAGGGTCTGCATCCACGGCTCGAGGCGGCCGTCGAGCGGGGTCACGCCGCGTAGGCCCGCGCGGATCGCGGCGCTGGGGTCGGCGCGCGTGCTCATCGACCGGCATCCTCGCGAACGGCGGCCACCAACGCGGCGCCGCGGTCGCGGTCGTCCGGCGATGCCTCGGCGCGTGCCGCGCGCGCCACGACGCGCTGCGCCCACCGGTCGACCTGCGGGTGCAGCTGGCGGCTGAGCGTGTCGTTGCCGACGGTGGCGTCCTCGGTGCTGCGGCCGATCGCGGCCAGCCCCGCGATCCGCGTCCCGTCGTGGCGGAGGGCGGTCGCGTCGACCGGATCGACCAGCACGCCGCGTTGGCCGGGCGCGACCGCGACGTGGCCCGCGGCGAGCAGCCCCTCCAGCGGCGTCGGTCCCGTCCGGTCGATCCCGGGGCCGGGGAGCACGCCGTCGACCACGCGGTCGACCGACGTCGTGCCGGCGGCGGAGCGCAGCTCGGTCCCCCCGCCGCGGTCGAGCAGCTGACCGCCGACGGCGTGGTCGAGCCGCACGACGCCGGCGTCGACCAGGGCCAGCAACTTGGCGACGTTCCGCGGGCTCGGCCCGAACCCGACGCGCTCCAGCTCGGCCGCCAGCCCACGGAACGCTCGCCAGCCGTCGACGCCCAGCGGCGACCCCCCGAACCGCTCGACCACGGCCGGGTAGACCAGCCGCCAGGCGACGCCCAGGGCGGCCTCGGCGTCGAGCGGGGTGCGCCCCGTCGCGGTGGCGTGGCCCTGGCGGAGCTCGTCGTGCGGAAGGCGCTCGGTCGGCCCGGCCGCGCCCGCGGCGAGCGCGCCGGTCCACCGGACGAGCCGCTCGTGCTCGTCGGGGCCGGCGCCCACGAGATCGAGCACCGCGCCGGCCAGGCCGCCGACGACACGGGTCAGCGCCGCCACCTGGCCCGCGCCCTGCGGGGCCACGGGAACCTGGGCGGTCGCTACGGTCACCGCCTCGGCCAGCTGGGCGGCGAGGCGCGAGAAGCGCTCGGCCTCGGGCTTGGGTCGCATCGGCCGCCCCGTCCGCGAGTACGGGAAGACGACGACCGGCGCGGCGGGCCCGGGCGTGTAGCGCAGGCCCGCCGTGCCGGCGGTGGCGGAGAACCGTCCCCCGCGCCCCTCGGACAGGGCGAGGATCGCGTCGATCGCCGTCAGCGCCAGGCCGCGCAGCGCGACGGTCGCGCCCGGCGGAACGCGGTCGCGGGACAGCCACCGATCGACGGGGAAGACCGCCGGAATCAGCGGCGCGGCGTGGCGCCAGTCGGTCGCCAGGGCGCGGCGATCGACGGCCCGGTGGGCCCCCGCGACCAGGACCTCGTCGTGGAACCGCGCGTCCCCCGCGCTTCCGACGCGCCAGCCGTCGTGCTCCGGTGCGGGCGACCCCTCGCGGGATCGGCGGCCGCCGGGATCGGGGGCGATCGCCGTGACCACCACGCGGTGACGGCGGAGTCGGACCCGCGGCGGGGCGTACCGCTCCACGAGCGCGAAGGCCTCGTGCAGGTAGCGGCCGACGACGGCGCGCGGCAGGTAGGCGTCGGCGGGCGATCCGTCGTCGAAGACGTCCCGGACGGCGCTCTCGACCCGCGGCGACGGAGACGACGGAGCCCGGTCCGCGTCCTCCAGCCACGCCACCAACGACCGACGCAGCTCGCGCGGCACCGCGCCGTCGCCGGGCCACCAGGCGTCGACCTGGCCGGCGGCGAAGTTCATCCGCAGGTAGCGCGGTTGATCCGGGGCGTAGACCGGCCCGGCCCCCGGGGTCGGCGTCGGGTCGTAGACGTCGACCTCCAGCGGGACGTCGCGTCGGGCCGCGTGGCTCAGCAGGCGCTCCAGGGCGTACAGCCCCCGTGGCCCGGCGCCGACGATCGCGACCCGCAGGGCGGGCGCCCCGGACGTCACGCGCGGGCCACCCGGCGCGCGAGCTCGTCCGCGGCGCACCCCAGGTGCTCGCCGACCCAGCCGTCGTCGTAGACGGTGTCCAGGTAGGCGGTGCCGCCGTCGGCACAGACCATCGCACAGCGGCTGCCGGGCGCCATCTTCGGCGCCAGCCGTTCGAGCGCGGTGACCAGCCCGCCGGTCGAGGCGCCGGCGAGCACGGCCTCGCGGTCGACCAGCCGCCGGCAGCCGACCACGCAGTCCAGGTCGGAGACGCGCTCGAGCCGGTCGAAGACCGCAGGTTCCGAGAGCCGCGTGGTGATCCCCGCGCCGAACCCCGGAAGCAGTCGCGGCCCGCGCGTGCCGCCGAACAGCACGCTGCCCTCGGCGTCGACGGCGACGAGCGTCGTCGCCCGGCCGTGCGCCCGCAGGTAGTCGTGACAGCCGCGCAGCGTTCCGCCGGTGCTCGTGGCCACGAGCAGGTAGTCGACCTGGCCGTCGAGCGCGGAGTCGATCTCACGCATCGTGCCGGCGGCGTGGGCCGCAGCGTTGGCGACGTTCGCATACTGGTCGGGCCAGAAGGCGCCGGGCGTCTCGCGCACGATCCGGGCGACGGTGTCGAGGCGGGCGGTGAGCAGGTCGCCGGTGCGCGGGTCGGGCTCGCGGACGACGTGGACCCGGGCGCCGTAGGCCCGCATCAACTGGATCTTCGAAGCGCAGGTCCGGGCGTCGACGACGCAGACGAACCGCAGTCCCAGGTACCGGCACGCCTGGGCCAGGCCGACGCCCATGTTGCCGGAGCTCGATTCGACGACGGTCCCGCCGGCGCGGACGTGCCCGTCGTCGATCGCCGCCCGCAGCATCGAGGTCGCTGCTCGGGCCTTGACGCTGCCGCCGGGATTGGTCTCCTCGAGCTTGGCCCAGACGTCGATCGGGGCACGATCGACGAGCCGCTCGAGCCGCACCAGCGGGGTTCCGCCGACCGCGTCGAGCACACCGCGACGGGGGCGGTCGACCGGGGCCGGCAGCGCCTGCGGGCGCAAGGTCCGGGGTTCGTCGTCGGGCAGCGGCAGGGTCGCCAAGGTGCTCCTCGTCCTCCCGCCGGTCGTCGCGTGACGGGTCGCGGAACGCTGCGGCGGGGGCAGGCCGTCCGGGCGTTCGGTCCTCAACTACCCGATCGCCCCCACGGGAACCACCGCCGATGCGGATTCCGCCCGCCACGGCGGCACGATCCGCATCAGCGGGCCGGCCGACGATGCTGATGCGGCTATCGCCGCCCTGGGTGGCGAACGCCGCATCGGCGCGGGGCGACGGCTGCGATCATCGGGGCATGGCTGACGAGCGCCGCGACATCGCCGACCGGGACGACTGCGAGCGGCTGGTGCGGGCGTTCTACGGTCGCGCGCTGGCCGACCCGGTAATCGGGTTCCTGTTCGTCGACGTGGCCCAGCTCGACCTGGAGGAGCACGTCCCGGTGATCACGTCGTTCTGGGAGACGATGCTGCTCGGCGCGCGCTCCTACGCGGGCGGCGCGTTCGGGGTCCACGCCAACCTGAACGCCAAGGCCCCGCTGCGGGCCGGACACTTCGTCCGCTGGCTGACGCTCTGGAGCATGTCGGTCGACGAGCTCTTCGCCGGACCGGTCGCCGACGAGGCCAAGCGCCACGCCCAGCGCGTCGCCAACGCCTTCCACCGGCGGCTCGGCGGTGCGGTCACCGCGGACCCGGAGCCGCACCCCGCTCCGGCCGGCCTGGTCGTGACGCAGCACGCGCGCGACTGACCGCTCGGGCCGGCGCGGGCCGACGGCGGAGCCACTCCGGACGGTCGACCACGTCACCGGGTCGCCTCTTCCGCTTCCCCGCCCGATCGACTACGGTCGGGGCGTGAGCAGGTCCATCCCGGTGCCGGCGGAAGGCTTCCGATGCGCGTGATCGCGATCCCCCGGACGGGGACCCCCGACGTCCTGACCGTCGAGCACCGTCCCGGACCGACCGAGCCCGGCCCCGGGCAGGTCACGATCGAGGTGCGCGCCGCCGGGGTCAACTTCGCCGACGTGATGGCCCGGCTGGGGCTGTACGCCGACGCGCCGCCGCTGCCCGCCGTCGTCGGCTACGAGGTCTCCGGCACGATCGAGGCCGTGGGGCCCGACGTCACCGCGCTGGCGGTCGGGGACCGGGTCTTCGCCGGAACCCGCTTCGGCGGCTACGCGGAGCGGGTGACCGTGCCCGTGGCGGACGTCAACCCGCTGCCGGAGCGGTTGAGCTTCGCCCAGGGCGCGGCGATCCCCGTCAACTACGCGACCGCCTGGGCGGCGCTGTACGGCTACGGCTCGCTGCGGGCCGGCGAGCGGCTGCTGATCCACGCCGCGGCCGGCGGCGTGGGAATCGCGGCGACCCAGCTGGCCGTCGGCGGCGACGTCGAGATCTGGGGCACCGCGTCGCCGCGCAAGCACGACGCGATCCGCGCCCAGGGCGTCGCCCACCCGCTCGACTACACCCGCCGCGGCTGGCACCGCGGGCTGCCGCCGTTCGACGTGATCCTCGACGCGGTCGGCGGGTCGTCGCTGCGCCGCAGCTACCGGATGCTGCGACCGGGCGGACGGGTGATCGCGTTCGGGGCGTCTTCGACGGTGGCCGGCGAGAAGCGCAACCTGCGGGCGGCGGTCCCCCAGGCGCTGCGGATGATCCGCGGCTTCAACCTGATCGACCAGATGAGCGAGAGCAAGGCCGTGATCGGCCTGAACATGCTGCGGTTGTGGGACGACCGCGGATCGCTCGACGCCTGGACCGCGCCGCTGCGCGCCGGGATCGAGGACGGGACGATCCAGCCGGTGGTCGCGGCCGAGGTGCCGTTCGAGCGGGCCGCCGACGCCCACCGGATGCTCCAGGAGCGGCGCAACGTCGGCAAGGTCGTGCTGGTCCCGTGACGGTCGTGCGCCGACCCGCAAGCTGACGCCCACCTTCGGCGTCGCCGTCCGCATAGAGTGCTGCTCGCCGCTGGCGGGCGGGCTGCAGGTGCTCCTGCCCGAGCTGGCATTTCCCCCTGCAGTTCGTCCCGAAAGGACCGGCCTCCGTGCCTCAGATCCCCCTGCTCCGCACCGCGCTCGCGGCTGCGTTCTCGTTGTCCGTGGCCCTTCCCGCGGCGGCCTCCGCCGCCGACGGCACCTACACCGTGTGGGCCTGCAAGGGACCATCCGGCGCGCCCGTGGCGACCGCCGGCTGGACGGCGGCCAACAGCCCGCAGGCGTCGTTCTCCGACGGCTGCACCGCGGGCGGCCCGTTCGCGCTCGGTCTGAACGCGGGCGCGGCCGGCGGCCAGGGCGCCCAGTGGGCGTTCACCGCGCCCCCGTCGACGCGGGTCTCCGCGCTCAACATGCTGCGGATG
>CAZFIQ010000024.1:18103-19592 GCA_964519185.1 uncultured Patulibacter sp.
TGCGGATGACCCACGGCTTCGCCGGCACGTCGAACACGTCGATCGGCTACTCGATCGTCGCCGGCGGCAGCGCCCCGGACAACAACACCAAGGACCTGGAGCGCTGCGTCAAGGACGGCGACGCCTGCCAGACGGAGCTGGTCGCCCCGGTCAGCAAGCCGGGGCTCGACGCCGCGAGCCTGACGATCGGCCTGACCTGCGGCCTGCCCGCGTTCCAGTTCTGCCCGAACCCGGTGACCGGCGTGTCGGTCGCCCAGGCGACCGTGACGCTCAAGGACCTGGTCAAGCCGACGGTCAGCAACAACCGGATCGTCGACGCGGGCGACAGCAGCGGACGGCTGCGGGTGCGGTTCGACGCGGCCGACCAGGGCGGCGGGCTCTACCGGGTGAACACGCTGGTCGACGGGCAGCCGTTCGCCACCACCCCGCTCGGGGCGCCGCCGTGCGTCGACATCGACGGCAGCAACGGCGACGCGCACGAGTTCGCCCACCCGCAGCCGGGCCCGATGTCGGTCGTCGGCGCCGAGGTGGCGGTCGACTACCGTCAGCTCTCCCCCGGTCCCCACACGATCCAGACCGAGGTCGAGGACGCCTCCGGTCAGACCGCCACGGTCAACGTCACCCAGTTCCCGCGGGTCAACATCGACGGCGGACCCGGTGGCCCGGGATCGGGCTCCGACGGCGGTGGCCCGCAGGACTACGAGCGGCTGCGTCAGGCGCGGGTGACGGCGGGCTTCGTCGACGGCAAGAAGCGGCCGCGCGCGCTGGAGATCAAGCGCGGTCAGCGCTCGGTGATCCGCGGCCGCGTCGCCGACCGTCGCGGCAAGGGCATCGTCGGCGCCCGGATCGACGTCTACCACGTGACCGGCGACGGCAAGCGTCGGCTGGCCAAGACCGGCCTCAAGACCCGCGCCAAGGGCCGGCTGACCTACATCGTGTCGAAGAAGATCGATACTCGGCGGATCGAGTTGACCTTCCGCGCGCTGCGCCCCGGTCCGATCACCAGCCGGGCCCGGCTGACCGCCAACGTGGTCCATAAGGACCAGCCGTTCTTCTTCGCGAAGAACGCGCCGAAGGCCAAGACGGCCCGCAAGGGCGCCACCGACGCGGTCGCACCGCGGGCGGCCCGCTGATCGACGGGTCTCCGGCGGGTTCGGCGGGTCCGACGGGCCCGCCGAATCTGCCTCCGGCCAACGCCGACCGGTCGCCACTCGACCCCTCAGGCACGTCCAACGCCGACCGGTCGCCGTTCGGCGGGTGCCTCGGACGTGGCCAACGCCGACCGGTCGTCGCGAACGACCGACGCCTCAGCCTGCCGCTAGCCGCCCGACGCCGGGCACGAAGCGGCCGACCCGCGCGGCGTAGCGGACGTACTCGTCGCCCAGGGTCCGGCGCAGGAAGGGCTCCTCGGCGCGGCGCACCTGCAGCTGGATCGCGACCACGAGCACGACCAGGCCGGCGAGCGATACGACGTTGGGCGCGAGCAGCG
>CAZFIQ010000024.1:19602-21529 GCA_964519185.1 uncultured Patulibacter sp.
CCAGCCCGGTCGCGCAGGCGATCATCGCCGAGAAGACCGGGTTGCGGACACGGCCGAAGACGCCGTCGGTGACCAGATCGGTGCGCTCCGCCTGGTCGATCCCGATCCGCCACGTGGCGCCCATCTCCACCTGGGCCCGCAGGGTCAGGCCGATCCCCACGACCGCCAGCACGATCCCGGCGACCTGGACGCCGGCCGCATGCAGCCCGGCGAGCGGATCGACCGCGCCGGTCAGCTGCACGACCGGCCCGGCCACGCCGAGCACGATCGCGACGATCAGCAGCACGCCGCCCCACCACGCGCCGGACCCGGGGCGCCCGCTGATCCCCTGGAAGCCCGAGCTGCCGGTCAGCCGCCGGTGGTGCCAGGTGCGCCAGCCGAAGGCCAGGACCAGGAAGGCGGCGTAGAGCGCCAGCGCCAGCGTGGGCATCGCCGCCTCACCCCCGCCGCAGCATCCGGCCGACGGCGGCCATCAGCTCATCGGTCTTCTCCGCCCGCTCGTCGCCGGCGCAGCCGAGCACGCAGCTCCGCGCGTGACCGTCGAGCAACCCCAGCGCGACCTTGTCGAGCGCCGCCTGGACGGCGGAGATCTGCGTCAGCACGTCGATGCAGTAGCGGTCCTCGTCGACCATCCGCTCGATTCCCCGGACCTGGCCCTCGACGCGCCGCAGGCGGGCGGACAGCTGGTCCTTGGTGGCGGTGTAGCCGCGCTTCGGGGCGGTCGTCGCGGCGGGCGTGGTGTCGGCCATGGGCTCAGTCTAGCAGTACCCCCTGGGGGTATGTTACGGTGAACCTGGAACCGCGATCGGCCCGGTCGGACGCGGCTCCCCACCACCGTTCCCGTCGGCGCGCTCCGCGTACGCCGGCGTCTTCCCGCTTCCGCCGGAGGCCCCTTCGATGTCGACCCCCCATCCCGTCCCCGAGGACCTCGAGCTGGCGCTCGACGGCATGACCTGCGCGTCCTGCGCGGCGCGGGTCGAGCGCAAGCTGAACACGCTCGACGGCGTCGAGGCGTCCGTCAACTACGCCACCGAGAAGGCCCGGGTCTCCTACGACCCCGGTGCCGTCACGCCGGAGCAGCTGGTCGGGGCGGTCGAGGCCGCCGGCTACCGGGCTCGGCTCCCGCAGCCCCCGCCCCCGCCCCCGCCGCCCGGCCACGCCTCCGGTGATGTGCACGGCCACGGCGGCCACGGCCACGGCGAGGACCACGCCGCGCACCTGCGGGAGGAGGCGATGTCCGACGACGAGACCTTCGACCGCGACGCCCGCGCCCTCCGCCAGCGGCTGCTCGCGGCGATCGCCCTGTCCCTGCCGGTGCTGCTGATGTCGATGATCTCGGCGCTGCAGTTCGACTACTGGCAGTGGCTGGCGCTCCAGCTGACCACGCCGGTCGTCTTGTGGGCCGGCTGGCCGTTCCACCGCGCCGCCTGGGTCAACCTGCGCCACGGCGCCGCGACGATGGACACGCTGATCTCCGTCGGTACGCTCGCGGCCTGGCTGTGGAGCGTCGTCGCGCTGTTCTTCCTGGGCGCCGGGATGCCGGAGATGCGGATGCCGTTCGAGGTCTTCCCCGACCGCGACGCCGCGACCGAGCAGATCTACCTGGAGGTCGCGGCGGTCGTGACCACGCTGATCCTGGCCGGACGGTACTTCGAGACCCGCGCCAAGCGGCGGGCCGGAGCGGCGCTGCGCGCGCTGCTCGACCTGGGCGCCAAGGACGTCGCGCGGCTGGACGACGACGGTCGCGAGCAGCGGGTGCCGATCGAGGTACTGGCGGTCGGTGACCGGTTCGTGGTCCGGCCCGGTGAGCGGATCGCCACCGACGGCGCGGTCGAGGACGGCCGCTCGGCGGTCGACGAGTCGCTGCTGACCGGCGAGTCGGTGCCGGTCGAGAAGGCCCCAGGCGATGCGGTCGTCGGGGCCAGCA
>CAZFIQ010000025.1:0-21459 GCA_964519185.1 uncultured Patulibacter sp.
AGCGCCAGCAGCCCGGCCCAGGCGACGTTGCCCAGGTAGTACGGCCGCCACTCCTGGTCGGCGCTCATCCGCAGCACGCCATAGCCGATGTCGCGATCCTTGCCCACGATGTTCGTGTGGGTGTGGTGCATGTAGTTGTGGCTGTGCCGCCACTGGTCGGCCGGGCAGGCGGTGTCCCACTCGAAGCTCCTGCCGTTCAGCTCCTCGTCCTGCATCCAGTCGTATTGGCCGTGCATGACGTTGTGGCCGATCTCCATGTTGTCGAGGATCTTCGACGCGGAGAGGGCGGCGACCGAGGCGATCCAGGCCGGCGGCAGGATCGCGAACTCGCCGAGCACGCGGCCGGCCAGCTCCAGCCGGCGCTGGGCCCGCAGGATGCCGCGGATATACGTGGCGTCGCGCTCGCCCAGGTCGGCCATCACCCGGGCGCGGAGCGCCTCCATCTCGGCGCCGAACGCGTCGAGGTCGTTCTGGCTCAGGTGGGGGACGGCGCTCAGCGGGCCGGGCACGGCGTCGCCGCGGTCGCTCGCCACGGGGACGATCGCGGTCGCCGGCGCGTCGGAGCCGTAGGCCGCGTCGGGTGCGCGCGGCGACAGCGGTGCGTCGCCGATCGCGGGCTCGTCGTGGTCGGGGATGACGGTGGTCGGGGTGCTCACGGGGTGCTCCTCGGGACGTCGGGGGAAAGCTCAGGGTCGATCAGAGGTCGAGCGTCACGTCGCCGACGGGCGCGGACACGCAGATCCGCACCTCGTCGCCGGGCGCTCCGTGGATCTCGCCGCTGAGCAGGTCACGAACCTGCCCGCGGTTCAGGCGGCACTTGCAGCCCATGCAGATGCCCATCCGGCAGCCGTGCTCGGGCGTCAGGCCGGTCGCCTCCGCCTGCTCCAGCAGCGGTCGGTCGGTGGCGTCGACGGTGGTGCCCTCGCGGGCGAAGGTGACCGTGCCGAGCAGGTCGGGATCGACCGGCGGCAGCGCGGGCGGGGCGAAGTGCTCGTAGCGGAGGGGCGTTGCCGGGCCGCGCTCGGCCCAGAGCGCACGGGCCGCCTCGACCAGGCCGCCCGGCCCGCAGGCGAAGCCGATCGCGGCGTCGTCGCCGGCCAGGGCACGGTCGAGGTGATCAGGGCCGAAGCGCCCGTCCAACTCGCCGCCGTCGCCGCGGGTGTAGCCGCGCAGCAGCGTCACGTTGGCCCGCCCCGCGGCGATCGCCTCCAGATCCTCGCCGTAGAGCAGGTCGTCGCGACTGCGGGCGTAGTGGACGAAGGCGATCTGCCCGTCGTAGCCGCCGTCGGTCAGGGTCCGCAGCATCGAGAGCACCGGCGTGATCCCGCTGCCGCCGCTGATCAGCACGATCCGGCCGGGCAGCGCGTCGGGCAGGACGAAGTCCTCGCCGCGCGGGTGCGACAGGCCCAGCTGCAGGCCGACGCGAGCGTGCTGCTTGAGGTGGCGGGAGACGACGCCGGCCTCGTGGGTGCGGATCGTCAACTCGACGTCGCGAACCGCGTGGTGGGCCGACCCGGACGGCGAGTAGCAGCGGCGGTGCCGGACGCCGTCGATCTCGACGGCCAGCTCGACGTGCTGGCCGGCCCGGAACCCGGGCCAGGTCCCCGTCGGACGCAGGGTCAGCGTGACGCTGTCGTTCTGGTGGCGGACGCCGACGACCTCGCCGCGGATCCGCCGGACGGCCCAGTCGGGCCGCAACAGCTCCAGGTAGTGATCGACGGTGTGGGGGCCCGCGAGCGCATCGGCCAGACGGGTGCCGAGCAGCTGCTGGGCCAGTCCGGAGCGCGGGCGGCGGCTGGCCGTGGGACGCGCGGAGGCGCCGTCGGCGAGCGGTCGGGGGGAGCGGGAGGGGGCGGGAAGCGTGAGCATCGGCACAGTTCAGTTAACGACTGTTCACAACGTAGGCCGGAGCGGCGGGGGCGTCAAGCGATTGGTGGCCTAGAATCCGTGACATCGGGCACACCGGCGCGCCGCGGCGTTGCGACATGCAGGGTTGGCCGTCTCGACGAAGAAGGGAATGCCGTGGTTGAGACCGACGGTCTGCCCGCGAGTACGTCGCGGCAGGGAAGGAAGCAGCGGACCAGACGGGCGTTGCTCGACGCGGCGCTGGGTCTGCTCGAGCACCAGAGCTTCGGGGCGATCAGCCTGCGCGAGGTGGCGAAGAACGCCGGCATCACGCCGACCGCGTTCTACCGGCACTTCGCCAGCATGGAGGAGCTCGGGCTGGTGCTGGTCGACGAGTCGTTCCGCTCGCTGCGGGCGATGATGCGCGAGGAGCGCTCGCGCGTCACCGAGCCGTGGGCCAACATCCACGCGTCGTCGGAGACGCTCGTGCGTCACGTCCGCGAGTTCGAGACGCACTACCGCTTCATCGCCCGCGAGCGGGCGGGGGGCGTGCAGGCGCTGCGCGAGGAGATCCGGCACGAGATCGACCTGTTCGAGGCCGAGCTGGTCGACGACCTGGCGGGCTATCCGGTGCTCGACAAGCTCCCGCGGAAGGGCCTCGACACGCTGGCGCGGCTGATCGTGACGGTGATGGTCGGGACCGCGGAGCGGATGCTCGACGCGGGCCCGGCGCAGGACGCGGAGATCCAGCGCGACAACGAGTCGCAGATGCGGATGATCGTCACGGGCGCGCTGCAGTGGGCCGCGCAGTCGTCGTGATGCGCGGACGCTGATCGCGCGCGGCGGCTCCGGCGCGGCGCGGATCCCCGCGTGGATGTCCCCACCGCGCGGCCGCGGTGTGTCGCACGGGTGAGGGGGTTACGGGCGTCTACCCCGGAAAGATGATGCGTTTCCGGAGTGACGCTTGGCGTCGCCCCGCCGTCGGCGAGATCCGACCGGTGAGGTCGGCGATCTTCCCGTTCCGACCGGCATCTCGCGGGTGGTGCGGGATTCGGTCGGGATCCGACGCAAGCCCCCTGCCTTACTGCGTGTAAGACGCAACCAACCGTTCGTCCGGATCGGCGTGGGCGTGTTCCCGCCAAGGTATATTGGCTCCGCGTGGAGGCTCTATCGACAACGCTACCGCGGTCGGTGCGGTGGGGACCGTGGAGCCTCGGGCGACGCATACTGCGTGTACATCGTCCAGCGATCCGCTGGCGCCTAGGAGGCGCTTCCCCGGCGGTTCGCGGCCGGCGTAGCGCGAGGGGTCCGGCGCCGCGACGCGGGTGGTCGCCGGCCGTGGTCGCCGTGGAGCGTCCGCGTGCCTGATCGCTTCGGCTACCGCGGGATCGAGCGTGCGGCGGCGGGGGACCTGCGGGTGCTGGTGGTCGACACGGAGGACCACGGACGTCAGCACACGGTCAAGGTACTTCGCGAGCGGGGCTGCGATTGTCAGGTCGTCGCGGCAGACGACAATGCGGTGCAGACTGCGTCGGACTACCGTCCCGACGTGATCGTGCTCGATTCGTGTGTCCTGGCGCGGTCGGGGTCGGAGCTGCTGCGGTGGCTGAAGGCCGATCACCGCACCGCGCTCGTGCCGGTGATCTGCGTCGCCGCCGACGGCGGCTCGGAGGCGGTGCTCGAGCTGCTGGCGGCCGGGGCCGACGACTACGTCGCCAAGCCGTTCGACGCCGACGAGCTGCTGGCCCGGATCGTCGGCGCCGCGCGGCGCCGGGCGCTGCTCGGCGGGATCAATCCGCTGACCGGGCTGCCGGGGAACCTGATGCTGACCCGCGAGCTGCAGGCGCGGATCGACGACGGCGAGGGGTTCGCGTTCCTCCATGTCGACCTGGACAACTTCAAGGCGTTCAACGACCGGTACGGCTTCGTCCGCGGCGACCGGGTGATCGCGGACACGGCGCAGCTGCTGCACACCTCGGTCGAACGGGTCGGTGTGACCGCCGCGATCGGTCACATCGGCGGGGACGACTTCGGGATCGTGACCACGGTCGAGGCGGCGGCGCCGCTGGCCGACGAGATCGCGCGCGCCTTCGACGAGGTGGCGCCGGCCTCCTACGACGACAGCGACCGCGAGCGCGGGTGGATCCTCGTCGAGGGTCGCGACGGACGGACCACCAGCGTGCCGCTGCTGTCGGTCTCGATCGGCGTGACCCTGTGGGCAGCCGGACGGCCACGGTCGCCGGTGGCGGTCGCCGACGCCGCGGCGGAGATGAAGGGCCTGGCCAAGCGCCACGCGGGCTCCTACGTGGCGGTCGACCGACGCGGGGCCTAAGGACCTGTTCCTCGCCCCCCCCCGGGGCTCGCCGACGTGCGACGGGCGTGACCGCGGATCCGGATCGGACCGTCGGTAGCTGTGTGCAGCAGGCCTCAATGGGGTACAGGTCGGGTGCACGGTTGTATGCGGTTGGACATCTGCTGTTCGACGGCGTAGCCTGCTCCGGTTCCCGCACCCAGGTGCACCAGATAAGGGGTTGAGCGTTGTGAATGTGCAGTTTGGAAACCGAGGGGTTTGTGCGGTGAGACCGCACAGTGGCCCAGCCTCACGCATCGCCAGGTCCGCGGCCCTGCTCGCCGTCGGCCTGGCCGTCCCCGCGTCGCTCGCGCTCGCGTCGTCCGCGCAGGCGTACGAGATCAAGGACTTCTCCGCCAACATCGTCCAGGCCGACGGCACGACCTTCGAGTCCCAGGCGGGAGCGGTGCCCTACCAGGGCGTCATCTCCTTCAACACGGTGGCCAACCAGGATCTGACCAACCCGCCGATCGTCGAGCAGGCGGGATCGACCCGTCAGATCCGGCTGACCGTTCCGGAGGGTCTGGTACCCAACCCCGAGGCGATCCCGGAGTGCAACGACCAGCAGCTCCACGACCGGACCTGCCCGACGGCAGCTCAGGTCGGCGTGGTCGAGCTGCGGCTGCGCAGCTACCTGCCCTTCTTCCAGGCGCTGGCGCTGCCGCAGGGCTCCAAGGGCTGGCTGCGGATCTCCGTGCCGCTCTACAACATGGAGCGCAGCAACGGCTCGCAGCTGGCGCGCTTCGCCTTCGACTCCAGCCAGGCGCCGAACGCCACGACCGGTCATGTGACCGAGATCATCGGCGACATGCGGCCGGACGACAACCGGCTGTTCTTCACGATCAACGACGTCGTGACCCCGACGGCGACCAACCCGACGCAGCCGCTGCTGGCGGGGGCGACGATGCGCTTCTGGGGCAAGCCGAACGCCACGGCCCACAACGCCCAGCGCGGCGTCGCCGGCCTGCAGCTGACGTCGATCGACTCCCAGGGCACCTTCACGGGCAACCTCCCGTTCCCCGATCCTCCTTACCAGACCGGCAACGCGGTTCCGCCCAACGTCCCGCTCGGCTTCCCGATCGGGCTTCCGACCCCGTCCACGGGCCAGACCGGCATCACCAACCCCGACGCGACCTTCCTGCGCAGCCCGACCTCGTGCGCGGGTCCGCAGAAGGCGGAGCTCCGGCTGACCTCCTGGCAGGGCCAGGTCCGCGACGCGGAAGTGATGATCGGTGAGTCGACCAACGGCCTCCAGGGCTGCGACCAGGTGCCGTTCGCGGCCAACACCACCTTCGGCCCGAGCAGCATGCAGGCCGACGCGCCGGTGCCGCTGGGCGTCACGCTCGACGTGCCGCAGTCCGGCGACAGCGACCCGCTGGCGACCGCGCACGTCAAGGACGTGAAGGTCACCCTGCCCCCGGGCATGACGATCAGCCCCTCGGCCGCTCACGGCCTGGAGGCCTGCACCGACGCGCAGTTCGCGCAGGGCACCAACGACCCGATCGGCTGCTCCGCGGCCTCGCGGATCGGCGACGTGACGATCAGCACCCCGGTGCTGCCGGCCAACCTGACCGGATCGGTCCACGTCGGTCAGCCGCTGCCGGGCAACCGCTACCGGCTGTTCGTCAACGCGGACGGCTTCGGCATCTCGATCCGGCTGAAGGGCGACGTCCGCCCCGACCCGGTGACGGGTCAGGTCACGGCGTACTTCACCAACAACCCGCAGCTGCCGTTCAGCCAGTTCAAGCTGGACTTCAACGGCGGGTCGCGGGCGATCATCGCCAGCCCGCAGGCCTGCGGGACGCACGCCGGCACCAGCCTGCTGAGCCCGTGGTCGGGCAACGCGGCGGTCCAGTCGGACTCCAGCGTCACCGTCACGGGCTGCAACGGGAACATCTTCGCTCCCGGATTCTCGATCAGCCCCGCGTCGTTCGCGGCGGGCGCTCAGGCGCCGCTGACCGTCGACATCGCGCGGCCCGACACCCAGCAGACGCTGAGCGGCGTCGACGTGCGCCTGCCCAAGGGTCTGCTCGCGTCGATCCGCGGCGTCGAGCAGTGCACCGAGGCGCAGATGACCGCGATCGCCTGCCCGGCCGGTAGCCGGATCGGCACCGTCTCCGTCAAGGCCGGTCCGGGTGCGACGCCGTACGAGCTGTCCGGTCCCGTCTACCTCACGCCCGGATACAACGGCGGCTCCTTCGGGGCGGTCGTGATCATCCACGCGGTTGCGGGTCCGTACGACCTCGGCCACGTGGTGGTTCGGCAGTCGCTGCGGATCGACCCGGTCACCGCGCAGGTGACGGTGGTCAGCGATCCGCTGCCGCAGATCATCGAGGGCATTCCGCTGCGGCTCCGCCACCTGCGGCTCAACGTCGATCGCGCGGGCTTCATGCGCAACCCGACGTCCTGCGCGACCGACTGGGTCGACGCGACCCTGACGTCGGCCGCCGGCGCGTCGTCGCGCCTGCTGCCGCCGTTGCAGTTCGCCGACTGCGCCAAGCTGGCGTTCAGCCCGCGGATCACCATGGGCGTGCGCGGCCGGTCGCAGATGGGGCGCTTCCGCTACCCGTCGCTGCGGGCGACCGTCACGCAGG
Organism: uncultured Patulibacter sp.; assembly: GCA_964519185.1. Classification (GTDB taxonomy): domain Bacteria; phylum Actinomycetota; class Thermoleophilia; order Solirubrobacterales; family Solirubrobacteraceae; genus Patulibacter. The sequence continues at coordinate 6,790 of CAZFIQ010000025.1, forward strand.
CGGCCGGCCAGGCGGGCATCCGCAGCAGCCGGGTGACGCTGCCGCGGCACCTGGCGCTGGCGGCGAAGAACGCTCAGGGCCTGTGCGAGGTCAAGCAGGCCGAGGCGGATCAGTGCCCGAAGTCGTCGATCGTCGGCTACGCCGTCGCGACGACGCCGCTGCTCAACCAGCCGCTGCGGGGTCCGATCTACTTCGTCAAGGGCGAGCGGACGAACCCGACGACGGGGCGCGTGATCTCCACGCTGCCGACGTTCTACGTGCCGCTGCGCGGTGAGACGACGATCCACCTGCGGGCGACCACCGCGGTCGACCGGCGGGACCAGCTCGTGACGACGTTCCCGGCGGTGCCGGACGCGCCGATCACGCGGTTCGAGTTCAACATCAGCGGCGGCAAGAACGGGATCATCCAGGCCACCCGGAACCTGTGCTCGTCGAGCGCGTTCCGGGCCAACGTGCGGTTCCGCGGACAGAACGGTGCCAACCCCAAGGCGCTGACCCCGCGGATCTCGACCGACTGCCGCCGGCGGTAGCCGGAGCGCGCGCGGGTCGGTGCCCCGAGGGGGCCGGCCCGCGCCGCGGATCTTCCTACCTGAAGTAGTGCCCGTGCCGTCGGAGGCGAAGAAACCCCGACGGCACTGCGTTTTGTGCGGTACGTTGGCGGGTACACGTCCGTAGACGGTTGCGCGTGGAAGCGCCTGCCGTCGGCGTGATCCCCCGAGAGAGAGAAGGAGCCACGATGCGTGTCAGTGGTGAGGCGGTCGTCCCAGCGACGAGCGCAAGGCGATCAGGGCGACGGGCGCTGACGCTCGTCGCCGCCACCGTCGCGGCGGCGGGCCTGGGCGGCCTGGCGGCCGCCGGGCCGGCCCAGGCGTTCGGCTTCAGCGACTTCAAGGCCGGCGTTCTGACCGACGCCGACGACGAGACGGCCTACTACCAGACGGCCGGCGGCCGGCCGCCGTTCGGCGTCACGGACTTCACCTTCCAGACCGCGGGGTCGGGCGAGCCGGTCGGCAACGCCAAGAACCTGCGGATCGACATCCCCCAGGGCCTGGCGCCGAACTTCCCGGCGATCCCGACCTGCACCGACGCGCAGCTCGCGGCGCAGACCTGTCCGGGGGCCGCGCAGATCGGCGTCCAGCGGCTGACCGCACGCGGCAACATCGGGGTCGGGGGCCTGGTCCCGCTGGGCCGGTACACGCTCGACGTGGACCTGCCGATCTACAACCTGACCCGCTCCGGCGACCAGGTCGCGCGCTTCGGGTTCAACCCGGCTCAGGCCCCGGGATCGGACCTGCTCCAGGGCGACAAGAGCCCGGTGGTCATCCACGGCGGCGTGCGCAACAGCGACTACGGGCTCTTCTTCACGATCTCCAACCTGCCGCAGAATCCGGCGGTGGTGCGTTCGAACTTGGCGTTCTGGGGCGTTCCCGGCGCCACGCAGCACGATGCCGACCGCGGGGTTTCGCGTACGACCATTCGCGGCGTCCCGTTGCTGGGCGACATCACGGCTCCGGGGTCGCCGAAGACCGTCAACGGCGGGCCGGTCCCGAACAAGAGCACGGCCTTCCTGACCAACCCGACCTCCTGCGCGGGTGTCCAGACGTCAACCGTCTGGGCCGAGTCGTACGCCGGGGAGCAGATCCGCTCCAGCTACACGACGCCGGTCGGTGCCACCGGCTGCGAGTCGGTGCCGTTCGCACCGACCGCCGCGCTCGGCGGCTCCGGGCCGATCGTCCGCGACAGCCCGCTGCCGTTGCGGGTCCACCTGCAGGTGCCGCAGTCGCAGACCGCGGAGCGGGGGACCGCCCACGTCAAGCGGATCGCCGTCACCCTGCCCGACGGCGCGACGATCAACCCCTCGGCGGCCAACGGCCTCGAGGCGTGCACCGACGCGCAGTTCGGCAAGGGCACCGAGGCGCCGATCGGCTGCCCCGCCGGCTCCAACGTGGCGTCGGTGAAGATCACCACCCCGCTGCTCGACCGGCCGTTGACCGGCTCGGCGTACGTCGGCCAGCCGCTGCCGGGCAACCGCTACCGGCTGTTCGTCAACGCCGACGGCTTCGGCATCACCGTGCGGCTGATCGGCTCGGTGATCGCCGATGCGGGCACCGGTCAGCTGACCGCGGTCTTCGACGACAACCCGCAGGTGCCGTTCAGTGACCTGGAGCTGCAGTTCAAGGACACGCCGAATACCGTGCTCGCCAGCCCGATCACCTGCGGGCAGCACGGCGGGGTAGCGGCCTTCGACCCGTGGTCCGGGACCCCGACCGTCGGCGCGCCGACGCTGCTGGACGTCGGGGGCTGCAACGGCTTCCCGTTCGATCCGGGCGTGGCGGCCGCGGCCGGTACGCCCCAGGCCGGCGCCTACACGCCGTTCAGCCTGCGGATCGCCCGGAGCGACGGTGACCAGACGCTGAGCGGGCTGTGGGCGCACTTCCCGCTCGGGCAGACCGCCCGGATCCGCGACATGGAGCAGTGCAGCGACGCGCAGGTCGCCGCGATCGCCTGCCCGGAGGGGAGCCAGATCGGCACCGTGACGACGCAGACCGGCGCCGGTCCGGCCCCGTTCACGCTGTCCGGCAAGCTGTACCTGACCAGCAAGTACCGTGGCGGGCCGTTCGGCACGGTCGCCGTGATCCGCGCGGTCGCCGGTCCCTACGACCTCGGCCACGTGGTCGTGCGGCAGTCGCTGCGGATCGCCGCCGACACCGGCCGGGTGACGCTGATCAGCGATCCGCTGCCGCAGATCGTCGAGGGCATCCCGCTGCGGCTGCGGGACCTGGCGGTCAACGTCAGCAAGCCGCGGTTCATGCGCAATCCGACGTCGTGCGGGACCGGTCAGCTCCGGTTCGAGCTGGAGTCGGCGCAGGGCGGGGGAGCGGTCCGCGAGGCGGCGCTGCCGTCGGCCGACTGCGCCAAGCAGAAGTTCTCGCCGAAGCTGAAGCTGGAGTTCCGCAACCGCAAGCAGATGGGCCGGAACAAGAACCCGCAGGTGCGCGCGACGATGACCCAGGAGGACGAGCAGGCCGGTCTGAAGACGGTCCAGGTCACGCTGCCGAAGTCGGTGGCGCTGGCCGCGGCCAACGCCCGCGGGCTCTGCGAGGTCGCGCAGGCGGAGGCCGACCAGTGCCCGAAGGCCTCGGTCGTCGGGACCGCGCAGGCGGTCACGCCGATCCTCAACCGCACGCTCAAGGGTCCGGTCTACTTCGTCAAGGGCGAGCGGACCGATCCGAAGAGCGGGCGCAAGATCCCCACGCTGCCGACGCTGATGGTGGCACTGCGGGGCGAGGTCACGATCCTGGCCCGGGCGACGACCTCGGTCGACAAGCAGTCGCGGCTGGTGACGACCTTCCCGTCGCTGCCGGACCAGCCGATCACGCGGTTCACGATGACGATCAACGGCGGCAAGCGGGGCATCATCGCGACCACGCGTGACCTCTGCAAGGCGTCGAAGACGCAGCGGCGGGCGGTGGCGGTGATCCGCGGGCACAACGACAAGCGGCTCAAGACCCAGCGGCCGCTGATCTCGACCGCCTGCAAGGCGCCGAAGAAGAAGTCGACCAAGAAGAAGACGACGACGAAGAAGGCGGCGGTCAGCCCGACCGCCGCGGCGGCCCGGCCGGCGACCCGCTAGCGGTCGTGGACGGCACCTCGGCGCCGCTCTGGCGTCGAGGTGTTTTGTCTGTATACTGACCGCGGGGCCAGCACCGGAAACGGTAACTCTCGTCGCCGCTCAGTCTGGTTCCCCACCGCGGTTCGCCCGGTGAGTGGCGTGCTTGTTGTTGTGGTGATCGGAGCGCCGGGGGCGGGCAGCGATGCTCGCCCCCGGCGCTTCACCGCGTGGGGGTGGCGCAGTGCGAGGAGCCGCCCGCGGGGCCCTTGGTTCTCGGGCGACGCCTTAGGACCTGTTTCAGAATGATCGGCCGCCTGTCGCGGCCGCTGACACGTCGTCGGATCACGATCCGAACCCTCAGTCAGACACCCAGTCTGACTATCGGGCCTCGGACCGCACCCGACTCGGTCATCGACCACGACAGGCGACCACTGATTTTGAACAAGTCCTTAGGCGCTGGCGGCGAGCAGGCGCTGGACGGCTTCGGTCGTCTCGGCGACGACGTCGTCCATCGTGCGGCCCTGGTGCAGCAGCCGGACGGCGCCGCCGACCAGGCCCTGGACGAGCTGCGCCGTCACGTCCGGGGTGCTGCTCCCGGTCGCACGCAGCTCCTCCTCGAGCACGGCGGCCGGGGCGTAGGCGAGCGCGTTGATCCGGGCGCGGGCGCCCGGGCCGAGCGGCGCCGCCTGGAGCACGTCGGCCAGCCGGTGGTGACCGCCGGCCACCAGCTCCAGCTGCGTCCGGACGTAGGCCTCGATCCGGCTCGAGGCGTCGGGCGCGGCGGCCATCGCCGCCTCGATCTCCAGCAGCCAGCGCGGCATGTCGCGCTCGCAGAGCGCCGCCACCACGTCGTCGGTCGAGGTGAAGTAGCGGTAGACCGAGTTGCGGGCGATGCCGGTCCGCTCGCCGAGCACCCGGAAGCTGAGGGCTTCGAATCCCTCGTCCAGGAGCAGCTGCTCGGCGGCGTCTAGGAGGGCGTCGTGCTGGTTGGCGCGGTGCTCCGCGACGCTGTCGGCCTCGATGCGCGGCATCCCGACGATCCTACGCCGTTCCGGTGGCCACGGGAGTGTTAGGGCAGCCGAATGGTGGTATCCGGCGGTCTAGCCGCGGGCGCGCTTGGTCAGCTCGACCGTGGCCGAGCGCAGGCCGCCGGGCTCGGTGCACGGCTCGGCGAACCCGGCGCGCGTGTAGGCGGTGCCGCGGGGCGTCTCGACGGTCAGGTCGATCCCGTAGCGGTCGGCGCGGGTGCACTTGGCGGCGGTCGCGTCGGTGTAGCCCGTGAGCTTCTGTGCGATGTCGAGCAGCGCGTCGGCGTGGTCCGCGTTGAGGTGGCGGATAGCGTACGCGGCCGACGGCGCGACCGGGTCGAGCTCGGCGGCGGCGTAGCCCTCGGCGGTGACCGAGTCCATCCGGCCGAAGCCGCCGACCCAGCGGACGCGGTCGATGTCGAGGATCCAGTGCGTGAAGTCGCCGAACCCGCCGTACAGGGCGGCCGACGGGGACGCGGCGACGACGGCGGCCTGGGCGACCTCGCGCTCCTCGTCGTCGACGGGGGTCCGCATCACGCCGGCCAGCGTCACGCGGCCGTTGTCGAGCGGATCGCCGAACGACTCGGCCTGCTGGACGACGATGCTGGCGCGCTGGTCGCGGACCAGGTTGCGGCCGTGCTCGGCCAGCGTCGAGACCAGGATCACCGGTGAGCCGTTGGGCATCTGGCCATAGGTCACGATCGAGCCCCACGGGTGGCCGTCCTCGCTGAGGGTGGAGAGCGACGCCACGGTGTGGACCTGGACCAGCGCGCGCGCCTCCTCGGCGGGCGTGCGGATCTGGGGCGCTTCGGCCGGCGGCGCGAGCGGGTCCGGGAACCGGAGCGCCTCCGGCGCGGCGACGTGGTCCTTCGGGAACGCGGGTGCGGCGACGGCGTCGGTCATGGACCAAAGCTTAGCGACACTCGTCGCAAAGATGGGGACATCCGTCGAAAAGATCGCGACGGGTGTCGCTGTGCCTGGGCGAAGGATAGCCGCTGGAGGTCCGGGCGCGGGGCGGATGGCCGCTCCGCGGCCGGACCTCTGGGACCGTCGCGGCCCCGGGGTCCCAGCGTCTGGGGCTACGGGCCGGCCGGGTACGTGGCGAACGGCGGGGCGGTCGCGTCCAGCAGGATGTTCTGGCCGCCGAGGATCGACGCGTACCCGCGCGCCGCGGTGTTGTCGGCCCCGCCGCTGACCGATGCGTACGAGGCCGTAGCCCGGTTGCTCGACCCCCCGCTGACCGATGCGTACTCCGCGGTCGCGCTGTTCCCCGCCCCGCCACTGACCGACGCGTACCCCGCGGTGGCACTGTTGTTCAACCCGCCGCTGACCGATGCGCGCGTCGCCGTAGCGATGTTGTTCGCTCCGCCGGAGATGACGCTGACGTCGCCGCTTGCGGTGTTGCTGGATCCGCCGATCACGACGGCGTTGTCGCCGGTCACGGTGTTGACGGCTCCGCCGATCACCGATGATCCGAGACCCGAGAGCGAGTGGTGCTGGCCGACGGCGAGGCCAACCGTGCCGGTGAAGGTGTGCTGCGGTCCGATGGCCACGACGTGCGAGCCGGACTGCGCGCCCGGCCCCTCGTTGTAGCCGACGATCAGGTTGCCGAGGCCGTTGGCCGTGGTGCTCGCTCCGGAGCCGTTGACGAGCTGCAGGTTCAGCCCGCTGAGGCGCAGCGTATCGCCGGTCCGGGTGACGCCGTCGAGGGTGCTCTCGAGGGCCTCGACGCGGGCCCGCAGTGCGGTGTTGTCGGCTTCGAGCTGCGTCAGTCGGGACTCGATGGCGTTGAGCGTGGCCTGATCGAGCGCGCCGGCCGGACCCTGGGGGCCGGGGGCTCCGGGTGCGCCCGCGGGCCCGGGGGCACCCTGGGGGCCGGGCGTGCCGGTCGCGCCCCGCGGTCCGGTCGCGCCCGTCTTTCCGGCCTTGCCGGCCGGGCCGCGCTTGGGCGTCGAGCCGTTCCCGGGCTCGACGGTCCACGAGACCTTCCGCTGGCCGGCGGGGCAGCGCCGGTCGGCCGACGTCAGGTTGAGCGTGCCGTAGCGCGCGGTGACGCAGGCGTGCATGCGCTCGCCCGTGGGCTTGGCCGCCTTCGTCAAGGGGCTGGCGGCCTGCGCTTCACTCCCGCTGGCCGCGTAGGACGTGCCGCTCAGCGCGACGGCAAGCGCCACGAGGGCGATCGGTTGGCTGGATGGAACCCGCAGGTGGCGCAGCATGGGGGATCTCTCGCTGGGGGAGTCGACGTGTGCATTGCCGACGCTACCAGCCGCCCGGCCGGCCGTTCGCGGGCTCATGGACGACACGCGGGTCGTCTGCGTGTCCGAGGCCGGCACTGCGCTAGCCGAGGTCGCGGGGTGGACCCTTCCGAATCCACGTCGCACGCGATCTTCAGTCCCAGACGGTGGATCCGTGCCCCGCGGGAACTGGATCCTTGACCTCGACCCGCATTGATATGCTACCATATTAATATGGAGGTGAAGCGTAAGGCACTGTCGCCGGTGGACCGTCGCGGCGCGATCGGTCTGCAGACGTACGAGAAGATCCGGGACGCGATCCTGGATCTGACGTTGCCGCCCGGATCGGCGCTGTCCGAGAAGGAGCTGGCGCTCGAGCTCGGGATCAGTCGTACCCCCGTGCGCGAGGCGTTCCTGCGGCTGGCCCGCGAAGGGCTGGTCGAGATCTACGCGCAGTCCGGGACCTTCGTCTCCAAGATCGATCCCGCGGCGGTCGAAGAGGGCCGCTTCGTGCGGGAGGCCGTCGAGTGCGCCGCGGTCGAGCGGGCCGCGCTGCGCGCGCGGCCGGAGGACATCGTCCGGCTCGAGCGGGTGCTCGAGGACCAGCGGGCGGAGCAGGCTGACGCCTCATGGAGCGCGTTCTTCGAGCTCGACGAGCGGTTCCATCAGGTGCTGATCGAGATCGGCGGCTACCCGCTGGTCTGGCGGATCACGCAGGAGCTGCGGCTGCACGTCGAGCGCCTGCGCCGGCTCAGCCTGCCCGACGCGGACACGGTCGGACGGTTGGTCGAGCAGCACGCGGCGGTCGCCGCCGCGGTCGCCGCCGGAGACGGCGTGGCCGCCCGGCAGGCGATGAGCACGCACCTGGGGGAGGCGTCGCGGGTCGTCGCGCGGCTGGCCGAGCAGTACCCCGACTACTTCACGACGTAGGACCACGCGGGGCGACGCCCCGACACAAGGAGGAGAGAGAGATGGGAACGAAACGTCGACTGGCGGCGGTTCTTGGCGTCGTTGCGGCCCTCGGCATCGCCGGGTGCGGGAGCGACGACAACAACGACACGGCGACCAACGGCAGCGGATCCGGCGCCGACGGAGCCAAGTTCGGGGCCGTCGTGCTGACCAAGCAGGGTGAGTTCTACCTGGCCTACGAGCGCGCGATGAAGGCGATCGCCCAGGAGCAGGGCGCGGACCTGACGCTGCTGGACTCGGACACGAAGGTCGAGAAGCAGCAGGAGAACATGGAGAGCCTGCTGACCCGCGGCGTCCAGGCGATCGCGCTATCGCCGGTCGACGCCGCGTCGGCCGAGCCGCTGATCAAGCAGGCCGACGCCCAGGGCGCCAAGGTCGTCACGGTGACCACCGAGGCCGAGGGCGCGCCGGTCGTGGTCGAGGACGCCAAGGCCGCCGGTCGTGAGGGCGGCGAGGCCGCCGCCAAGTACTTCCAGGAGCAGTACCCCGACACGCCGATCAAGATCGCGATCGTCGGCTTCCCGCAGCTCCAGCAGACGGTCGACCGCGCCGACGGCTTCGTCGAGGGCGTCAAGAGCGTCGACGCGGACGCGGAGGTCGTCGCCAACCAGGACGGCAGCGCGGTCCTCGACAAGGCCACCACGGTCGCCGAGAACATGCTGCAGGCCAACCCGGAGGCGAACCTCTGGTTCGGCATCAACGACGACTCGGCGCTCGGCGCGCTGAACGCGCTCAAGGGCGCCGGCAAGGGCACGGTCGACGACCAGCAGCTGGTGGTCGGCTTCGACGGGTCCGCCAAGGCGATCCAGGAGATCCTGAACCCGCGGAGCGCGTTCAAGATGACCGTCGGCAACGAGCCCCGCTCGTACGCGCAGATCGCCTTCGACACGATGGCCAAGCTGCACGCCGGCGAGGACGTCGAGCAGCGCAACGTGGTCCCGGTGACGCTGCTCACCCCGGACATGAGCCAGGAGGAGCTGGCGGAGTACTACCGCACGCAGTGGAGCGCGGAGCTCCCCTCGTCCTGATCCCCCGGCCGTCGCGCCGCCCGGCGCGACGGCCCCGAAGTCCCGGGAGCGACCATGCTCGAAACCCAGACCGAACCGGTGATCGCCGTCCGCGGCGTGAGCAAGAGCTTCCCCGGCGTGCGGGCCCTCCACGATGTCGACCTGGAGGTCGGCCGGTGCGAGGTCCACGCCCTGCTGGGGGAGAACGGCGCCGGCAAGTCGACGCTGATGAACGTGCTGGCGGGCGCGCTGCGTCCCGACACCGGCGAGCTGCTGGTCGGCGGACAGCGGGTCGGCCACCTGGACGCGGTCGCCGCGCAGGCGGCCGGGATCGGCTTCGTCCGCCAGGAGCCCAACGTGCTCGACGACCTCAGCGTGCTGGAGAACATGACGCTCGGCGCCGAGCGGCGCCGCTTCGGGCTGCTCGAGGCGCGCGAGGGCGACCAGGAGGCGCTCGCCTGCCTGGAGCGGGTCGGGCTCGACGTCGACCCGCGGCGCCAGGTCGCGACGCTCCCGCTGGCCAAGAAGCAGCTGCTGGCGGTGGCCAAGACGCTGTTCCAGCGGCCGCGCGTGCTGATCATGGACGAGCCGACCGCGACGCTGACCTTCGGCGAAGCCGACCGGCTGTTCGAGATCGTGGCCGAGGAGGTCGCGGCCGGCGGCTCGGTGATCTACATCTCGCACCGGCTGGAGGAGATCTTCCGGATCGCCGACCGGGCGACGGTGCTGCGCAACGGCGAGCTGATCGGCACCGTGGACGTCCGCGACGGCGGGATCGACGAGGAGGGGCTGATCCGGATGATGATCGGCCGCGACCTCAGCGAGGCGTTCCCGGAGCGCGACGCGGTCCAGCCGACCGACGACGCGCACCGGCTGACCTTCCGCGGGCTGCTGACCGACGTCCGGCCCGCCGACCCCGACCTGACGGTCCGCGGCGGCGAGGTGCTGGGCGTGGCCGGGCTGGTCGGCTCGGGACGGACCGAGCTGGTCGAGGCGCTCTTCGGGATCGACCACGAGCAGGCGGTCGACGCCACGCTCGACGACGTCCCGGTCGACACCAGCAGCCCGGCGACCGCCGCCGCCACCGGCATCGCGCTGGTGCCGGAGGACCGGCGGGCCCACGGATTCGTCGGCGTGATGACCATCGAGGAGAACCTGACGATGGCCGTCCCCGACCGGATCAGCCGCGCGGGCGTGATCCACCGCGGACGCTCGCGGCAGCTGACCCGCGACTTCCTCTCCCGGCTCCACATCAAGGCGTTCGGCCCCGCTCAGGCGGTCGGCACGCTCTCGGGAGGCAACCAGCAGAAGGTCGTGATCGCCAAGTGGATGGCGCGCGACTCCACCGTCTTCATCTTCGACGAGCCGACCAAGGGCGTCGACGTGGGGGCCCGCGGGGAGATCTACCGCGAGATCGAGGAGCTGGCCGCGTCCGGCAAGATCGTGATCGTCGTCTCCTCGGAGATGCCCGAGATCCTCGGGCTCTCAGACCAGATCCTCGTGATGCATCAGGGCGCTCCCGCAGCGCTGCTGCCGCGCGGCGCCGCCGACGCGGAGACCGTCCTGCTTGCTGCATTCGGCCGACAGGAGGACCGATGAGCACCGTTTCCACCACCCCCGGAGGCGACGGCCTGCTGGCCCGCTTCGGCCGGGGTCAGGGCAAGGTCCAGCTGCCCGGCGTCTTCGTGATCTTCCTCGTGCTGCTCGTGATGGGGCTGATCCTGACGATCACCACCGAGCAGTTCCTGACGACCAACAACCTGCTCAACGTGGCCCGCCAGGTCTCGCTGATCGTGATCGTCGGGATGGGGATGACCTTCATCCTGACGTCGGGCGGGATGGACATCTCGGTCGGCGCGGTCGTCGCCTTCTCCGGGGTGCTGGCGGCCGGCCTGGCCGTCTCCGGCTGGTCGCTGCCGCTGGCGTTCCTGACGGCGTCGCTGGCCGGCGGGTTGATCGGCCTGCTGCACGGCAGCCTGATCGTCTGGGGCGGCGTCAGTCCGATCATCGTCACGCTCGGCACGATGTTCGCCGTCCGCGGCGTCGCCTACCTGTACACGGGCAGCGTCTCCGACGGCACCTCGATCTCCGTCGGGCTGCCCGACGGCTTCACCAACCTCGGCGCCGGCTACGTGGCCGGGATCCCGGTCCCGGTGATCATTGCCGTGGTCGCGGTCGCGGTCTTCTGGTTCCTCTACAACCGGACGCTGCTGGGCAAGCACACCCGTGCGGTCGGCGGCAACGTCGAGGCGGCCCGGCTGTCCGGCGTGCGCGTCGGGCGGGTGCTGTTCTCGATCTACGGGATCACCGGCCTGCTGGCCGGCGCCTGCGGCGTGATCCTGGCGTCGCGTCTGGCGTCGGGGCAGCCGTCGGCGGCGACCGGCTTCGAGTTCGACGTGATCATCGCCGTGCTGATCGGCGGCACCAGCCTGTTCGGCGGCAAGGGCACGATCATCGGCACCGTCATCGGCGCGCTGATCATCGGCGTGCTCAGCAACGGCCTGACGCTGCTCGGCGTCGACTCGTTCTGGCAGCAGGTGGTCAAGGGCACCGTGCTGGTGCTGGCCGTGCTCGTCGACACCCAGATCCAGCGCCGACGCGCGGGCACATGACCGGCGTTCCCCGTCACCGTCCGTACCGCAACCGGGACGCGCGGGTCCACCGCGTGAGCCGGCAGGGCCTGGACACCGTCGTGCTGGAGAACCGCACGCTGCGGGTCCAGGTCCTGGCCGGCCGCGGGGCGGACGTCGTCGAGCTGCTCCACAAGCCCGACGACACCGACTTCGTGAGCCTCCGCGGGGAGGGCATCGTCGCCCCGGCGGACGTCCCGGCGAGCGATCCCGCGGACGGCACGGGCGGGTTCTTCGACGTCTACCGCGGCGGCTGGCAGGAGGTCGTGCCCAACGGCGGCGCGCCCTCGCAGCACGACGGCGCCCGCTACGGCCAGCACGGCGAGGTCTGCCTGGTCCCGTGGGACGTGGAGATCGTCGCCGACGCGCCGGAGCGGGTCGAGATCCGCTGCGAGGTGGCCGTCGGCCGCACGCCGCTGCGGCTGCGCAAGAGCTTCGCGCTCGACGCCGCCCGCCCGCGGCTGGAGATCCGCGAGCAGCTGACCAACGAGAGCGGGGTCGAGCAGCGCGCGATGTGGGGCCAGCACGTGGCCTTCGGCGCACCGTTCCTGCGGCCCGGCTGCCGGATCGTGCTGCCCGACGGCCTGCGGGTGCTGCCGCATCCGGAGCCGGTCGGCCCGACCGGCCGCCGCGTCGCCGGCGACCGCGAGCACCGCTGGCCGCACGCCACGGGACCGGACGGAGATCCGGTCGACCTGGCGCTGGTCCCGGAGCACGGCGCGCCCAGCGAGATGCTCTACGTGACCGGCTTCGACGTCGGCCGCTACGAGATCGTCGCTCCCGACGGCCCCGGCCTGCGCGTCGACTGGGACGCGACGGTGCTGCCGTACCTGTGGATCTGGCAGGAGCTCGGCGCGACCACCGGCTACCCGTGGTTCGGGGACGCCTACACGGTCGGCCTGGAGCCCTTTTCCAGCTACCCGACGAACGGACTGGCCGAAGCCGTCGCGAACGACAGCGCGCTGCGGATCGCTCCCGGCGCGACGCTCGCGCTCGACTGGTCGGCGACCGTGACGAGAGGAGAGGACCGATGAGCACGAACACGGAGGACGGCCTGGCCGTCCGACTGCGCGATCGCGTCGCGGTGGTGACCGGCGGAGGCTCGGGGATCGGCCGCGCGATCGCGCTGCGGCTGGCCCGCGAGGGCGCTCGGGTGGTGGTCGGCGACCTCGACCCCGACGCGGCGCGCGCCGTGGCGGAGGAGGCGCGGGCGGCCGGCGGCGTCGCCGATCCGGCGGCGGTCGACGTCCGCGACCCGGTCAGCGTGGCGGCGCTGATCGACGCGGCCGTCGACCGCTGGGGCCAGCTCGACGTGGCGGTCGCCAACGCCGGGATCGGCGTCGCCGGCGACGCGCTCGGCCAGTCGGTCGAGGAGTGGGACCGGATGTTCGCCGTCAACTCCCGCGGCTGCTTCCTGACCTGCCAGAGCGCGTTGCGGGCGATGGTCCCGCGGGGCAGCGGATCGATCGTCGCGATGGCGTCGATCGGCGGGATGGTCGGGCTGGCGGGCCGGGCCGGCTACTGCGCGTCGAAGGCGGCGGTGGTCGGCTTCGTCAAGGCGGCGGCCGTCGACTGCGCGGCGACCGGCGTGCGGATCAACGCGATCTCGCCCGGCACGGTCGACTCGCCGTGGATCGGGCGGATCACTGCCAGCGCCGACGACCCCGCCGAGCAACGGCGGCAGATGGAGGCGCGCCAGCCGATCGGCCGGCTCGGCACCCCCGACGAGATCGCCGGGATCGCCGCCTACCTGGCCTCCGACGAGTCGACCTTCATGACCGGGTCGAACGTCGTGATCGACGGCGGGGTGACGGCCCGATGAGCGCGAAGAGCAGCGGGCGCGTCGCGCTCGTCACCGGCGGGTCGAAGGGGATCGGCCTGGCCGCCGCCCGGCGGCTGGCCCAGGACGGCTGCGCGGTCGTGCTGTCGGGCTCCGACCCGGACGCGGTCGAGCGGGCGGTCGCCGCCCTGCGCGACGAGCGGCTGGAGGTCCGCGGTCAGGCGGCCGACGTGCGCGACGGCGAGCGGGTCGCCGCGCTGGTCGCGTTCGCGGTGGAGACCTACGGCGGGCTCGACGTGCTGGTCAACAGCGCGGGCGTCCAGCGCTACGGCACGGTCGAGACGACGACCCCGGAGGAGTGGGACGAGGTGCTGGCGATCAACGTCGGCGGGATGTACCTGGCGTCGCACCACGCGGTGCCGGAGATCCGCCGCCGCGGCGGCGGGGCGATCGTCAACGTCTCGTCGGTCCAGGGGACCGCGTCGCAGACCGGCGTCGCGGCCTACACCGCCAGCAAGGGCGCGATCAACGCGCTGACGCGGGCGATGGCCCTGGACCACGCAGCGGACGGGATCCGCGTCAACTCGGTCGCGCCCGGATCGGTCGACACGCCGATGCTGCGGTGGGCGGCGGACCAGTTCCGCGGCGACCGATCGGCCGACGAGCTGCTGGAGGAGTGGGGGCGGATGCACCCGCTCGGCCGGGTCGCCCGGCCGGAGGAGGTCGGGGCGGTGATCGCCTTCCTGGCCGGGCCCGACGCGTCGTTCGTCAGCGGGTCGGAGATCCGGGTCGACGGCGCGATGCTGGCGTCGTTGCCGGTCTCGCTGCCGGAGGCGGACCGATGAGCGGCCTGACACCCGCCGAGCGGCGCGCGCTGCGGATCGCGGCGATCCGCGCGACCACGGTGACGGTGCCGATCGAGGCGCCGCTGCTGCACAGCAACGGCGCGCACTGGGGCCGCTTCGTCCGCACGATCGTCGAGGTCGAGACCGAGGGCGGCCTGATCGGCCTGGGCGAGATGGGCGGCGGCGGGCAGAGCTCGGAGGCGGCCTTCGCCGCGCTCGAGCCCTACCTGATCGGCCACGACCCGTTCGACTTCGAGGCGCTCTTCCTGAAGATCTGCAACCCGACGTCGTCGCTCTACAACAACCGCACCCAGATCCACGCGGCGATCGAGTTCGCCTGCCTGGACATCGTCGGCCGCGCGCTCGGCGTCCCGGTCCACGACCTGCTCGGCGGGCGGTTGCGGGACGAGGTCGAGTTCGCGTCGTACCTGTTCTTCCGCCGGCCCAACGAGCAGGGCGGGGGCGAGGTCCGGACCGTCGACCAGCTGGTCGCCCACGCGCGGGAGCTGAAGCAGCAGCACGGCTTCACGGCCCACAAGCTGAAGGGCGGGTACACCCCGCCCT
>CAZFIQ010000026.1:0-21105 GCA_964519185.1 uncultured Patulibacter sp.
CGGGCCACGGTCGCCTGCCGGTCCGGCCAGGTGGCGCTCGGCGCCGCGCTCGCGCACGGCCACGCGCCGGCCTTCGGCGCCTACGTGTCAATGCCGAACGGGGCGCGCCGTTGGAGCTACAGCGCCCGCATGCCGGCGTCGGTCGCCGCCCAGCTCAGCGGAGCCGCGCTCGCGCAGGTCGGCTATCCGCGGGCCGCATGCGTCCGCGCGACCGGCGTCACGACCAGCGAGCTCCGCGGCGAGGTCGCGGCGGGCGCCCAGCTCCAGGGCCCCGCCACCTGCAAGCGCGGCCGGGTGCTCGGGTGGGGCGTCGAGCTGGGCGCGAGCGGCAGCGGCTCGAGCCGCGACGGCAGCTGGGCGATCCCGACGATCGAGCGCGCGCAGTTCAGCGGGACGCGCTCGATGGCGTTCCGCTTCGCACGAGGGGCCGGCGGCGACGCCGCCGCGACGCCCGTCCGCGCGCAGGTCGTCTGCGGCACGCTGCCGAGGGGCTGACCCCACGCCGGGGCGGCGCGGGCCTCGCCGCCCGATCCCGTTCGCGATTCACCCGGGGTGAGCGGGCAAATCGCGAACGGGTTGCCTGGCCGACCTGGCGCGGCCAACGAACGTCCGGGGCGACCGGTGCCTCGGACGACGCGTCCTTACGGACCTTTGACAGGCCGTCCGCCATCGTGCTGGTCAGTCGCCATCCCGGCGGCCCCCCGAAACGACTTCGCACCATGGCCCCCGAACATCGCTCACTCTGGTCCGACGGCCCCTCGGAGAACGACCACCACGGGTGGTTGGACGACGAGCCGACGACGGAGGCGCCCGCCGCGCCCCCGGTCGCCGAGGCCCCGACCCGCCAGCACCGGACCGACCACCGTCGACTCCGCTCGAGCGAGCCGTCGCCAGCCGCCGTCCGCCGCCGCCGGCGAGCGCGCAACGGCCTGGTCGCGCTCTGCGGCGTCGCGCTGCTCGCCTCCGGCGTCGCCGTCGGCACCCAGGTCGTCGGCACGCACACCGTCGAGCGCTCCGTGGTGAGCGGCTCGACGGCGTCCGCCAGCGCGATCAAGGCGGTCTGGGAGGCCACCAACGAGGGCGTCGTGCGGGTCACCACCGACACCGGCAACGGCACCGGCTGGGTCTACGACGACACCGGCCTGATCGTCACCAACAACCACGTCGTCTCCGGCGGCCGCACGATCAAGGTCCGCTTCGGCGACCGCGGCGAGGACGTTGAGGCCCGGCTGATGGGCACCGACGTCTCGTCCGACCTGGCCGTCCTCAAGGTCGACCCGAAGGACGTCTCCAAGCTCGTCCCGCTGCGGCTGGCCGACTCCGACCAGGTCCAGACCGGCGACCAGGTGATCGCGATCGGCTACCCGCTCGGCCTCGACCAGACCACGACCGCCGGGATCATCTCCGGCGTCGGCCGCCAGATCCAGGCGCAGAACAGCTTCGCGATCGACAAGGTGATCCAGACCGACGCGCCGATCAACCCCGGCAACTCGGGCGGTCCGCTGCTCGACATGCAGGGTCGCGTGGTCGGCGTGAACTCGCAGATCGCCACCACCGGCGCGGGCGGCGGCAGCGTCGGCATCGGCTTCGCGGTGCCCTCCAACACCGTCGCCCAGATCGTCCCGACGATCGCGCGTGGCGGCACGGTCCAGCACGCCTGGATGGGGATCCAGATGGGCAAGCTGGCCGGCGTCGACGGCGCCGCGGTCGGCCAGGTCACGGCCGGCGGTCCGGCGGCTCGCGCCGGGTTGCGCTCGGTCACGGGCCAGCCGCAGAGCGGGCAGAGCCCCAACGGCGACGTGATCGTCCAGATCGGCTCCGAGAAGATCGAGGGCCCGGACGACGTCTCGCGCGTGGTCAACGGCCACAAGCCCGGCGACGTGATCGACGTGGTGGTGATGCGCGACGGCCAGCGCCAGACCGTCAAGGTCACGCTCGGCGACCGCTCGGCTTCGGGGTCGGGCAGCGGCAGCGGCACGACGACCACGCCGCGCAGCCCGAGCACGCCCGGATCCCCCAGCGACCCGAGCAACCCGCTGACGCCCCGCAACCCGTGATCCCGGCCCCGTGAGCTTCGCCGCCCCGCTGTTCCTGCTCGGCCTGCTGCTGGTCGTCGCCGCCGTCGTCGCCTACGTGGTGATCGAGCGGCGGCGCGCGGCCGGCCGGCAGGCCTTCGCCTCCGCCGCGCTGATGCCGGCCGTGCTGCCGCGCCGCGCCGGCTGGCGGCGGCATGTCGCTCCGCTCGGCATCCTGCTGGCGCTCGCCGCGCTGGTGGTCGCGGTCGCACAGCCCGAGCGGACCGTCGCCGTCCCGGTCGAGCGGGCGACCGTGATGCTGCTGACCGACGTCTCCGGATCGATGCGCTCGACCGACGTGGCCCCGTCGCGGATGGAGGCGGCCAAGCGCGCCGCGACCGAGTTCCTCGACGACGTGCCGCCGCAGATCCGGGTCGGCGCGATGGCCTTCAACCACAAGGTCCGCCTGCTGACCCCGCCGACGACCGACCGCGAGCCGGTGCGGCGCGCGATCGACGGTCTGGAGGGTCGGGGCAGCACCGCGGCCGGCGACGCGCTGTCGGCGGCGCTGCGCACGCTGCGCCCGCAGGGCGATCGCGGCAGCCAGACCCCGGCGGCGATCGTGCTGCTCTCCGACGGCGAGTCGGTCCGCGGCAGCGACCCGGTACCGGTGGCCGAGGAGGCCGGGCGGCTGGGCGTGCGGATCTTCACGATCGCGCTCGGCACCGACGACGGCACGCTGACGTCGACCGACCCGCAGGGCCGCACCCGGACCGAGCGGGTCCCGCCCGACCGCGACACGCTGCGCAAGATCGCCGAGCTCTCCGGCGGCACGTTCTCCGACGCCCCGAGCGCCGAGGCGCTGGAGGCGGTCTACCGCGACCTCGGCAGCGAAGTCGCCACCGAGCCCGGCAAGGAGCAGACGACCGTCTTCGCCGTCGGCGCGGCCCTGCTGCTGCTGATCGGCGGGATCGGCGGATCGTTGGCCACCACCGGCCGGATCCTCTAGATCGCCCGGATCGCGCGCCCCCGCGGGTGCGTGCGATTCGGGTGCTCTTCCGGCCCCGATCGCACGCAGCGGCGGCGATACTCTCATCTTCCTCCCAGCGATCGTTTACGTTGGGCTGAGAGTCGTACGATTGTCTGTACGAGGCAATGCAGATCCGGCGCACACTCCCTCTTCTCGTGACGGGCACCGTCGGTGTCGGTCTGCTCGGCTTCGGCCTGACCGGACTCTCCTCCGTCGACCCGCAGCTGCGGACCGCCCAGCAGACCTGGGAGCACCAGCAGCAGACCGCGCTGATGCAGCAGGTCAACTGCGATCCGGAGCAGGTCCGCACGACACCCGCCCCGCCCGAGGTCTAGGTGCGGGCCCCGAGCCGTCGCCGGCCCGCGCTCCGCCGCCCGCCCGCGACCGGACCGAGCGCGGCGCCGATCCGCCCAGCCGGCGGGGACGCACCCGACATCCACGATTCCGCGGAATCGACCGTCTAGATGCGCGTCCTGGTCGCCGAGGACCATCCGCGCGTCGCCGACGCGATCGCCCGCGGCCTGCGCCGCGACGGGATCGCCGTCGACATCGCCCACGACGGGGACGCCGCGCTCTACAAGGCGCGGGTTCATCCCTACGACGTGGTCGTGCTCGACCGCGACCTGCCGAAGACCCACGGCGACGACGTCTGCCGCGCGCTCAACGCCGAGCAGCCGGAGACGAAGATCCTGATGCTGACGGCGGCGTCGTCGCTCGACGAGATGGTCGACGGGCTGGCGCTCGGGGCCGACGACTACCTGACCAAGCCGTTCCGCTTCGCCGAGCTGGCCGCCCGCGTCGCCGCGCTCGGCCGCCGCAGCGGACGCGTCCGCCCGAGCGTGCTGGAGCACGGCGACATCACGCTCGACCCCGCCCGCCACGAGGCGACCCGCGCCGGCCAGCCGCTCGACCTGTCGCCGAAGGAGTTCGGCGTGCTCCAGGAGCTGATGGCGGCCGAGGGCCAGGTGGTCACCCCCGAGCAGCTGCTGGAACGAGTCTGGGACGAGAACGTCGACCCGTTCACCAACACCGTGCGGATGGTGCTGGTGACCCTCCGCCGCAAGCTCGGCGACCCGGCCGTGATCGAGACGGTGCGCGGCGCCGGCTACCGGATGTGATGGGTACCGAGCACGGCCGACCTGCCACCCCGTGGCGCCGCTGGCCGCTGCGCACGCGGCTGACCGCGCTCTACACGACGCTCTTCACCGTGTCGACCGCCGTCGTGCTGGTGATCGCCTACGGACTGATCGACGGGCACGTCTCGCGGACCCTGCCCGCCCGCCTGGCCGGCCCGATCCTCGACGAGATCGCGCTCCAGCTGGTGCTGGTGCTGGTCGGCACGACGCTGCTGGCCGCCGCGATCGGCTGGGTCGCCGCCCGCCGCGCGCTGCGGCCGATCCACGCCGTCACCGCCGCCGCCCGCCGGGTGACCGACGAGCGGCTCGACGAGCGGCTGGCGCTCGACGGCCCGGAGGACGAGGTCCGCGAGCTGGCCGACACCTTCGACGCGATGCTCGAGCGGCTGGAGACCAGCCTGACCGCGCAGCGGCGGTTCGTCGCCAACGCCGGCCACGAGCTGCGGACCCCGCTGACCGCGATCCGCACGGAGGTCGACGTCACCCTCGACGATCCCGACGCCGACCGCGACGAGCTGCGGCGGATGGGCGAGCGGGTGCTCGAGGCGACCGACGACCTGACCGGGCTGCTCGACGGCCTGCTGGTGCTGGCCCGCAGCCAGCGCGGGCTGGAGCAGCGGACCGCGGTCGAGCTGGGGGCGACGATCCGGCGGGCGATCGACGACCTGGAGGTCCCCGCCGACCGCAGCGTGACCGTCGATCCGCTGCCCCGGCCGCTCGAGGTCTGGGGCGACCCGCTGCTGCTGCGCCGCGTCGTCGCCAACCTGGTCGACAACGGCCTGCGCTACAACCAGGCCGGCGGCTGGGTCCGGGTCGCGGTCCAGCGGCAGACGACCGACGGCCGCTCGTGGGCGGCGCTGCGAGTCACCAACAGCGGGCCGCGGATCGCTCCCGAGGACGCCCCGCGGCTGACCGAGCCGTTCGAGCGGCTCGGCCGTCACGGCGACGGCGGCTCCGGCCTGGGCCTGTCGATCGTCCAGGCGGTCGTCGCCGCCCACGCCGGCGGCCTGACGATCCTTGCGCCCCCGGCCGGCGGGCTCGACGTCACCGTCGTGCTGCCGGCCGTGGACTGACGACCTCCGGCCGACGGCGCGGGATCGACCGCCGGGGACGGGCGCGCGGTCCTTATGTTGGCGTGACGGACCGCTGCCTAGCCTGTGCTTCACCGTCCGACGCCCTTGCGGAGACCCGAGCATGAGCACCCCGTACCCGACGCCCGATCCGACCCCCGATCCGTACCCCGTCGCCGACGAGCCGCCGGTCGCCAGCGCGCCCGTGCCGCCGGTCGACCACGAGGCCTCCGCGATCGAGGCCGCGTCCCGCGACCTGGAGGCCGTGCTGCACGAGGTCAAGCGCGTCGTCGTCGGCCAGGACGCGATGCTCGAGCGGGTGCTGGTGGCCCTGCTCGCCGGCGGCCACGTGCTGCTCGAGGGCGTCCCCGGCCTGGCCAAGACGCTGACCGTCAAGACCCTCTCGAGCGTGCTCGGCGGCGAGTTCCGGCGCGTCCAGTTCACCCCGGACCTGGTGCCGGCCGACCTGGTCGGCACGCGGATCTGGCGGCCCGACACCGGCACGTTCGAGATCCAGCTCGGCCCGGTCTTCGGCAACCTGCTGCTCGCCGACGAGATCAACCGCGCGCCCGCCAAGGTCCAGTCCGCGCTGCTCGAGGTGATGCAGGAGCGGCAGGTGACGCTCGGCGGCGAGACCTTCCCGATGCCCTCGCCGTTCCTGGTGCTGGCGACGCAGAACCCGATCGAGTCCGAGGGCACGTACCCGTTGCCCGAGGCCCAGGTCGACCGCTTCCTGCTGAAGGTCGTCGTCGAGTACCCGTCGCTGGCCGACGAGGCGACGGTCGTCCAGCAGTCGATCGGCAGCACCCCCGAGCCGCGGCAGATCATCACTCCCGAGCTGCTGCTCCAGCACCGCGAGACGGTGCGGACCGCGCACGCCGACCCGCAAGTGGTGCGGTTCGCCGTCCAGCTGGCCGACGCGACCCGCCACCCCGAGCGCTACGGGCTCGGCCACCTGACCTCGTCGATCGACGTCGGCGCCAGCCCGCGCGGACCGATCGGCCTGATCCAGACCGCGCAGGCGCTGGCGGTGCTGCGCGGTCGCAGCTACGTCACGACCCGCGACGTGCGGGCGCTCGCGCTCGACGTCCTGCGGCACCGGCTGGTGCTGTCGTACGAGGCGCTCGCCGACGGCATCACCGCCGACGACCTCCTGCGCGAGATCATCGGCGCGGTCGATCCGTCCGCGAGCGACGAGCCGCTGGCCGCCCCGGCGGCCGCCGCCTGACCGAGGACCCGATGGAATCGACCCTGATCGATCCGCCGGGCCGGCAGGGCCCGGGGATGGTGGGCGGCCCGGTCGTCAACGCGATCGAGCTGGCCCTGGCCCGTCGCAGCGGCGGCGTGCTGCCCGGTGAGTACCAGGCACCCGGCCTGGGCGGCGGCACCGAGCTGAGCCAGCTGCGGCCGTACGTCGAGGGCGACGACGTGCGTTTCCTGGACGCCGCCGCCAGCGCCCGCACCGGCGAGGCGCACGTCCGGCTGCACGTGCCCGAGCGCGCGCTGACGACCTGGATCGTGCTCGACATCGGCGCGTCGATGGCGTTCGGCACCGCGGACCGGCTGAAGTCCGACGTCGCCGAGGGCGCGGTCCGCGTGATCTCGCGGCTGAGCGTGCGGCGCGGCGGTCGCGTGTCGCTGCTGCGCTGGAACGCCCACCCGTCGGCGACGACCTTCCTGCCGCCGGCCGGGGGACGCCCGGCGCTCGGCGGCATCGACCGCGCGCTCGCCGAGGGCGTGTCGCCCGACGGTGCGCCCGACACCGAGGACCTGGCGTCGGCGCTGCGGCGGCTGCACCGCGTGGCCCGCCGGCCGGGGCTGGTGGCCGTGGTCTCCGACTTCCGCGACCCGTCCGCCTGGGAGGGCCCGCTGTCGGTCCTGGCGCACCGCCATGGCGTGCTGGCGATCGACGTCGCCGACCCGCGCGAGCACGAGCTGCCCGACGCCGGCCTGCTGATGATGATCGACCCCGCGAGCGGCCAGACGGTCGAGGTCGACACGTCGTCGCCGCAGGTTCGCAGCGCCTTCGCCGCCGCCGAGACCGCGCGGCGCGAGCGGGTCGACACGGCGCTGCGCCGGGTCCAGGCCCGTCACGTGCGGCTGTCGACCGACAGCGAGTGGCTGCGCGACCTGGGACGGGGGCTGCGATGAGCGCTCCGCTGGCCGTCACCCTGATCGCGCCGTGGTTCCTGGCGCTGCTGCTGCTGATCCCCGCCGGGGTGCTGGCGCTGCGGGCCGCCCGCGAGCGCCGCAAGCGCCACGCCGTGCGGATGCCGGCGACGCCGACCCTGCTGGCGGTCGCCGCCGCGCAGCCGAGCTACCGGCGCTGGCTGCCGACCGCGCTGGTCGGCCTGGCCGTCGCGCTGCTGGTGCTGGGCATGTCCCGCCCCGAGCGGACCGTGCAGGTGCCGGTCGAGCGGGCCTCGATGATGCTCGTGACCGACGCGTCCGGGTCGATGCGCGCCGACGACGTCCACCCGACGCGGATGGACGCCGCCCGCGGCGCCGCCAACGACTTCCTCGACGACGTGCCGGAGCAGACGCGGGTCGGGCTGGTCGGCTTCTCGTCGTCGCCGAGCGTCGTGCAGGCGCCGACCACCGATCGCGCGGTCGTGCGCGAGGCGCTGGAGAGCCTGGAGCCGGACGGCGGGACCGCGACCGGCGACGCGCTGGCGGCCGCGCTCGACGCCCTGAAGGCCGAGGGCGACCCCGCCAACGACAACCCCGACGACCGCCCCCCGGGCGCGATCCTGCTGCTGTCCGACGGCGCGACCAGCGCCGGCGAGGACCCGATCGAGGTCGCCGACCAGGCCAAGCAGGCGGGGATCCCGATCTACACGGTGTCGCTCGGCACGCCCGACGGCCAGGTCGACATCGGCGGCACGCTGCTGTCGGTCCCGCCCGACCCGGAGACGATGCGGGCGATCGCCCAGCGCTCCGGCGGCGAGGCCTACAGCGTGGACGACGCGGACGAGCTGCGGAAGATCTACGAGCGGGTCGGCGCGCGCGTCGCGACCGAATCCCAGCCGCGCGAGATGACGGCGCTGTTCGCCGGCGGCGGGATCGTCGTCCTGGCGCTGGCGCTCGGCCTGGGCCTGCGCTGGCGCAGCCGGGTGGGGTAGGCCGCATTGAACACGACGACATTCCCGCCGGCCCCTCAGATACTCTCCGCCGGTGGCAGCGAGCACCTCGAGCCCCTCGTCCGGTAGAGACACGCGCGAGCGTTCGAAGTCATCGGCGTTCTTCAGCGACGATGAGGTCAAGGCGGCGATCAACGCGATCGCCGCGACGACCAACCTGTCCATCCTCGCCGGCTCGGGCGTCTCGAGCGACGCAGGGCTTCCCCTGTGGGACGACTTGCTGCTGAGGCTGATGACCGACGGTACGCAGTTGCCGCCCGACGTCGCAGCCGAGGCGCAGGCCGTCGAGACGTCGCTGGGGCAGGCCTCGCTAATCGAGGCTGCGTATGCGGACGACGCGGTCGCGTTCGCCAACGCCGTCGCGCGAGCGCTGGACAGCACCCACACCCACGGAGACCAGCACCCGCTCCTCGGCGAGCAGGGCGGACCGGGCGAGACCGCCCAAGCGATCGCATCGATATGCGTTCACGCTGCCTCCGGGAAGGCACCGAAGTTCCTCCTGACGACGAACTACGACCTGCTTCTCGAGTTCGCGCTCGTTCGGGCCCAGAAGGCGAAGTCAGAAACGGCCGACGTCAGCCCGGTGACCGCCGTGCGGCTGACCACCGGAACGCACGACTCCAGTCCAGCCGTTGGGCGATGGCGGGTGCACCACCTGCACGGCTGGGTGCCGACGCCGACGGCAGCGGCTGAGACGATCGGCGTGCCATCGACCATGGACCAGAGCCTGGCGGAGGACGGGAATCGACTCGTGCTCTCGGAGACCGGCTACTACCCAGCCGACCGTGAGGCCAGTACCTGGCAGGACGACCTGCTCGGCGAGGTGCTCGGTCCCGAGTCGACGTTGCTGATCGTCGGAACGGGCCTCGCCGATCCAGCGCTGGTGCGCCACATCTACCGAACGCGCCCGCCGAGCGGAGAGCGGACCAGGGCGTACGCCATCCTGCTGCGCCCGAACCCGATCCGGAGCCTGACCGCCGAAGACCAAACGCGAAGGGTTGCCTACGAGGCGGCGGCCCGCGCACGGTGGAAGGCGGTCGGCGTCGAAGTGCTGTTCGCCGACTTCCGGTTCCAGGTCGCGCAGTTCTGCTCCGAGGTCGCGTATCGCCGGAGCCCGGAGTACGCAGCCAAGCGACCGAAGCGCCGGGGAAACGCCGCCCCCCGCCGGTACGGAGCGCGCCTCGACGCGTGGTTTCGCGGCGCGTACGCCAAGGAAGGGCTGATCAACGCCGAGCAGCTACCGGACGAGCTCGACGAAGGCGAGGCCAGCAAGCGGTTCCAGAACGCGCAACGGCAGCTATCGCAGACCTTGCGGGAGCTGATCGAGGACCTGCGCAGCGAGTTCACGGAGCTCGAGACCGATCATCTCGGTCTCCATCTCTGGTGTCGCACGCCGCGACGGCTGTACATCGGCGAGGCGAGCTCCCTGCTCGCCGAGTACGGCGGCGTCTGTGCGCTGGGGATGGTCGGAGCGTCCGATCGATCGTGGACCGATCCGGAATCGATCGACACCCGCGAGCTCCACAGCGACGGGGATCGCATCGCCATCCGCGCGTTCACCCAGCAGGCGGTCGGCGTCGCCTCCGTCGACATGGCGTCGTGGGACCAACTCGTGGCGGTGCCGATCAGCCTCGTTGCCGACGACACGCCGGCGCGGCGGCTCCCGGTCGGCGTCCTCAGCCTGAACGCCCGTTCGATGTCGCCGGGCACACCGGCCGGTCTCTCGACGATCCCGGCTGACCCGGCACGCTTCGTCTCCCTCACCGCAACGCTTGCACGTATGGGAAGCAACCTGCTGGCGCCCAGGAAGACCGACACATGAGCCGTTCCATCCGACCCGTGGACCAACTACGATGAAGCCCATGGAAGATTCCGGCAGTCGGCGTGAGACCATCGGTCCGCACGTGGATGGCCTGACGCTCGAGCAGAGCAACGCCAAGAGGATCGACGAGACCGTCGCCGATGCCCGCGTTGCGGCCGAGAGGCAACTCCGGACGAGCGGCGGCTACTTCAGCCGTCCCAAACGGGCTGTCGCACCGCGCGCCGTTCAGGTGACGCCCACGAGGCGCGCGAGCTCCGCATCCTGATCGGCTCGGCTCACCCGGCAGCGCGCCTGAGCAGACAGACGCCAGCTGACACGCACGACGCTCTCCCATGAGACGAGGCTGCAAGTGCTGATCGAGGATCGTGTCGTCGTCGTGACCGGAGCCGCGGGCGGGATCGGCCGGGCGCTGGCCGAGCGGTTCCACGCCGACGGGGCGCGGGGCGTGATCCTCAGCGACCGCGATCCGGCGGTCGGCGGCGTGGCCGCGACGCTCGGCGACCGCGCGGTCGCGGTCGTCGGCGACGCCACCGCCCCGTCGCTGATCGACGAGCTCTGCGCGACCGCTGCGGCGCGCTTCGGCCCGGTCGACCTGTTCTGCGCCAACGCGGGGATCGCCGTCGCCGGCGACGAGCAGGTGGACGACGCGGGTTGGGCCGCGTCGTTCGCGGTCAACGTCGACGCCCACGTGCGGGCCGCGCGGCGGCTGGTGCCGGAGTGGCTGGAGCGCGGCGAGGGATACTTCCTGTCGACCGCGTCGGCGGCCGGCCTGCTGACCCAGATCGGCTCGGCGCCCTACGCGGTCAGCAAGCACGCGGCGGTCGCCTTCGCCGAGTGGCTGGCGGTGACCTACGGATCGCGCGGGATCCGCGTCAGCTGTCTCTGCCCGATGGGCGTCGAGACGGCGCTGCTGGCCGACGGCTTCGACGGCGCCGGGTCGACCGCCGCCGCCGCGGTCCGCGCCGCCGGAGCCGTGCTGACCCCGGAGGCGGTCGCCGACGTCGTGGTCAACGGCCTCCGCGACGAGCGGTTCCTGATCCTCCCCCACCCGGAGGTCCACGAGTACCTGCGTCGCAAGGCCGACGACCCCGACCGCTGGATCGCGGGCATGCAACGGCTGCAGCGCAGCGTGGATCCGTCCGGCACCGCGTAGGCTCGCCGCGATGCGCCTGGTCCTGAACGTCCTCTGGTTCGTGCTCTCCGGCCTCTGGATGGCCGCGGGCTACGTGGTCGCCGGGCTGCTGATGATCATCCCGATCGTCACGATCCCGTTCTCGATCGCGGCGTTCCGGCTGGCGTTGTTCTGCGTCTGGCCGTTCGGCCGCACCGTCGTCGCGCGCCCGGACGGATCCGGGGCGATGGCCGGCGTCGGGAACGTGATCTGGCTGATCTTCGCCGGCTGGTGGCTGGCCCTCGGCCACCTGCTGACCGGCGTGCTGCTCTGCCTGACGGTGATCGGGATCCCGTTCGGGGTGCAGAACTTCAAGCTGATCGCCGTCTCGCTGCTGCCGATGGGCAAGGAGATCGTCGGCTACGACGAGGCGCGGGCCCGCGCCGACGCTCAGCTCGCGTCGTTCTGACCCTTCGGCGACCGAACGGGGCGCCGGACGCCGGCCCGACCGCGCGCAACGGCACGCCAGGCGAACCTGACCGTGAACCACCAGTCTCGCTCCAGTACACCGTCCTCGTTGCGGGTACTGTGGCAGCATGCTTCCCCGCGTGGCGCGCCGTCCAACCATCGTCGCGATCGGCGCGGCCGCCCTGCTGCTTCCGGCGGCGCCCGCTGCCGCCGCGCTCGGGGGCGGCACGCCGACGGTCGTCGACACGTTCTCGACCACCCAGTCGGCGCTGACGCTGACGTTTCCGCCGGCCGGCACCACCGCCTCTTCGAGCGTCTCCGGCGGTGGCATCCTCGGGGGACACCGCAACATAGAGGTCGCGCTCAACGGAGGCGTGATCGCCAGCAACCAGCTGAGCGCCGTCGTCTCCAGCGGGTTCTTCAGCTACTCGCAGGACGCGACGATCACGGGCACCGGCACGCTGACCTGGGACGGCGCCTCCACCTCGACCGTGAATCCGACGGGCCTCGGCGGAGTCGACCTGACCGCCGGGGGCAGCCAGGACGCGCTCTACCTGGGCGTCGTCTTCGACGACCTGCCGGTCAACGTCACGCTGACGGTCTGGAGCGACGCCGGCCGCTCATCGCGGGCCACGATCACGTTGCCCGGCCTGATCTTCTCCACGACCCCCTACGTGCTCCCGTACAGCAGCTTCACGCCGTTCAGCGGCGGGGGCGCCGACTTCTCCGACGTCGGAGCGATCCGCCTCGAGGTGGGGTCGGCGGTCACCGCTCCCGACCTGGTCCTGGACGAGATCTCGACCGACGCCCGGCTCCGCGCGCCGATGACCGCGAGCCTGTCGATCGACGCGAACGGCAATGGGCAGGCGGACCCGGGCGACGAGATCACGTACGCCGCGGTCATCTCCAACCCGGACGACGCCCTGAACGCCGACAGCCCCGGCACCGCGTTCACGCTCGATCCGCCCGCCGGCACCGCCCTGATCGTCGGGTCCGTCACGACCACCGCGGGGACGGTGACGTCGGGCAACGCCAGCGGCGACACCGCGGTCGACGTCGACGTCGGCACCGTCGCCGACGCGGCGTCCGTGACCGTCACCGCCCGCGTCGAGGTCGGTGTCCACCCGCCCGACCCGATCTCCGCGCAGGGCACCGTCAGCTCCTCGTCGCTGACCGCCCTGCCTACCGACGATCCCGCCGCCGCCGGCAACGCCGATCCGACCCTCGTGGCCGCGGTCGAGAACCGGCCGCCGGTCGCGGCCGACGACCAGGCGACGGTGGTCGGTGGCCAGGCGCTCGATCAGCCCGCCCCGGGCGTGCTGGCCAACGACGACGACGCCGACGGCGACCCGCTGACCGCCACCGTCGACCAGGGTCCCGCCCACGGCCAGCTGACGCTCGACGCCGACGGCTCGTTCCGCTACGTCCCGGACGACGGATTCGTCGGCTCCGACGCGTTCCGCTACGTCGCGAACGACGGCTACGACGACTCGGCGCCCGCGACGGTGACGATCACCGTCACCGCGCCGCCGATCGACCCGCCGATCGACCCGCCGGCCGGTCCCGCTCCGACGCCGACCCCGTCCGTCGCGACGCCGGCCCCGTCCGTCCCGGCGCCGGGCGCGCCCGCGCCACCCGCCGCGCCGCCGGCGGCCGTCTGCGTCAGCCGCCGGACGGCCCGCTTCCGGTTGCCCCGCAACGCGCGGAACGTCCGCAGCGCCCAGATCCGCATCGGCAACGGGCGCTGGCGGACGATCAGCGTGCGCCAGGGCCGCGTGACCGCCGACCTGCGGGGCCTGCCGCGCGGCACCTACGCGGTGCGGGTGCGGGTCGGCAAGCGGACCGTGGCCACCCGCAGCTACCGCACCTGCCAGCCCGGGAGCGCCGCGCCGCGCTGAGTCGCGCGGCACGGGGTTCGCCGCGCTACAGCGCCTCGGCCAGCCGGTCGAGGAACGTCTCCTGGGCGGCAACCAGCCGGGGGCGGGCCTCGTCGGGCGTCATCCAGGCGACGCGGTCGACCTCCGGCACCACGATCGTCCGCCCCGAGCGCGGCGGCCACACCAGCTCGAAGGTCCCGGGGACGATCGCGTCGGGGTCGAGGTCGGCCTCGACCGCGAAGCAGCGGACCCGCTTGCCGCTCCCCTGGCGCACCTCGCCCAGGTCGATCGGCTCGCCGTCGGGGGCGGGCAGCCCCAGCTCCTCGGCGAACTCGCGGCGGGCCGCGTCGAGCGGCGCCTCGTCGTCGCCGTGCTCGCCCTTCGGCACCGACCAGGCCCGCTCGTCCTTGCGCGCCCACAGCGGCCCGCCCATGTGGGCGATCAGCACCCGCGGACCGTCGGGGTCGCGACGGAACAGCAGCAGGCCCGCGCTGGTGCGGTGGCGGGCGCCGTTCACCAGCCGCCCCGTCCCGGCCGCCAGCGTCCGCGCTGCGGATGCTCGCGGGTGCGGAGCAGGCGCGAGATCGCGTCGCGGTGCGCCGAGACCCAGGCGTAGGCGTGCTCGGTCGGCCCCGGTGCCGCGCGCAGGACGCGGGCGGGCAGCGATCCGAGCGGCAGCCGCTCGAGCACGGCCGCCAGCGCCGCGCCGCCGGACTCGCGCCGGCCGTCCGGGTGGACGACGTGCCACGAGGCCAGCTGATCGTCCTCTGTCAGGTCCGCCAGCGTGCTCGCCGCGTGCCGCTGGATCACGTCGTCCGCCAGTCGGTCACGCAGATCCCACTGACGCAGCAGATCGCGCCCGTGCAGGCAGAACCCGCAGTCGCCGTCGAACAGCACCAGCAGGCGGCCGTCGTCGCGGCCACGGAGCGGCGGGGACCGGTCGGGGTCGGACGGCATGGAGCAACGGTACTGCCCCGGGCCGCCGCTCCCCGGTCGCTACGCCCGGCGCCCCGCCGGCGTGTCGTCGATACCGCGGGCGACGGCGCGGATCAGCTCCGCGGGAAGCGCCGGGGCGTCGATGCCGGTGCCGATCCGCGTTCCGGAACGGATCGCGCGGACGTACCGCGGCGCGCTCAGCGGCCGGCCGTCGTGGCCGCGGGCGCGGCCGGTGCCGACCAGCAGGCGGCACGAGCGGCAGGCCACGGGCCGCGCCGGATACGGCCCGGCCGCGTCCGCGAGCAGGACGGCGCCGCAGTGGGGGCAGAGGGCATCGTCGCTCATGACCGAGCCCCGTCCCCCGCCGGCGATCCGCCACCGGCCACCCCGGAAGCACGCCGGTCCGGCGGGGGAAGCGGCCCGCGCGAGCGGTCGGCTCCGGGGTCGCGCGGCTCCTCGTCGACCGCCGCCCGCATCCGCTTCAACGCGCCGCGGAGCAGACGCGAGACCTGCATCTGCGAGACCCCGACCTCGAGCGCGATCTCGCGTTGGAGCATGTCCGCGAAGAACCGCATCCAGACGATCGCCCGCTCGCGCTCGCTCAACACCGACGAGCACTCGCGCACCAGCGCCCGGGCCTCGACCCCGAGCAGCGCTGCGTCCTCCCCACCGACGACGACGGCCGGCGATTCGTCGCCGTCGCCCGCGCCGTGCAGCGACGCCGGACGCTGGCTCCCCCGGGCCCGCAGCGCCTCGCGGACGTCGTCGATCGGCTCGTCGAGCTCCGTGGCCAGGCTCGCGGCGTCGGTGCGGGCTCCGGGCCGGGCGGCCAGCTCGTACTGGGCTCCGCGCACCCGCGCGTCGAGCTCCTGGACCGGTCGCGGGACGTGGGCGACCCAGCCGAAGTCGCGGAAGTGGCGCTTGATCTCACCGGTGATGTTGGGGACCGCGAAGGCCGTGAACGGATACCCCGCGGCCACGTCGAAGCGGTCGACCGCCTTGACCAGGCCGACCGACCCGACCTGGACCAGGTCGTCGACCGGCTCGCCCTTGCCCCGGTACCGGCGGACCAGCGAGCGAACCAGCGGCAGGCCGCGCTCCACCATCTGCGTGCGGGCCTGCTGGTCGCCCCGCAGGTGGTACCGGCGCAGCAGTGCCAGATCCCTCTGGGATGCCAGATCGGTGGTTGCCATCGGTCCTCCTCGTTCCTGAGGTAACCCCGAGAGAGGTGCCGGCTGCACCGTTCCGGCGCGATCGCGGGATCGCGACGCCGTGGTGTCAAAGGGCCGCCCGACGCTCGATTCACGGACCGAGTCACCGCGGCATCACGGGAAGAGAGGACGCCGCGCTCAGGGTTGCCGCCACAACCGCTCCTCCGACCGTAGCAGCTGGCTGTCGCGCCAGGGGGAAGCTCGGGCGTCGTCCCGGGCTGGCCGCGCCGCCGGCCGTCGGGACCGCGGCGCCGTCAGCGATGCTCCCGCCCGCTCGGCGCGCGGAACCGCGTCACCGCGTGCGTGCCGTCGCAGAACGGCCGGATCCGCGACCGCCCGCAGCGACAGAGCGCGATCGGCGTGCGTCCCGGGTCGATCGGGGTCCCGTCCTGGTCGCGGATCGTCACCGGGCCACGGACGATCAGCGGCCCGTCGCGGTACGGGATCACGACCACCTCGTCCGCGGACCGTCGTTCGTCGGGCGCCCCCATCGCTCAGCCCTCCGCCGTCGCACGGATCACGATCAGCCGCTCGTGGCGCTGTCCCGACGCGATCAGGCCCGCGTCGCCGAGCAGCGTGGCGCGCCGTCGCATGACGGGCCCGAACGGCAGCGCGCACTCGCGCGCCACGCCCGCCCGCAGTCCGGCTCCGCGCAGCGCCTCGAGCGTCCGGTCCGGATCGGCGACGGCGCTCTGGACCAGCAGCAGCCGCCCGCCCGGCCGCAGCCGCGACGGCGCCTCGCGGCAGATCCGGTCGATGATCGCCCGACCGTCGCGGCCGCCGTCCCAGGCACGAGCGATGCCGCGCGTCGGCAGCTCGTCCCGGGCGGCCGGCACGTACGGCGGGTTGCTGACGATCAGGTCGTAGTCGCCCGTGGGCGCCGCCGACAGCAGGTCGCCGCGCCGGACCTGGCCGCGCGTCCGGTTGCGCCAGAGGTTGAGCCGGGCGGCCAGCACCGCGCGGCGCCCCACATCGACCGCGACCACCTCGGCGCCGGCGCGGGCCGCCGACACGGCGACGAACCCCGACCCGGTGCAGAGGTCGAGCATCCGGGCCCCGGCCAGCGGCTCGCTGGCCAGCGCGTCGACCAGCAGCCGGGAGTCGGTCGACGGCGCGTAGACGCCGGGCACGCGAACCAGGCGGAGCCGACCGCGGTCGGCGTCCCGGGCCCGCCGGCGGCGCGCGACGGGATCGACGCCCTCCGGCATCGGACGGACGCCGCGCAGACGCGGCACCGCGGTCGAGGGCTCCAGCAGATCGTCCAGGAACGGCATCGGTATCCGGCCGTTACCCGGCCTCGGCATCGGCAAGCGCCGTTCGGTGCGTACCGCAGGACGCCCGGGGTAGACGCGATCCATGGACCTTCCTCCGCTCCCGGCGCCGCGCGGTCCGCTCAGCGCGCGTCTGCTGCGCGCGCTGCGCCGGCCGCCCGGCACGACCGACGACCTGCACGACGCGGTGCCGAGCGTCCGCGATCCGCTGAGCGACGACGACCTCCAGCTGTGCCTGTACCTGAGCTACGAGCTGCACTACCGGGGCCTGGCCGGCGTCGACGACCGCTGGGAGTGGGAGCCGCCGCTGCTGGCCTTCCGCGCGGAGCTGGAACGGGCCTTCGAAGCCGCGCTGCGGGCCGTGGCGGAGCGGCCCCGGGAGGTCGATCCGGCCCAGATCGACCGCGACCTGGCGGCGATCGTCCGCAACGACGACGGACCGTCGCTGTCCGCGTTCGTCGAGCGCGAGGCGACGGCCGATCAGGTTCGGGAGCTGATCGTCCACCGTTCCGCGTACCAGCTGAAGGAAGCGGATCCGCACTCGTTCGCGCTGCCGCGGCTGTGGGGCCGGCCGAAGTCCGCGATGGTCGAGATCCAGACCGACGAGTACGGCGCCGGCAAGCCCGACCGGATCCACGCGGACCTGTACGCGACGATGATGACCGCGGTCGGCCTGGAGGGTGGCTACGGCCACTACCTCGAACGGCTTCCCGGCACGACGCTCGCGACGGTCAACCTGGCGTCGTTCTTCGGTCTCCACCGCCGCCTGCGCGGCGCCTGCGTCGGCCACCTGGCGCTGACCGAGATGACGTCGTCGGTGCCCAGTCGCCGCTACGCGACGGGTCTGCGGCGGCTGGGGTTCACGAGCCCGGAGGCGACCGAGTTCTACGACGAGCACGTCGAGGCCGACGCGGTCCACGAGTCGCTGGCCGCGGTCGACCTGGCCGGCGGCCTGGCCCAGCAGGAGCCGCGGCTGGGGGCCGACGTGCTGTTCGGCGCCCGCGCGCTGCTGGTGCTGGAAGCCGGGATGGCCCGCACCGTGTTGCGGGCCTGGAAGGCCGGCCGGAGCTCCCTGCGCCGGCCGTTGCCGGTGGCGACCGCGGTCGCCACCCAGTAGCCGCGACGACGCGGGTCAGTGCGCGCCGGTCCCCCGGGCCGGCGGCGCGGCGGCCAGGTCCTCGCGGCTGGTGCGCACCAGCCGCGCCACCACCAGGGCCCCGAGGAAGGTCAGCCCGGCGGCCCACCAGAAGACCGTCGTGTAGCCGTGCAGGCCGGCGTCGACCAGCGCCGCCGGTCCCGGATGATCCTGCGCGTAGCCGGCGACGGCGCTGGCGAAGAACGTCGAGAGCAGCGCGACGCCGATCGACCCGCCAACCTGCTGGGCGGTGTTGAGCATCGCGGAGGCCACTCCGGTGTCGCGCTCCTCGACGCCGAGGGTCGCCGTCGAGAAGGTGGTCGGGAACAGCAGGCCACCGCCGACGCCGATGATCAGCAGTCCGGGCAGCACGCCGTCGGCGTAGCCGGCGTCGCCGTCGATCAGCAGCGCGAAGGCCGCGGATCCCGCGGCGGCCAGCAGCAGGCCCGCGACGACCAGCGGCCGGGGCCCGAGCCGGGGCAGCAGCACGGTCGACGTCAGGCCCGCCACGAAGATGATCGACAGGTTCAGCGGCATGAACGCCAGGCCCGCGCGGGTCGGGCTGTAGCCCAGGTTCTGCTGGAGGAAGTAGGTCAGGAACAGGAAGACCCCGAAGAGCACGATGCCGAAGACCGCGATCGCCACGAACGTCCCGCCGCGGGCCGGATCGAGCACCACTCGCAGCGGCAGCAGCGGCTGCTCGGTGCGCCGCTCGATCAGCACGAAGGCCGTCAGCATCAGCAGAGCGACGGCCAGCGCCACCACCGTCACGGCGTCGCCCCAGCCGTGGGTCTCGGCGTTGGAGACCCCGAACACCAGGGCGAAGAGGCCGACCGTCGCGGTCAGCGCGCCCGGCAGGTCGATCGTCCCGCGGCGTCCCTCGGCGCTGCGGTCGCGGTGGTGCGCCCGGATCACCGCGCGGGCCGCGATCGCGGTCGGCAGCGCGAACACGAGCAGCACGTAGAGGCACCAGCGCCAGGACAGCAGGTCGGTGAGGACGCCGCCCAGCAGCAGCCCGATGCCCGCGCCGACGCCCGCGATCGCGCCGTAGATGCCGAACGCCTTGTCGCGCTCGCCCGGGTCGCTGAAGGTCACCGAGAGGATCGCCAGCGCGGCCGGGGCCAGCAGGGCCCCGAAGGCCCCCTGCAGCGCGCGGGCGACGACCAGCAGCCCGAAGCTGCCCGCGGCGCCGCCCAGAGCGGACGCGAGCGCAAACCCGACCAGGCCGATCACGAACACCTGCTTGCGTCCGAACAGGTCGCCGATCCGGCCGCCGAGCAGCAGCAGCGAGCCGAACGACAGGGCGTAGGCACTGATCACCCACTGCCGGGAGTCGTCGCTGAACCCCAGGTCCTCCTGGGCGGACGGCAGGGCGATGTTGACGATGGTCGCGTCGAGCACGATCATCAGCTGGGCGATCCCGACCAGCCAGAGGATCGCCCACCGCCGTGCGTGGTTGACGTCGACGTCCGCGACGGCGGACTGCTTGCGCTCCATGGAGCTTCTCCCGAGTACGAGGGCGACCGCGGAGTACGGCGACCCGGAACGCGATCACGCTACCCCAGCCGACGCCCGTCGCTGCGTGAGATATCCGCTTGAAATCCGGCGCGAACTCGTGGAACGTTCGACGAGTCGACGTCCGCGGTCGCCGCGGCCGGGCCGGGGCTCAGGTCCCGCCGCCCGGCGCTATCCTCCACGGTCCCGGGGGCTTAGCTCAGTTGGTAGAGCACCTGCTTTGCAAGCAGGGGGTCGGGGGTTCGAATCCCCCAGCCTCCACTGGGACGTCGGCCCGCAGGTCGACGTCGGCAGGGCCGCGCGGCGGGCTACGCCGGCAGCGCACCCTCGCGCAGCATCGCCAGGAACGCCTGGGGGCCGGGGGCCAACCGGCGGTCGCGGCGGACGGCGACCGCGGTGCGGTGCTCGAGCTCCTCGGCGAACGGCACCAGCGCCACCTCCGGGCCGGGCCGGAGGGCATCGGAGCGCGGCAGCAGGCCGAGCGCCAGGCCGGCCGCGACCAGCTCGCGCGTGCGGTGCGGATCGACGGTCTCGAACGAGACGCGCAGCACCAGGCCCGCCGCCCCCGCGCGCGCGTCGAGCAGGTCGCGGATCGTCGCCCCGCGCGGGAACGCGACCAACGGCTCGTCGCGCAGGTCGCCGACCGTCACCGACCGGCGCGACGCCAGCGGGTGGCCCGGCGGGACGACGAGCGTCAGCTCCTCGGCCGCCAGCGGGGTGACCTCCAGCGCCGGGAACGCGGGGCCGCCCGGCAGCGTGACCAGCGCCAGATCCAGCTCGCCCGCCTCCAGCGCCGACGCCAACCGCACGCTCAGACCCTCGCGGACGTCCAGCTCGATCTCCGGGTGACGAGCGTGGAAGCGCGCCAGGGTCCGCGCCACGTCGACCGCGCCCGGCGTCTGGGTGACGCCGAGCAGGACCCGCCCCTGACGCAGCCCGCGGACCGCGTCGAGCTCGTCCCGGAGCCCGTCCACCTCGCGCAGCACCCGGCGGGCGCCCGCCACCAGCAGCTCGCCCGCGGCGGTGATCGCCACCGAGCGCGTCGTCCGCTCCACCAGCGGCATCCCCACGATCGTCTCGAGCCGGCGGATCTGCTGCGACAACGCGGGCTGGGCGATCCCCAGGCGCCGCGCCGCGCGCGTGAAGTGCCGCTCCTCGGCGAGCACCACCAGATAGCGGAGGTGGTGGAGTTCCATACGTTCTGATTATCAATCATAGTCCCGATTCGTCTTGGACTTTTCAATTCCGCCGGGCGATGCTGGCGCCATGCAGACCTCATCGCCCCCGAAGGTGGTCACCGGCCCGGAGGCGGCGGTCGCCGACATCGCCGACGGCGCGACGCTCGCGGTCGGCGGCTTCGGTCTCTCG
>CAZFIQ010000027.1:0-3918 GCA_964519185.1 uncultured Patulibacter sp.
CGATGTCGTGGAGCGCGGCGGCGGCCTCCAGCAGCGAGCGCTCGTCGGCGTCGGCACCGCGGTCAACCACGACGACCACCACAAGCACGGCCGCTACCTGCTCGTGACCAACGGGCTGCCCGGGTTCTCGCCCGCCGAGACCGCGCTGATCGGCCAGGCGATCCGCTACCACCGCAAGGGCACGCCGACGATGAGGCCGTTCCGCGCGCTGACCCGCCCCGGCGACGACCAGCGGCTGCTGCGGCTGGCGGCGCTGCTGCGGCTCGCCGAGGGCCTGGACCGCGGCCACGACCAGGCGGTGCGGGCCGTCGAGCTGCGCCGCGACGGCGACGACGCCCACCTGCACCTGGTGACCGGCCCCGCCGGCGATCCGGTAGCCCGCTGGGCGGCGCAGGGCCAGGCGGGCCTGGTCGAGCGCGCGTTCGGGGTCCGCCTGACGGTCTCCGACGACGCACGGGCGCCGCAGACGGCGAGCGGCCGGACGCCCTGACCGGGCCGAGCCGCCGCCCGCCCGCGGCGGCGGACCGCTCGCGACGGGTCCTCCGGACCTCCGCGCGGATAGAATCGGCCGTGATGCCGCCGGCCGCCAACCTCCTCGCCCGCGGCCCCTGGGCGCCGGAAGACGTCTCGTACGCGTGGTCCGACGAGCCGTACGTTCCCGCGCCCGAGGCGACCGCCGGCGCGGACTCGGCGATCGAGGCGCTGCGGGCCCGGGACTCCCCGAGCCACGACGGCGTCGCGGCGCGCCTGGTCGGCCACCACGTCGCCGACGGCCGCCTGCACATGGACCTGCAGCCGGTGCGCTGGGCGCTGCGCCTGGTGGACGGCGGCGCGGCCCGCTCGATGACCGGCCAGTGCGTGGTCCGCAGCCAGGACGGCCGCTGGTTGGCGGGCCGGCGCGCTCCGTGGGTCGCGACCTGGGCCGGCCGCTGGACGCTCGGCGCCGGCGGCGCCGTCGACCCGCGCGAGTCGCCGATGCACACCCTGCGTCGCGAGCTGCACGAGGAGTGGAGCGTCGAACCGGAGCGCCTCCACGGCGACTCCCTGCTGCTGCTGCCGAACGACGTCGTGATGTTCGTCGGCGTGGCCTGGCTGCCGGCCAGCGCGGCGATCGAGCGCGACCCCGAGCACGACCGGCACGAGTGGTGGCCGGCCGACGTCGCGGACTGGCCCGACCACGCCGAACCGACGCTGCGGGCGTTGGCCCGGCTGGTCGAGGGCACGCGATGAACGCTCTCGGGCGGATTCCCGCCCGCGTCTCCCGGGGGCGCCGGATCAGCCCGTCGTTCCGCACGCTCAAGTGGCTGTCGTTCGCCCACTCGGCGATCTACATCGGCCTGATCACGCTGTGGGTCACCCACGAGGCACCGCACCTGAAGACCATCCTGGGATGGGCGCACGGGTGGGGTTGGATCCTGATGTGCGTGCTCTGCCTGCTGGCGTTGCGGGCGCGGGTGATCCCGTTGTGGTTGGCGGTCTGCGTCGCCGTGGTGGGGGCGGTCGGCCCGTTCGTCGGCTCCGCGGCGTTCGTCCTCGAGGAGCGCCGCCGCCGCGTCGCGATCGCGGGCTGACGCCCGCGGACCGATCGGTACCTACCGACAGTAGGGACCGTGTGCCCGTCGTCACACGACGAAACGCACCGGATTTCCCGCTGCACGCGGGGTTTGCGGCCGTCCGTGAGGCAAACTCCGCGACGAATCGCAAGTGCTAGGTTCGTGGTCTCATGGCGGCAGGCACAACGGTCCAGGTCACGCTCCCCCAAATGGGCGAGTCGGTCGCGGAAGGCACGGTGCTCGAATGGCTCAAACAGCCTGGTGATCGGGTCACCGAGGGCGAGGACCTGGTCGTGATCTCGACCGACAAGGTCGACGCCGAGATCCCCGCGCCGGCCACCGGCGTGCTGCTCCCCCACCTCGCCCAGGAGGGCGAGACCGTCCAGTCCGGCTCGGTCGTGGCGGAGATCGACGTCTCCGACGACGGCGTCGGCGAATCCGGCGGCAGCGAGGGCGGCTCCGGGCCGTCCGATACCGAGGTCGAGGCGGCCAGCGCCGGCAGCGGCGACCTGGTCGACGTCGTCACCCCGTCCGCCGGCGACTCCGTCACCGAGGCCACGCTGCTCGAGTGGCTGGTCGAGGAGGGCGCCGAGGTCACCGAGGGCCAGGACCTGCTCGTCGTCTCGACCGACAAGGTCGACATGGAGCTGCCGTCGCCCGCTACCGGCGTGCTGGAGAAGCGCCTCTTCGGCGACGGCGACACGATCCACCCGCAGGAGGTGATCGGCCACGTGCGGGCCGGCGCCGGTGCCGCCGCGCGCCCGGCCGATGCCCCCGCCGCCGACGCCCCGGCCGCCGCCAGCGCCACCGCGTCCAGCAACGGGTCCGGCAAGGTGCCCGCCGACGCCAAGATCACCCCGGTCGCCGCCCGCATCGCCTCCGCCGAGGGCGTCGACGTCGCCGCGGTCCGCGGCTCCGGTCCCCAGGGCCGGATCACCAAGGACGACGTCCTGGAGGCGCAGAAGAACGGCGGGCGCTCCGCCGCCCAGGTCACCCGGACCCCGATCCGCGGCGGCGCCGTCCAGCTGGTGCGCGGGATGGAGGAGTCGCTGACGACCCCCACCGCCACGTCGTTCCGGACGCTCACGATCACCACCCTCGACGGCCGCCGCCAGCAGCTCAAGGCCGGCGGTCAGAAGGTCTCCTTCACCCACCTGATCGGCTACGCGATCGCCCGCGCCGCGACCGAGCAGATGCCGGCGATGGCCTACACGTACGAGCGCGAGGACGATGGCGGGGAGGGTGACGGCACCCCCATCCTCGTCGACCACGGCCAGGTCAACCTGGGCATCGCCGTCGACGTCGAGCGCCGCGGCAAGCGCACGCTGATGGTCCCCGTGATCAAGGACGCCGGCCGGCTCGGCTTCCAGGGCTTCCTCGACGCCTTCAACGACCTGATCGCCCGCGCCCGCGACAACAAGCTGACCGCCGACGACCTGCAGGGCGCCAACGTCCAGCTGACCAACCCGGGCGGGATCGGCACCGTCGCCTCCGTCCCGCGGCTGATGTCCGGCAACGGCACGATCGTCGCCACCGGCTCGATCGCCTACCCCGTCGGCCTCGGCGAGATCGGCGCGGCGATCGGCGCCGAGAAGGTCATGACGATGACCTCCACCTACGACCACCGAATCATCCAGGGCGCCCAGTCCGGGCAGTTCCTCAAGGTCGTCGAGGAGTACCTGCAGGGCGACCACGGCTTCTACGAGGACCTCTTCGCCGAGCTCGGCGTGGAGCTCGGGCCCGCGATCGCCAAGCCGACCCCGCAGCTCGCCGCCGCGCCGGCCGCCGCACCGGCGGCCGGCGGCGGCATGCCGTCGATCGAGATGCTGCAGGCCGTCCAGGCCGCCACCTCGCTGGTCCGCGCGGTCCGCGCCCACGGGCACCTGCTGGCCGAGCTCGACCCGCTCGGATCGCCGTCGCCCGTCGACCCCGCCCAGGTCGCGCGCGAGATCGGCGTCGACCCGGAGAAGCTCGGGCTCAACGCCCACCTGCTCGAGCAGATCCCCGCGTCGATCATGCGGACCTACATCGCCGGCGGCGGGCAGACCCTCGCCGACGTGCTGCCGCGGCTGCGCGACACCTACTGCGGCACGACCGCGTACGAAGTCGAGCACATCTCCGACAACGACCAGCGGATCTGGCTGCGCGAGCGGATCGAGTCCGGCGAGTACCGCCAGCCGCTCTCCGACGGCAGCAAGAAGAGCCTGCTCGAGCGGCTGATCCAGGTCGACGGCTTCGAGCGGTTCATGCAGAAGGCCTACCTCGGCCAGAAGCGCTTCTCGATCGAGGGCCTCGACATCACCGTCCCGGTGGTCGACGAGCTGATCGCGCTGGCCGGCGCGCGCGCCGAGGCCCAGGAAGTGAT
>CAZFIQ010000027.1:3928-5380 GCA_964519185.1 uncultured Patulibacter sp.
TGATCCAGCTGTCGGCCGCCCACGGTGGCCACGAGGTCGTCATCGGCATGGCCCACCGCGGCCGGCTGAACGTCCTGGCGCACAACCTCGGGCGCCCCTACGACGCAATCTTCACCGAGTTCGAGGGCGGCTCCGTGATCGCCGCCGCCAAGACCGTCACCCAGGACCTGCAGGGCGGCACCGGCGACGTCAAGTACCACCACGGCGCCAGCGGCCGCTACGAGCTCGCCGACGGCAAGTCGATCGGCGTGGTGCTGGAGAGCAACCCGTCGCACCTCGAGTTCGTCAACCCGGTCGTGCTCGGCGCCGCCCGCGCCGCCCAGACCGACCGCGGCAACCCGAGCGGCCCGCGCGACGGCGACGTCGCCCTGCCGATCGTGATCCACGGCGACGCGGCCTTCCCCGGCCAGGGCGTCGTCGCCGAGTCGCTCAACCTGCAGAGCCTCAACGGCTACACGGTCGACGGCGCGGTCCACCTGATCTGCAACAACCAGGTCGGCTTCACCACCGATCCGCACGACAGCCGCTCGACCCGCTGGGCGTCCGACCTGGCCAAGGGCTTCGACATCCCGATCATCCACGTCAACGCCGACGACGTCGAAGCCTGCATCAACGCCGCGCGACTGGCCTTCGCCTACCGCCAGGAGTTCTGTCAGGACGTCGTGATCGACCTGGTCGGCTACCGCCGCCACGGCCACAACGAGTCCGACGAGCCGGCCTACACCCAGCCGCTGATGGCCGCGACCATCAAGCAGCACCCCCGCGTCGCCGACCTCTACGCCCAGCGCCTCGTCGCCGAGGACGTGATGGCCCAGGCCACGATCGACGCCAAGCGCGAGCAGATCAACGCCCAGCTCAGCGAGCTCCACCAAGGCGTCAAGCGCAAGGTCAAGGAGTGGCAGGACGCCGGCGGCACGATCGACACCTCCGCCACCGGCACCTACCTGATGGACCGCTCGCGGTCCGAGGAGCCCGACACCAAGGTCGACGCGCAGACGCTGATCGGGATCAACGACGCGCTGCTGACCGTCCCCGACGACTTCCACTGGAACACCAAGCTGCACAAGCAGCTGGAGAAGCGCCGCGAGGCGATGGGCCCCAACGGCGGGATCGAGTGGGCGCACGCCGAGGCGCTCGCCTACGGCTCGCTCGTCACCGAGGGCGTTCCCGTCCGCCTGACCGGCCAGGACGCCGAGCGCGGCACGTTCTCGCAGCGCCACCTGGTGCTCCACGACTCGCAGAACGGCCACAGCTACGCGCCGATCCAGCACCTGCCCGGCGCCACGGCCCCGTTCGAGCTGTACAACAGCCCGCTCTCCGAGGTCGCCTGCCTGGGCTACGAGTACGGCTACTCGCAGGAGGCCCCCGAGGCGCTCGTCCTCTGGGAGGCGCAGTTCGGCGACTTCATGAACGGCGCCCAGGTGATCGTTGACCAGTTCATCGTCTCCGGCC
>CAZFIQ010000027.1:5390-7193 GCA_964519185.1 uncultured Patulibacter sp.
GACGATGCTGCTGCCGCACGGCTACGAGGGCGCCGGACCGGAGCACTCCTCCGCCCGCGTCGAGCGGTTCCTGCAGCTCGCCGCCGAGGGCAACATCCGCGTCGCCAACGTCACCACCCCGGCGCAGTACTTCCACCTGCTCCGCCGGCAGGCGCTGATCGAGAAGCCGCGCCCGCTGGTCGTCATGACCCCGAAGTCGCTGCTGCGCCTGCCCCAGGCCCGCAACCGGATCGCCCACCTGGCGGAGACCCGGTTCTTCCCGGTGCTCGGCGAGCCCGGGATCGACGCCTCCGCCGTCACGCGCCTGCTGCTCTGCACCGGCAAGGTCTTCTACGACCTCCGCCAGCACGAGATGCGCGTCGACAACCCGCAGGTCGCGATCGGCCGGATCGAGATGCTCTACCCCTTCCCGGAAGAGGGCCTGCGCGACCTGATCGGCGCCTACCCGAACCTGCGCGAGGTGGTCTGGGTCCAGGAGGAGCCGCGCAACATGGGCGCCCGCGCCTTCATGTCCCCGCGCCTCCAGCAGATCCTGCCCGAGCACCTGGCCTTCGGCTACGTCGGCCGCCCGGACCGGGCCAGCCCGTCCGAGGGCTACCCGGCCGCCCACACGATCGAGCAGAACCGGATCGTCAAGACCGCGCTCGACGTGTCGGTGCCGGTGTCGCAGTTCCCCAAGCGCTCCCCCGGCAACCGCTGATCGTCTGAGTGCGACGCTGACCGGCGCATCTCGCCACGCCCCGGGCTCGGCAGTACGGTCGTACAGCTCTCGCCCGGGCCCCGGCGACCTGCTTGGTCTTCGCTCGCCCTCAGCTCGATCAGCTCCGCTGAGGCGGCCGGGGACGCGTCGGATCTCGCCACGGGCAACGCTCGGCAGTACGGATGTACGGCTCTCGCGTTGCCCCCGACGACCTCCTCGGCCCCCGGCCGCCTCAGGAGCCGCCACGGCTCTCCCCGCGGGGTGGGCGGGCGTGCGTTCCCTGCTCGGCCAGCGCGCACCTCAGAAGCGGCCGGGGACGCGTCGGATCTGGGTGGGCGGGCCGAGGTCACGGGCTCGGCAGTACCGTCGTACGGCGCTCGCGTTGCCCCGACGACCGGCTCGGTCCGCGACCACCTCAGATGGGCGCCGTTCGAGAACGGGTACCGCCGCGCAACACGCGCGGCGGACGTCGTTTTCGGGGTCGTTCTAGTCGACGATCGGCGCCGGGGCCCGGTCGGCGACCTTGACCGTCAGGGTCAGGCGGTCGTACTCGTAGCCCTCGACGATCACCGCGTGACCGATCGCGGCCGCCTCGGCGGTCGCCGTCGCCGGCACGTTCGACCAGGTGATCGTCTTGCCGTCCTCGCTGACGGTCTTGACCGCGCCGTCCTCGCCATCCGTACTCAGGTCGAGCGTCGCGATCGGCCGGTCGACCATCGTCTCGGGGACCCAGGCGTTCGCGCCCGGGCCGTCGAGCTCGTCGACCGCCGCGTTGCCGCTCGGCGGGTACCAGACCGTCGCCGGCGGAGCCGACGCCGCGCTCGGCGCCGAGAGCACGGCGCTGTCGCCGTCGATCTCGATCGTCGGGTTGACGATGTAGGTCGCGATCGAGTGCCCGGGGGCGATGTAGCCGACGCGGATCAGGCCGCCCAGCTGGACGGTCGCCTTGCCCGTCTCGGTGTCGTAGGCACCGTCGGCGCGCCGCGGGAAGTGGAAGGTCCGGAGAGGCTGCTCGCCGGTCGGCGTCTGGACGGTCGTCTCGGTGATCGTCGCCCCGTCGGTCGCCAGCGGGCAGACGACCCCCGGCCGCGAGCAGCTGAAGA
>CAZFIQ010000027.1:7203-21056 GCA_964519185.1 uncultured Patulibacter sp.
GCTGAAGACGTTGACGATCCACGACGAGAACGGCCAGGCGATGCTGGCGTCCTCGATCGCCCGCACCACCGGCAGCGGCTCGGGCTCCGGTTCCGGGTCGACCGGGTCGACCGGGGTCGGGACCGCCGGCGCCGACGGCGTCACCGAGCCGGGGACGGGCACCGGGACCGCGCCCGGCAGCACGCTCGCCGGCGGCGCGGCCGGCGCCGGAGCCTCCTGGACCAGCGCGATCCGACCGATCCGCTCCGCGTCGACCGTGCGCTTCAGGCGGTAACGGAGGCTCCGGGCGCCAGCGGTGGTCACCCGCAGCGGCGTGGCGGCGATCGTACGGCCACCGGACACCGCGTCGGTCCGCGTTGCCGCCCCGTTGACCGCGAACAGGGTCCGACGGGCCTTGCCGTCGACCCGGGCGCTGACACGGACGCTACGGGTCCCGACGCCGTCGAGGCGCAGGTTGGTCAGCCGCACGCTGCGGCCGCCCGCGCTGACGCGCAGGCCCTCCCCGACGGCCCCCTGCACGACGCTCGTGGCCGCGCCCGGACGGACACCGAACGTCACCGTGCGGCCCTGCCGGCTCGAGTCGCCGATCCGGGCGACGGAGGTCGCGGCGCCGGGCAGCGCCGCGGCCCGGCGGTCGAGCGTCACGCTGAGCGTTCCGGCGCCGGGGGTCGCGTTGGCCGAGGCGGCCGACGGGGCCACCAGCAGCGCCGGGCCTACCGCAAGCGCGGTGCTCAGGGCCGCGGCCTTCCTGATGTTGCGCATCGCAACGTGCTCCTTCGTGCGTTGATCCTGGCGGGGCGCCCGTGAGCAGAGACGATCGTCGGACACCACTATTAGGGGACGCTAACAAGCTTCGGGGAACGCGTGCGCCGCGGACGGCGCAAGCAGACGCCGCGGGCCGCCGGCCCGCCCCGGCGA
This sequence comes from uncultured Patulibacter sp., assembly GCA_964519185.1. Classification (GTDB taxonomy): domain Bacteria; phylum Actinomycetota; class Thermoleophilia; order Solirubrobacterales; family Solirubrobacteraceae; genus Patulibacter. The sequence goes on from CAZFIQ010000027.1 coordinate 8,122, forward strand.
GAGCCCCGCGCATCCGCTCGCGGCGACGCGGCGACGAGCAGGCCGACCCACCGTGCGGAGAACGCTCTCGAGCTCGCCGGCGACGACCAGCCGGGCCGCGGCGAGCTGGGTCCCGGACCCGCCTACGATCTGCGCACCCGCGGCGAGCGCGGGCCGGCTCTAGATGGTCGATTCCGCGGAATCGTGGATGTGGGGTGCGGAGACGAGCTCCCACCCACCCGCGGGGCGTCCACGGGAACCGAGAGTCAGGCTGGTGACCTGACCGAGGTGCCCGGGGACGGATCCGCGCCGCCGGGGACGTGCAACACGCCGCGAAGTCGTGGAATCAATCACCTAGTCGCCGGCCTCGACGGCCCGCAGCCCCGCGACCAGCGTGCGGATGAACCGCTCGTAGCGCTCGTCGGGCGTCGCGCGGGGACCCCGCGGCGGCTCCGGCGCGGCGACGTTCGCCGCGGCCCGGGCCGCGGCGATCTCGTCGACGATCCGGCGCCCCGACCGCCGCTGGTCCTTGATGCTCTGCTCGCGCGCGACCCAGCCGAGCACCGCGGTGCCGAACGCCTCCATCGCGGCCATCGCCCCCGCCGGGTCCATGCCACCGCGGACCAGCGCGTCGGTCCCGCTGGCGTAGAGCCGCACGAACGAGGCCGACACGTGGTACCGGGTCAGCCCGCGCAGCGCCATCCCGTCGAGCTTCAGCAGCTCGCGGCGCAGCATGATCGCGAACTCGGTCAGCCACTGCGCCCAGTCGCCGTCGTCGCGGATGGCGGGCGGCGCGAGCTGCTGGACCAGGTGGTCGGCGACCAGGTCCTCCAGCTCCTCGCGCCCCGACACCCAACGGTAGAGCGCCTGGTGCGAGATGCCCAGCTGGCGGGCGACGTCCTGCATCGTGAAGCCGTCACCGCCGACCGCGATCGCGGCCCGGACCAGGTCGTCCGCGCTGAGCTGGTGGGCGGGGCCGCGAGAGCGCTGGCGTGCCGGAGGTCGTGAGGCCACGCGGCGATCCTACCCCGCCCCGCGGCCGACGATCGGGTGGGGACCGCGCAACGGGCCCCGCCCCCGGAGTGTCCCGCGCCCGGGGCCCGGTCCGGTTCCCAGGGCCCGCTTCAGCCGTTGGCGGGCTGCGGGGCCAGTCGCTCGCGAAGCGCCTCGAGCGACGTCGGCAGGTTCTTCTCCAGCTCCTTGCTGAGCGCCTTGATCATCGGCTTCAGCGCGACCGCGGAGAGACTCAGCGAGATCTCCACTCGGGTCCGCCCGCCCTCCTCGCCGGCGATCGCGTAGCGGTGGTCGAGCTTGATCGCCAGCGGTCCCTTGCCGGTCAGCGCGAGCTGCCGGGGCTGCTCCAGCGCCGCGACCGTCCAGTCGACCTCGGCCGCCGCGCCGCGGACCTGCAGCTGCTCGGTGAACTCGGCCGCCGGCGCCAGCTCGGGGGCGTCGCCGCTGAAGCCGACGTGGTTGGCGTTCCAGGCCGACCAGGTCGACGGGTCGGAGATCTCGGCCCAGACGCGCTCGGGGCTGGCGTCGACGTCGATCGACGAGGAGACGGATACGGAGGCCATCGGGGGTCCTTTGGAGGGAAGCGGTACAGCAGTCCCCGGAACCCTACCGAATTCCGTCAACGACATGACATGCGACGACATCGCTATTTGGGTACCCTTTCATCGTCCGCCACCCGACGGTCGCCGCGGCGCGGCCGGAACCGGAGCCCCGATGCACATCGTCATGAACGTCATCCTTGCCCCGCGCGACCGCGCCGAGCAGGTCCAGGCGGCCTTCCTGGCCCGCGAGCGCAACCTGGCCGGCGTGGAGGGCTTCGTCGGCCTCGAGCTGCTGCGCCGCGCGGAGGGCGAGCTCGACGGCGGACCGCAGGAGTTCGTCGTCGCCACCCGCTGGGAGTCCGAGGAGGCGTTCGAGAACTGGGTGCACAGCGACGCCTTCTTCGCCAGCCACGCCCACCGCGATCCGACCCTCTCCCAGTCGCTCGAGCTGCGGACGTACAGCGTGCTGGAGATCGACCGAGAGAACGCCAGCGCATGACCGTCGCCCGCCTCCCGGTCTCCCGGCGGCTGGTCGCGCTGGCGGCCGCCGTCGGCCTGACCGCCCTGGCCGCCGCCCCCGCCCCCGCCGACGCGGCGGGCCCGCGACGCGTCGTGGCCCTGACGCCGTTCACCGCCAACGTGCTGGCCGAGCTCGGGGTCCGTCCCGTGGCGATCGGCAACCCGCCGGCCGGTCAGCAGTTCCTCTCCTCCCGCCTGAACGGCGTCCCGCGCCTGCGGCTGACCCACCCGCACGGCCCCAACCTGGAGCAGCTGCTGGCGGTCCGCCCGGACCTGGTGCTGTCGTCGCCGACCTGGCGCTCCGGCACCGCGCGGATCCAGCAGCGCAGGATCCGCGTGCTCGACGGCGTCGACCCGCAGCGCCTGGCGACGGTGCCGATCGGCGTCCAGCAGATCGCCAACGCCGTCGGACGGTCGCGCCACGGCAAGCAGATCGCCGCCCGGATGAACCGCGAGATCCAGGGCTCGCTGCGGGGCATCGAGAAGCGCCCGCGGGTGCTGGTGGTGATGGGTCTGGCCCGCTACACGATCGCCTTCCGCGCCGGCACCTGGGCCGGCGACGTCGTCCGTCAGGCGGGTGGCCGGTTGCTGACCGACGGGCTCAAGCCGCTCGCCCCGACCGGGCCGGCGACGGCCGTGGCCAACCTCAGCAACGAGGAGGTCGTCAAGCGCAACCCCGACGTGATCATCGTGATCCCGCACGGCCGCGCGCAGGACATCCCGAGCATCGCCGCCTACTACCGCAACTTCAAGCCGTGGCGGACGACCAAGGCCGCCCGCGCCGGCCGGATCTACGTGCCGACCGACGACCAGCTGCTGCAGGCGTCGTCGAACCCCGCGCGGGTGATCAAGATGGTCCGCCAGCAGTACCTGAAGAACTGGTGAGGGCGCGCACGTGAGCACGGCCGATGGGGCCGCCGGTCGGGGTGACGCGGTCCTCGGCGACGCCCGCCGCGACGCGACCGACCAGCCGCGGACCGCCTGGCGGCGGCTCGTGGTCGCCGGCTTCGCGGTCGTCGCGCTCGTCCTGGCGACGGTCGCGTCGCTGCGGTTCGGCGGCGCGTCGGTGCCGCTCGCCGAGGCGTGGGACGCGATCCGCGGGATCCCGACCGACCCGACGTCGGCCGAGATCGTGCTCCAGCTGCGGGTGCCGCGGACGATCGCGGCGCTCGCGGTCGGCGCCGCGCTCGCGATCTCCGGGGCGCTGCTACAGAGCAGCCTCGGCAACCCGCTCGCGTCCCCCGACATCATCGGCGTCACCGCCGGCGCCGCCTTCGGGGCGATGCTCGTGATCCTCGTCTTCCCCGGCATCTTCGCGCTGGTTCCGGTCTTCGCGCTGGTCTTCGGGCTGGTGGCGACCGGGCTGGTCTTCACGATGGCCTGGATCGGCCCGCGCCGCGGCACCGTGACCAAGCTGGTGCTGTCCGGGATCGCGGTCGGTGCGCTGTTCACGGCCGCCTGCGCCGGACTGATGGCGCTCTTCCCCGGGCGGGTCCAGGCCGCGGTCCAGTGGCTGGCCGGCGGACTGACCTCGGACGGTTGGACGACCCTGTCGACGGTCTGGCCGTACCTGCTGGCCGGCTTCCTGCTGGCGCCGTTCGCGATCCGGCCCCTCGACCGCCTGGAGCTCGGCGACGAGGTCGCGTCGACGCTCGGGGCCAAGCCGCGCGTGGTCCGGGTGTACGCGGCGTCGGTCGCGGCGCTGCTGGCGGCCGCCGCGGCCACGCTGAGCGGGATCCTCGGCTTCGTCGGGATCGTGGTGCCGCACGTCGTGCGCTTGGCGTCGGGCACCAGCCGCCACGCGTACGTGATCCCGGTCGCCGCGATCGGCGGAGCGGCGCTGCTGGCCGCGACCGACACGCTCGCGCGGACGGTACTGGCGCCGCACGAGCTGCCGGTCGGCCCGTTCCTCGCGGTGCTCGGCGTCCCGCTCTTCCTCTGGCTGCTGCGTCGCGCGATCTGAGCGGGCCGCGCGGGAACGGGCGACCGCCCGTCGCCCCCTCCCCGGTGCCCAACGTCGACCGGTCGCCGTTGATCGCGCCCTGGGTGCTCAACGTCGACCGGTCGTCGTTCGCCGACGGGGCTCCTCACCCCAGGTCGACCGTCGCCGAGAGCGAGCCCTGGTCGCTGTCGTAGAGGTACGCCAGGAAGACCGGGACACCCTCGTTGGCGAGCGTCACCGGGACCGCCGACCAGGTCACCCGGGCTCCGTCGGCCGAGACGGCCGGAGCGATCCCCTGGGTCTTGGCCAGCAGCAGCGGGATCCGCGTGCCAACGTAGTGGTGGTCGGGCAGGATCCGGCCGTGCAGCGAGTCCTTGACCAGCGCGACGCCCTTCGGGGTCGCCGCCAGGTCCCAGGCCCAGTCCTGCAGCGCCACGTCGATCTGGTGGCCGATGAAGCGGTAGCGGACCGTTCCGCTCGTCTGGACCACGCCGGTGCCCGACGCCGCGTCGTACCAGCCGCCGGTCACGGGCAGCTGGTAGACGCCGCTGGTGGCGTCGCCGAGGAACGCCGCGCCGTCCTCCGCCGACGCTCCCTCGCCCTGCTGCGCGATGTAGCCCAGCCACGAGCGCTTCGGCGCATAGCGGACCGTACCGCCGACGATCGGCCGCGCGGTCGCCGGAGCCGCCGAGGTCGCCGCGCCGCCGGGCGTCGGCGGACCGTCGACCGGCGCGAACGGCAGCATCCCCGTGACCGTCACGTCGGCGTCGCTGGTCAGCGTGCCGATCCGCCCGGCCGCCAGCCGGCTCAGGCCCAGCCGCGTGCGCAGCGCCCGGGCGCCGGCCTCCGTCAGCCGCACCGTCGACCGCTTGATCGTGACCCGCCCACTGGCCTCGTCGATCGTCCGTGTCCTCGACGTCGTCCCGACCGTCAGCAGCGTCACCGTCCGGTTGGCGATCACCCCGGTGATCGTCGTGCGGCTGCCGCGGATCACCAGCTGCGGCGTCTGGACCCGCACGCGCTTGCCGCCCCGGCGGAAGGTCAGCACCGGCTTGTGGGTCAGGGTCACGTTGCGCGCGCTCTCGGGCAGCAGGCCGCTGACCGGCAGCCGCAGCCGCCGGCTGGTGGCCGACCCCGGCTTGGCTGCCGCGATCGTCACGCCGGCCTGCCGCAGCGGGCTGCGGGTGGTCCGGTCGAGGTCGATCGTCGTGCGGTTGGCGGCCTTCTGCGTCGCGGCGGCGGCCGCCGCCTCCTGCGGGACCAGGCCGCCGCCGGGACCGCCGGCCACGGCGAGCAGCAGGCCGACGGCGAGCGCGGCGCGGGGAACGGTGCGGGCGGTGCTGCAGGTCACGGCGTCCTCCTCGGACGGTGGGGGCGCCACGGCGGACGCGGCATCGGGCGGAGCGCATCGCCGCCGTCCGCGGCGCGGGCGGCGGTCGACGCGGAGCGCGGCTGGGGAACGGGGCGGCGCGGGCGTCACGGGGCGTCGATCGCGACGGTCAGCGGGTCGAGTCGGGCGTCGGGCGCGAGCACGCCGTCCAGAGCGGTCGCCGCGGCGGCGGTCAGGGTTCCCGGCCCGGTGGTCCAGGCCAGCCGACGGCCCCGGCGCACCGGACCCGTGACGACGCGGAAGCGGGCCAGCGTCAGCTCGTGCTGGGCGACGGCCCGGTCGGGCGCGGCCGGAGCCTCGACGGTCAGGTGGACCGAGAGCGTGGCCGTGGCGCCGGAGATCCGCACCCGCGGGCTCTCGACCACCACGGCCCGGCCGCTCGGCGGGTGGACGATCCGCAGGCCGCCCTGACCCTCGATCTCCGCCCGGCGCCGGCCGGCGCGCCAGCGGCCGTCGATCACCGGGAAGTAGATCTGGGCGCGGGTCGGTCGCGCCAGCGGACCGGCCGTCGGGTCAGCGACGCAGCCCTCGTCGCGCCGCTCGTCGGTCACGCAGATCGCGCTGTCGAAGACGGTGATCGCGCGGCCCGGACGGGCAACGCCGGCGTCCGCGGCCCCGCGCAGCTCGCGCGAGAGCCCCCAGTCGAGCATGCCGCCGTCGGCCAGGTCGCTGCCCGCGTCTAGGTCGAGCACGACCGCACCGAGCGCGCGGGCGCCGCCCACCCGGACGCCGAGCGTCCGCTCGAGCAGCGCCGCGCCGGCCGCGGTCAGCCGCAGGCTGCCGCGTCGCAGCCGCACCACGCCGGTGGCCGCGTCGACCACCGGCCGTCCGCTGACCGTCGCGATCGTCCGCCGCCGACCGTCGATGCGGGCGGTCAGCGCCGGGTCGACGCCGAGCCGCAGCTGGAGCGCGTCCAGCGTCAGCGTGCGGTCGCCGCGCCGCAACCGCAGCGCCCCCTCGTGGTCGACGGTGACCCGGCGACCGCGGACGTCGAGCAGCCCGGTCGGCAGCGTCAGACGCGCACCGCCGCGGGCCCGGGCGGCGCCGCTGGCGGCGGCCCGTACCCCCGCGCCGCGCAGCGCGGTCCAGCCCGCGCCACGCAGCGTGATCGTCGTGCTCTGCGCGGCCTGGCGGGTCGGCACGCCGGCGAAGGCCGGCCGCTCGACCGAGGCCGCCGGCGCGACAGCGGGTGGTACGACGGCCGACACGACCAGGCCCAGGGGCAGGGCCCGGGCGACGGTGCCGATCCGGGGACGGAGGCGCGACGCCACCGCGGTCAGCTCCCGGTCCGCAGGGTGATCGTGATCGGGTCGAGCGCGTCGCCCGCCACGAAGTAGCCGACGCCCAGCGCCTCGCCCTCCGGGGTCAGCGTGACGGGAACGTCGTGCCAGGTGACCTGGCCGGGGACGGAGCCGTCCGGCGTGATCCCGGTCAGGTCGAGCGCGCCGAAGGTCCGGCGCGCGCCGGCCACGTAACGCCACGGGTTGTTGCCCCCCGCGTCGCCGTACGCGGCGATCGTCCCGGTCGTGCCGTCGAGCGTCAGCTGCGCGTCGACGAACGCGGCCCACAGCCCGCGGTAGGGACCGGGGACGTAGCCGGCCGGGTTGTAGGCCGCCCAGCCGCCGATGTGGTATCCGATCCGGAAGCCGCCGTCCAGCCGCGCCGCGGCGGTGCCCGTCGCCGCGTCGTACCAGCCGTCGGTCACCGACAGCCCGAAGCGGTCGTCGGCCCGCTGGTACGCCTCGCCGGCGAACGCCCGGAAGGGCTCGTCGCAGGTCGCGCCCGTCTGCCGGTTGTAGCTGCCCGCGGCGTCCGGGTCGTACGCCGGGAACGATCCCCGGAGAAAGGCCGCGAAGCCCCAGACCGTGGTGCCCGCTTCGACCGCCGCCGCGCCCGGGGGCGCCGGCGGCAGGCTGCCGAGGTGCTCGCCCGCCGTCAGGCCGCGGGTCGCCGTCGCGCAGAGCCGGCTGTCGTCGACCGGGTCGTACGGGTTGAACCGCGGCTGCTCGGGGTCGACCGGCCCCGGATCGACGGGGCCGGGATCGACCGGTCCGGGCTCGGCCGGCGGGTCGGGCACCTCGGGAACGGGCGGGACCACCAGATCGGGCAGCGGCGCGGGCACGATCGGGCTCGGCGTCGGGGCCGGCGCCGAGGGGTCCCCGGCCACGGTCACCCCGCCGGTCGCGACGCTGATCGTGCCCAGCCGGCCCTTCGGGGTGCGCCGCAGCTTCAGCCGCGTGCGCAGCTGCCTGGCGGCGGCCGCGGTCAGCGTCGCGGGGGCGCGGTCGAGCGCCGCGCCGACGGCGGTCACGCGGCGCACGCTGGCCGGGGCGAAGAGCGTCGCCACGGTGTAGCGCCGGGCGCCGATCCGGGCCGTCAGCCGACTGCGGCTGCCGACCGTCAGCCGGACGTCGGTCAGCCGCACCGACCGCTTTCCGGCGCGCACCGTCCAGGCGCCGCGGTGGGTGATCGTCGCGGTGCCGCCACGCACGGCTACCCCCCGGACCGGCAGGCTCAGGCGGCTGCCGCGCAGCGTCGCACCGGACAGTGCGACGTGCCGTCCCTGGCCGGCGACGAGGCCCTTGGCCCCGGCGCCGCCGAGCTGGACGGTGGTCCGGTCGGCCGCCGTGGCCGGGCCCGCGGCCGCGGCGGCGAGCAGGCCGCTCGCCAGCAGCGCGGAGATCGTGGTCGTCGTGCGCATCGGGGTTCCTCGGTCGGTTCAGTCGCCGAGCCGGGCGACGATGGTCAGGGGGTCGAGCAGGGTGCCGGCCGGGAAGTACCCCAGTCCGAGCGGACCGCCGACGTGGTTGAGGCGGACCGGCACGTTGCTCCAGGTGACCGTGCCCGCCGCGGTGTCGACCTGGGGCGTGACCGCCTGCAGGTCGAGGTCCGCGAAGGCCCGTCGCTCCGGGCGGATCCAGGCGCGGCCGTGGAAGCCCGCATCGGTCAGGCCCTCGAGCCGACCCGTGGTGCCGTCGAAGGTCGCGGTCAGCTGCGAGAACGACGCCCAGATGCCGTGGGCGACACCGTCGGCCGGCGGATACCTGGCCCAGCCGCCGACGTAGTAGCCGAAGCGGATCCCGCCGCGCAGCGCCACCTGCATCGCGCCTCCCGCGGTGTCGAAGACCCCGCCGATCACGCTCAGCCCGAAGCCGTCGTCGGCCGCCTGGGTCGCCCCGTCGAGCAGCGTCCGCATCGGCTCGCTGGTGTGGTTGTCGTTGACCATCCCCGCCGGGAACAGCTCCCGCAGCGACGCGGACATCCCCCACGCCGCCGTACCGCCCGCCAGCTTGCGGACGGTGCCGCTCCCGACGGCGGCCCCGGGAGCCACCGGGACGACGTCGGTGCCGCGGCCGATCACGTTGACGGTCAATCGCCCGATCCGACCGGCGCGCAGCCGCGGCCGGTCGAGCACCGTCCGCAGGGTCCGCACCGTCGCCGGCGACAGCGCGACGGCGGCACCGGAGATCGAGACGGCGGTGCCGCCGGCGATCAGCTGCCGCTGCGCGCGCTTCAGGGCGACGGTGCCGAGCGTGATCGTCCGCTTGGCGCGGGTGCCGCGCAGCACGGCGCGCTCACCGACCACCAGCCGCAGGTCGCTGAAGGTCACGCTCCGCCGACCGGCGGAGAACCGCAGCCGGCCGCCGTAGCGGACGGTGGTGTCGAGCCGCCGCGCGTCGACCGCCCGCACCGGCAGCCGCAGCGCCCCCGCGCGGAGCGAGGCGCCGTGGTCGGCCTGCAGCCGCACCTGCTGCCCGCGCAGCGCGTCGAAGGCCGCGCCGCCGGTCGCGACGCGCGCGTCGGCCGCCAGCGCCGGGGCAGCGGCGCCGAGCGTCAGCAGGCCGCCGAGCAACGGTGGGAACGAGCGGCGGAGCACGGAACGGGCGGCGGGCATCAGGGTCTCCTGCGTCGGTTCGCGGCGACGACCGGAGCGCGGTCGCCGGACGGGACCGGCTCGACGCTACCAGAAAAACATGATGATTAGGAGTACCGAACATCTATGCGGATTAGGGGGCCCGACCGCTAGGCTGCCGGAACCGCCGCGATGTCGACCTCGTCCGCTCCCCCGCTCCCGTCCGCCGTCCGAACGGCGCACTCCGCCCCGCCCGCCGCGACGATCCGCGTCCCGCGCGGGGTGCGCCTGCGGCGGACCGCGGTGGTGGCGATCGCCGCGCTGCTGCTGGTCGTCGGGGCGCTCGCGTCGCTGGCCTTCGGCACCCTGACCGTGCCGCTGCGCGACGTGCTCGGCGCGCTGACCGGCGCCGCCGGCACCGACGAGGTCCACCGCGAGGTGGTGCTCGGGCTCCGGCTGCCGCGGACGGTCGTCGCGGCGGTCGTCGGCGCCGCGCTGGGCACCGCGGGAGCCGTCCTGCAGGGCGCGCTCGGCAACCCCCTGGCCGCCCCCGACGTGATCGGCGTGACCGCCGGATCGGGCTTCGGGGCGATGATCGTGATCCTCGTCTTCCCGGCCTCGATCACGCTGCTGCCGACCGCCGCGCTGGCCGGCGGGCTGGTCGCCAGCGCGATCGTCTTCGCCGTCGCCTGGACCGGCCCCAACCGCGGGGGGATCGCCCGGATCATCCTGGCCGGGATCGCGATCAGCTCGCTGTTCACCGCCGCCACCGCGGCGCTCCTGGCGACCCACCCCGAACAGGCCTCGTCCGGCGTCTTCTTCCTGGCCGGCAACCTCAGCTTCGACGGCTGGGCGACGCTTGCGGCGTCCTGGCCCTACCTGGCCGCCGGCGGCCTGGTGGCGATCGCCCTGATCGGCCCGCTCGACCGCCAGGCACTCGGCGACGACGTCGTCCGCTCGCTCGGCGGCCGCCCCGGCCTGGTGCGACTGCTGGCCGCGGCGTCGGCGGCGGTGCTGGCCGCCGCCTCGGCCGCGATGGCCGGCCTGCTCGGCTTCCTCGGACTGATCGTCCCGCACGTCGTGCGACTGGCGGGCGGCACCGGCCGCAACGCGTTCATCGTCGCCGGCACCGCGCTGGCCGGCGCCGCGCTGCTGGTCACCGCCGACCTGCTGGCCCGCGTCGTCGCGCCGATCGAGCTGCCGGTCGGCCCGCTGGTCGTCGCGGTCGGCGTCCCGCTCTTCCTCTGGCTGCTGCAGCGCGAGCTGTAGCCGGACCCGATCCGCTCCCGACGCCTCCCGCCATGACCCCGACCACGCTCCCGCTCTCCGCCCACGCCGCCTCCGCTTCCGGCGAGCCGCCACTGCTCGACGCGCGCGGCGTCTCCGTCTCGCTCTCCGGCGTGCCGATCCTGCACGACGTCGATCTGACGGTCCGCGCCGGCGAGCTGGTCGGGATCGTGGGCCCCAACGGCGCCGGCAAGTCGACCCTCGCGCGGGCGGTCGCGGGCCTCGCGCCGACCACCGCCGGCCGGATCGCCTGGAACGGCCGCGAGCTGCGGCGGATCCGCGGGCGTCAGCTGGCCCGGCTGCGGGCGTTCGTGCCCCAGCGTCCGCGCGTCCCGGAGGGGATCGACGTCCACGAGGCGGTGATGATCGGCCGCTCGCCGCACCTGCGGCCGCTCCAACGCCCGTCGAGCCGCGACCGCGCGGCCGTCGCCCGGGCGCTCGAGCGGGCGAGCGCGACGCCGCTGACCCACCGGCGGCTGACGACGCTCTCCGGCGGCGAGCTGCAACGGGTCCAGATCGCGGTCGGGCTGGCCCAGGAGACGGCCCTGCTGATCGCCGACGAGCCGACCTCGGCGCTCGACCTGGGCGCCACGGCCACGATCGCGCGGCTGCTGCGCCGGCTGACCGCCGACGGCACCGCGGTGATCCTGGTCGTCCACGACCTGGCGCTCGCCGCCGCCGTCACCGACCGCGTGGTCGTCCTCTCGCAGGGCCGCTCCGTCGCCGAGGGCGCGCCCCACGAGGTGCTCGACCGCGAGCGGCTGGCCGACGTCTGGCGCGTCGACGCGCAGCTCGGATCGAGCGCGCCGGGCCGGGCCGCGCTCGACGTCCAGTGGCTGGCGCGGGACGGAGAGGACGACGACCTCTCCTGCCCGGTCAGCGGCGCCGACGGGCCGCCGGCCGGTGGCGGAGCGTGTCCGGTGATGTGACCCGGCCCGGCCGGTGCCGGGCCGACCCGACGCCCGCGGGACGCACCGGTCAGCGCCGCGCGCCGACCGCGATCAGGTAGTCGACCAGCTCCGCGAGCTGCTGGGCGCTCAGCTCGTCGGCGAAGCTCGGCATGCGGCCCGCGGGGAACCCGCTCGTGATCCGGGCGTCGGGATCGACGATCGACTCGCGGACCTGCTCCGCGGTCTGCCCGGAGATCGCGGTGTCCAGGTCGGGACCGATCCGGCCGGAGGTCCCGGCGTCGGACAGCCGGTGGCAGCCGCCGCAGCGCTCGGCGAACAGCGCGCGGCCGCGGTCGGCGACGACCCCGCTGACCGCGCCGTCGCCCGTCGCGGCGTCGCCGCCGGGCGCGGCTCCGCCGTCCGTGGTCGTCCCGCCGCCGGGCGTCGTCGCGGTCGTCTCCGGCTCGGCCGGCGTCAACGGCGGCGGCTCCGCTCCGCGCTGGCCGACGCCGATCGTCACGCCGCCGAGCAGGATCGTGACCGCCACCGCGGTCACCGTCCGCAGCGAGTCGGTGCGGCCGGGCCGGGGCCGCTCGGCCCCCGCCGGCGGGCCGGCCAGCGCACGTCCGGCGGCCAGCGCCCCTACCAGCGTCAGCACGACCGCGACGATCTCCGCCCCCAGCGTGATCGTCGCGTGCGCGTCGTAGCCCGACTCGCGGAAGCCGAACAGGCCCGACGAGCTGCGGGTCAGCAGCAGGGCCACGATCGACCCGACGCTGATCGCCAGGCTGCCGACCACGAACGCCAGCGGCCGGCGCGCCAGCAGCGCCAGGATCACCAGCAGCGACGCGACCGCGTTGACCACGAACAGCGTGCCGATCGTGGCGATCTCGTCGTAGCCCTGGTGGTAGAGGTGGGCGTGCTCGTAGGCGCCGACGCCAACCGCCACCGCGGCGACGATCAGCAGTGCCGTCGGTCCGCGCGGCAGGTCGACGCGAGCGAGCCATCGTCGCGGGTCGAGGAGCGCACCGAGCATGCCCTACTCATACCCGTCGGAGGCGACGTACCGACGGGCCCGGGGTCCCGATCCGACCCCCGCGAGACCCGAGACCGCGCGATCGTGCGCCGATCCGTAGCATCCGGCAGTCCATGGCTTCCGAAGCAGCGACCCGCCCGAAGACCGCGACCGCCACGGTGCTGCGCGCGACGGAGCGGCAGATCCGCTTCCGCCTCGGCAAGGCCCATGGCGATCGCGAGGTGACCAAGCGCGTGCCGGTCCCCGCCGAGCTTCGCGACCAGCTCGAGGGCGCGAAGGTCCCGGTGGTGATCACCGGCACCGGCGACAAGGCGAAGATCGAGCTGGCCGACGACTGGGCCGCCAAGGTCGCGCCGAAGGCCGCCGCCAAGAAGGCCGCGCCCGCGGCCAAGAAGCCCGCCGCCGCCAAGCCCGCGGCCAAGAAGCCGGCCGCCCGCAAGCCGGCCGCCGCCAAGGCCGCCGCTGCCCCCGCGGAGCCCGAGG
>CAZFIQ010000028.1:0-7634 GCA_964519185.1 uncultured Patulibacter sp.
CGTGATCGAGGAGCGGCTGGTCACGCTGGCCGACCTGACCTGCCCGGTGCTGGCGTTCGTCGGCGAGTACGACCAGATCGCGATGCCCGAGGCGGTCCGCGCGATCCGCCGCGCCGCGCCACGCGCCCCGATCTACGAGCGGACGGTCGAGGCCGGGCACTTCGGGATGGTCGTCGGCTCCGCGGCCGGGGCGCAGTCGTGGCCGGCCGTGCGGGACTGGACCCGCTGGGTGGAGGCCGGCGCCGACCCGGCGGCGGTGCCCGACGGGGTGCAGCCGATGACGGAGACCTCGCCGGCTCCGCTGGGCGCGTCGCCGTCGGTCGGGGCCGGGCTGGAGCTGGCCGCCAACGCCGGCGTCGGCGTCCTGCGCTCGCTGGCGCGCAGCGCGCGGGCGTCGTCGCGGGCGGCGCTGAGCGTCGCCGGCGAGGCGGTGGCCCAGCTGCCGCGGCTGTTCCGCCTGGAGCAGATCGAGGCGAACACCCGGATCTCGCTCGGGCGGCTGCTCGACGAGCAGGCGCGCCGGGCCCCCGACGACGTGCTCTTCCTGTTCGCCGATCGCGCGCACACCCACGCGGCGGCCAAGCACCGGATCGACAGCATCGTGCGCGGGCTGATCAGCGTCGGGGTCCGCCAGGGCCAGCACGTCGGGGTGCTGATGGACACCCGGCCCAGCGGGCTGTCCGGGATCGCGGCGATCAACCGGCTGGGTGCGGTCGCGGTGCTGATGCGCCCCGACGGCGACCACCGGCGCGAGGCCGAGCTCGGCGACGTCGAGCTCGTCCTGACCGACCCGGAGCACGGGCCGCGGCTGGCGGCCGAGCTGGACGTGCCGGTGCTGGTGCTCGGGGGCGGGGCCCGGGGCGGGGACGGGGGGACGGCTCTCGACCTCGGTCCCGGCGTGACCGACCTCGAGCGGATCGACCCGGACGCCGTGACGCTGCCCGGCTGGTACCGGCCCAATCCGGGCCGCGCGGCGGATCTGGGGTTCGTCGTCTTCTCCGGCGAGCGCGGGCAGCTGCGGGCCAAGCGGATCACCAACCACCGCTGGGCGCTGTCGGCCTTCGGTACGGCGACCGCCGGCTCGCTGTCGCCGGCCGACACGGTCTACGTGGTCACGCCGCTGCACCACCCCTCCGGCCTGCTGACGGCGCTCGGCGGGGCGGTCGCGGGCGGGGCCCGGATCGCGCTCGCCCGGCGCTTCGACGCGAGCACCTTCTGGGAGGAGGTCCGGCGCTACGGCGTGACCGTCGTGGCCTACACCTGGACGCTGCTGCGCGAGCTGACCGAGGCGCCGGTCGATCCGGCCGAGCAGCACCACCCGGTGCGCCAGTTCATCGGCTCGGGGATGCCGCGCGGGCTCTGGCTGCGCGTGCTCGAGCGGTTCGGGGCGACCGCGGCGGGACCGGACCGCGGGACCCGGGTGCTCGAGTTCTACGCGTCGACCGAGGGCGACGCGGTGCTGGTCAACGTCGGTCGCGCGCGCCCGGGGGCCAAGGGGCGCCGGCTGCCGGGCAGCGCCGAGGTCCGGCTGGCGGCCTGGGACGCCGAGGCCGGGCGGCTGATCGAGGGGCCGGACGGCTTCGTGGTGCCGGCCACCGACGGAGAGGTCGGGATGCTGCTGTCGCGCGTGCGGTCGGCGGTCGAGGCCGCGCCGGGCGCGCCGCTGCGGGGGGTCTTCGCGGCGGGCGACGCCTGGCACGAGACCGGCGACCTGTTCCGCACCGACGATCGCGGCGACTGGTGGCTGGTCGATCACGCGCAGGCGGCGATCCGGACCGGCGACGGGATCGTCTTCGGGTTCCCGGTCCAGGACGCGCTCGGCGAGCTGCCGGCGGTCGACCTGGCGGTGGTCCACCCGCTGGAGCGGGCACCGGCCGCCGACGGCACGCCGCGGCCGCCGGTGGCGGTCGCCGCGGTCACGCTGCGGCCGGACCACGAGCTGTCGGCGGTCGACGTCAACGCCGCGCTCGAGGGCGTCGCCGCGGAGCACCGGCCCGACCTGGTGCACGTGGTCGACGAGATCCCGCTGACGACCTGGTTCCGGCCGGCGACCGCGACGCTGCGCGCCGCGGGCCTGCCGAAGATCCACCGCCCCGCCCGGGCCTGGACGCTCGACGACGACCGGCGTCGCTACGTGCCGCTGACCGCGGCCCGCCGCGACGCCCTGCGCTGAGGATCTGCGCGGGTGGTCGTCAGGCGACCACGACGAACGGCAGCAGGCCGTCGACCAGTACCGTCCACGCGGCGTCGAGGTCGGCGTCGTCCGGGAAGCGACCGGCGATCTCCAGCGTGACCAGGCCGTGCGCCCAGGCCCACGCGGCACGGGCCCGGTCTCGTCGCTCGACGGTCTCGCCGAAGAGCTCCAGGACCGCGGCCATGCCGGCGTGCTCGGCGCCGGCCTCGAGCGCGGCACGGTCGAGCGGCCGGGCGGTCGTCAGGCGGTAGAGCTGCGGCCGGGCGAGTGCGTTCGCGCGGTAGGCGCGGGCGAATGCCTCCAGCCGCGCCCGCGGCGTGGCCCCCGGGGTCGCTGTCAGCGCGTCGGCCATCGTCGCCCCGACGGCGCGCAAGCCGCGGGCGATCAGCGCGTTCTCGATCTCGTCGATCCCCGCGAAGTGCTTGTAGAGGCTGGGCGGCTTGATCCCGGCCTCTCGAGCGAGCGCGGTGATGCCGAGGCCCTCCAGGCCCTCGCGCTCGAGCGTCTGCTCGGCGAGGCCGAGCAGCTGCTCGCGGCGGGACGGCCCGCTCACCGCCGAGCTCCCGCCGGACCTCCGACCGGGCGGACGCTGCCGTCCGGTGCGCGCAGGCCGTAGCCGGCCGCCCGGTCGACGGCGACGTGCAGCAACCAGGCGAGCCCGGCCAGGAACAGCTCGAGCCCGCCCCGCAGGCCCCAGCCGAGCTCCGGCAACGGCAACACGATGCTCGCGGCGATCAGCACCAGCGGGACGGCCGGGGCGTGCAGCAGGTTGTACGCCCGGACCCGCTCGGCTCGCAGGCGGCCGCGGTCCGCGAAGGCGCCGATCAGCGCGACGTCGGGCAGCACCAGGAACACGCCGAGCACGGCGATCGCGACCCCGCCGTACTTCACCGCCTCGAAGACGGCGAAGGCCAGCAGGGCGACCGCGAGGAGCAGCCAGCGGAGGCGGGTGGAGCTCATGGCTAATGATGTTAGCCACGGTGCCGGTCGGCGTCGAGGGCGGTCCGCGATCGGGGGCGGGTGACGACGGGGCTAGCCCTGGATCACGGCGATCGCGTCGACCTCGACCAGGAACGCGTCGCTCATCATCTCGGCGCGGATCGCGACGCGGGCGGGGCGGTGGTCGCCGAAGTAGGTCGCGTACTCCTCGTCGAACCCCCGGCCGTCTCCGGTCGAGCGCAGGTAGACCGTGGTCTTGACGACGTCGGTCAGCGACGCGCCGGCGGCGGTCAGCACCGCTTCGACGTTCTGCAGCACCTGGCGGGTCTGGGCCCGGATGTCCCCGGGGCCGACGAGCGTGCCGTCGCGGTCGGTCGGGACCTGGCCGGAGACGTAGACCGTCTCGCCGGCGGCGGTCGCGGTGCCTTGGGAGTACGACCCGACCGGAGCCATGACGTCGTCGGTTCGCAGGATGCGCATCGGAATTCTCGCTTCTGTCGCTTTTTGGTCCTGTAAGTAGACCAAATGCGCCCCGTGAGTGCTGATGCGGCTTTCGCCGCCCCAGTCGGCCGAGGCGGCATCGGCTTGGTGGGTGGCGGCGTCCCCCTGGGTGCTGATGCGGCTTTCGCCGCCCTGGCCGGCCGAAGCCGCATCAGCTTGGGGTTGCGTACGTGCTGCGTGGGTGCGTGATATAAAAACCTGAATGTCGATCGGATTTAAGGCTTTTGGGCCGGCCGCGGTCCGTCCAGGGGCCGGCGCGCGGTCGGTCGGGCGGGCGCTGGGCAGCGCCCGCACGCGCCGCGTCGGGGCCCGCCTGCTGTCGCTGGCGATCCTGCTGGCCGCCTGGTGGCTGGTCGCCGAGCTCGAGGTCTGGTCGGAGCTGTTCGTCCCGCGGCCGGAGGCCGTCTGGGCCCGGTTCGTCGACTCCGTCACCGTCCACGACGGCCAGAAGGGGCTCAGCGGCTACTACCTGTGGGAGCACCTGGGGGCGAGCCTGCGGCGGATTGCGCTGGGCGTCGGCCTGGCGATCGTGATCGGCATCCCGCTCGGGCTGCTGCTGGCGACGGTCCGCCCGTTCCAGGTGATCGTCGAGCCGTACGTCAACTTCATCCGCGCGCTCCCGCCGCTGGCCTACTTCAGCCTGCTGATCATCTGGTTCGGGATCGAGGACGCGTCGAAGGTCTGGCTGCTGTTCCTCGCCGCCTTCGCCCCGATCGCGCTCTCGGTGCTGAGCGGGGTCCAGGGGATCCGGGCCGACCGGATCCACGCGGCCCAGGCGCTCGGCGCGTCACGCTGGCAGACGATCCGCCACGTGACCCTGCCGTCGGTGCTGCCGGAGCTGTTCACCGGGATCCGGCTGTCGCTCGGCTTCGCCTGGACCACGATCGTCGCCGCCGAGACCGTCGACGGGATCCCCGGGATCGGCGGGCTGGCGTGGACGACCAAGAAGTTCCAGCAGACCGACGTGGCGATCCTCTGCATCGTCGTGATCGGGATCACCGCGATCGCCCTCGACCAGCTGGTCAAGGCGCTCGAGCGCCGCGCCGTGCCCTGGAAGGGCCGGGCCTAGCCCGTCGTTTCCTCCGTCCACCACGAAAGAGGTACCCATGACCCGATCACTGTCCAACCCGCTCGCGCGCCGCGCGCCCCTGCTGCTGTTGCTGCTGGCGGCGCTGCTCGCCGCACTGGTGCTCTCCGCCTGCGGCGGAGACGACGACGAGCCCGCCAACGCCGGCGGGACGACCGGGGGCGCGGCGCAGTCGGCGTCGGCCCCCGACAAGATCACCATCGGCTACCAGGCGATCCCGAACGCCGACCTGGTCGTCAAGAACCTCGGCTACCTCGAGGCCGCGCTGCCCGACACCGAGATCGAATGGAAGCAGTTCGACTCGGGCGGATCGGTCAACGAGGCGTTCGCCGCCGGCAGCCTCGACATCGGCCTGGCCGGATCGAGCCCCGTGTCGCGCGGGATCTCGCAGGGCATCGAATACCGGGTCCCGTGGATCCACGACGTGATCGGCGCGGCCGAGGCGCTCGTCGCCAAGCCCGGGATCGCGTCGATCGCCGACCTCAAGGGGAAGAAGATCGCCGCGCCGCTGGCGTCGACCACGCACTACGTGCTGCTGGCCGCGCTGAAGGACGCGGGCGTCGCGGAGAGCGACGTCAAGATCATCGACGCCGAGCCCGCCGACATCGTCGCGGCCTGGTCGCGCGGTGACATCGACGCCGCCTACGTCTGGAACCCGAGCCTGGCCGAGCTGGTCAAGGACGGCGGCACCGTGATCACCGACAGCGCGGTGCAGGCGGAGGCCGGTCACCGGACCTACGACCTGGCGGTCGTCTCGTCGCGCTTCGCCGACGAGCACCCGGCGGCGCTCGAGACCTGGGTCGCCCAGCAGGACAAGGCGGTCGCGCTGATCGCCGACGATCCCGACGCCGCCTTCAAGGCGATCGGCACCGAGCTCAACCTGGACGCGGCCGAGGTCGCCGAGCAGGCCAAGGGCCTGCGGTTCCTGCGGGCGGCGGAGCAGGCCTCGGCGGACTACCTGGGCGGCGGCGTCGGTCAGGACCTGCTGCGCACAGCGACGTTCAACAAGGAGGTCGGGCAGATTCCCGAGGTCAAGCCCGACGCCACCTACGTCGACGCGGTCATCGCGGCGCCCGCCGCGGCCGTCGCCAAGGCCTCCCGCTAGGACCTCCGGTGGCCGATCATCGGATCGAGATCCGGGGCGTCGGCCACCGGTTCACGGGACGCGACGGCGCGGTCGACGCGCTCTCCGGGATCGACCTGACGGTCGAGCCCGGGGAGTTCGTGACGATCGTCGGCCCGTCGGGCTGCGGCAAGACCACCCTGCTGGGCGCGCTGGCCGGCTTCGTGCGGCCGACGACGGGGACGATCACCGTCGGCGGCCGGCCCGTCGACGGGCCGTCTCCGGCGCGGGGGGTGGTCTTCCAGCAGTCCAACCTCTACCCCTGGAAGACGGTTCGCGAGAACGTCGCGCTCGGACCGCAGCTGCGCGGGGCCGGACGGCGCGAGCGCCGCGAGATCGCCGACCGCTGGTTGGAGCTCGTCGGCCTGGCGGAGTTCGCCGAGGCAGCGCCGTACGAGCTGTCGGGCGGGATGCAGCAGCGCTGCCAGATCGCCCGCGTGCTGGCCAACGAGCCGGACGTGCTGCTGATGGACGAGCCGTTCGGCGCGCTCGACGCGCTGACCCGCGAGCGGCTGCAGGACGAGCTGCTGCGGATCTGGCGCGGGTCGGGGCAGACCGTCCTGTTCATCACCCACAGCGTCGAGGAGGCGGTCTACCTGGGGACGCGGGTGCTGCTGATGAGCCCGCGACCGGGACGGATCGTGCTCGACGAGGTGGTCCCGCTGGATGGGCTCCAGAGCACCCCGTCGATGCGCACGCTGCCGGAGTTCCAGGCGTTCCGCGAGCGGATCAGCGCCCAGATCGGCGCGGAGCCGGCCGCGGCCGCCGGCTAGCGGCCGCCGCCGGAGCGGCCGCCCTGGCGCCCGCCGCCGCGGGACGAGCGGGACCCGTCTCCGTGGCCGCCGCCGCGGTTCTGGCCGCGACCGCCGCCGCCCCCACGGGAGCGACCGCCCTGCTCGTCGCGCCCGCCGTGGTCGGAACGGCTCTGGCCGCGGGAGCCGCTTCCGCCCCGCCCGCCGCCGTGGGACGGACGGCCGTTGCCGCCACCCTCGCCCCGGCCGGGCCGCGGCTGACGCGGCTTCTGCTTGCGGTGGACGCCCGGGGCCTTCTCGCCCGGGTCGGCGACCCGCAGGCCGGCGGCGACCAGCTGGTCGCCGAGCTTCAGGTCGCGGCCCATCACGCCGACGTCGAGCGCCTCCTCGGGCTCGACGAAGGTCACGCCGATCCCGGAGGCCCCGGCGCGGGCCGTCCGGCCGACGCGGTGGGTGTAGGTCTCGATGTCGATCGGGATGTCGTACTGGATGACGTGCGTCACGCCGGCCACGTCCAGCCCGCGGGCCGCGACGTCGGTCGCGACCAGCGTCGTCACGTGCCCGCCCTCGAACGCCTCCAGGGCCTTGCGGCGCTGCGCCTGCGAGCGGTTGCCGTGTAGCGCGACGGACTCGATCGCGTGGCTCTTGAGCTTGCGGACCACCTTGTCGGCGCCGAACTTGGTCTTGACGAAGACGACCGTCAGGCCGCGGTCCCGGTCGCGCAGGTGCGTGACCAGATCGTCGATCTTGCCGTCGCGCGTGACCTGCTGGAAACGGTGCTCGATCTGGACCTTGGCGCCGCCGGCCGGCTTGTACTCGATCAGCTTGGGGTCGCGCGTGTAGGCGCGGGCGACGTCGCCGACCTTGCCGTCGAGCGTCGCCGACAGGAACAGCGTCTGGCGGTTGGGGTTGGTCTGGGCGACGATCCGCTTGACCGCCGGCTGGAAGCCCATGTCGAGCATCCGGTCGGCCTCGTCGAGCACCAGCATCCGGACCTGGGCGAGCGACAGCGCGCCGCGCTGCAGCAGGTCCTCGAGG
>CAZFIQ010000028.1:7644-16608 GCA_964519185.1 uncultured Patulibacter sp.
CGGCGGTGATCGCCAGGGCCCGGGAGTGGGCGATCTCGCGGATCTCGTCGACGATCTGGGTCGCCAGCTCACGGGTCGGCACGAGCACGAGCGCGCTCGGACGCGGGTCCTCGGCCTCGAGCCCCTCGACCAGGGCGACGCCGAAGGCGATCGTCTTGCCCGAGCCGGTGGGGGACGAGACCAGGATGTCGCGCCCGGAGAGCGCGTCGGGCAGCGCCAGCTCCTGGACGGCGAACGGCGACGTCATGCCGTTCTCGGACAGCGCCTGGACAACGGCGTTCGACACGCCGAGCTCGGCGAAGGTGACTGCGGACATGGGGCTCCTCAAAGAGGACGGGGCAAACCACGGAGGCCGGCCTGGAAGGGCGCTCAACTGCCGGCCGCGATCGTGCCCGTCCGACGTACGGAGCGGGGTGTCGCGCGTGGAGAGAACGCAGGGACATGGGGCCAGAGGACCGGACGAGGGGCGAACCCCGCGCAGGACGCAACGACTCCGTTACGGAAGTCTACCGACGAGCGGTCGTCGCTGCGTGACCCTCAACACGTTCGTGGTCCGCGGAGAAGGCCTCGATCTGCAGGGAGGAACCGATCGATCGGGGGCGTCGCTGTGGCGCGTCGGGCGAGCCTAGCTCGGCCGGGGCTCGCTGTCGACCGTCGTCACGAGAGGCACACAGCAGGGCCACTCCGCGTTCACATCGGTCACGGCTGTCGGTGCGGGGACGAGATTGGCGGGCTCGATCACAGGCTGGCCACGCGACGGGGCTACCGCACGGACACGATCGGCGCTCGTGCGTGCTGTGCCGCCCCGACCGGGGCCCGCGCCCGTGTCCTGGATCCCCTCCGAGAGGAACTACGTGCTGTTGCTGACCCGTACCCGCCACCGGCGCTCGACGCGCGACGCACCCCTGCGGAGGAGCGGCCGGCCGGGCCGCGCGGTGGCCTCGAGCGCGGCCGTGCTCGGCCTGCTGCTGGCCGGCGCCCCGAGCGCCAGCGCCGAGACCGCGTACGTGCTGGGCTACAAGTACCCCGCCCCGGCGACGGTCCAGCCGATCGACCTGGAGACGCGGACGTTGCTGCCGCCGATCACCGTCGGCGCCGGGCCCGCGGCGCTGGCGCTGACCGCGGACGAGCAGACCCTGTACGTCGGCCGGAGCGGCGGCGGCGCGGACGCGATCGTCCCCGTCGGCGTCGAGACCGGGATTCCGGGAACGTCGATCGCGGCGCCGGCGCCGCCCAGCAAGATGGCGATCACCCCCGACGGTCGCGAGCTGTGGATGACCTCCGGCAGCGCGGTGGACAACGCGCGAACCAAGCTCTTCCGCTACGACTTCGCCGCCGCTGCGTGGAAGGCCCCGATCGAGCTCGGCGAGGTCGTCGCCAGCCGCGAGTTCGTCTTCACCGCCGACGGCACGGCGTACGTGATCGCCGGCGGCGGATGGGTGCGCGTGTTCCCCGTCAGCGTGGCCGACGGCACGATCGGAACGCCGATCGACGTCGGGGGCACGCCGGCGCAGACCCCGCGCACGCTGGCGCTGAGCCCCGACGACCGGACCCTGCTGGTGGGCACGTCCGCCGGCAACCAGGTGATGACCCAGATCGTGCCGGTCGACCTCGCCACCGGCAGCCTGAAGACGCGGTTCGTCGGAACGCTCGACCAGCCGTTCCAGGCGATCCGCTTCGAGCCGGGCACGAACCGCGGCTACGCGATCGTCGGCCAGGCCACGGGCAACCTGCTCACGCTCGACTACGACGCCGCCACGGGGACCGTCGCGCAGGTCGGCAGCTCGTTCCCGCTGGAAGGCCGGGGCGACCACCTGCATCTGTCGCGTGACGCCTCCGTGGGCTACGTCGGATCGCTGACGCCGGCCCGGATCACGCCGATCGACCTCAGCGGCCCGGCGCCGCTGACCGCGACCAACGTGCCGACGTACGACTCGGTCCTCGACATGGTCGTCGCCCACGGCGAGGAGACGGCCCCGAACCCGGACGACTACCGCGACCCGCGGATCACGGCGCCGTACGACCTGACCGACGTCGACGGCTTCACGGGCGTCGTCGGCGATCCGACCAACCCGGTGCTGCCGATCACGCTGCAGCAGGAGTTCGTCGCCGGCGGCGACGTTCAGGCCAACGAGCTGCGGATCACGAGCATCCAGAGCGACACCCCGTCGGTGATCGCCAGCGACAGGATCACCGTGACCGGCACCGGCTACGGCCGCCGCGTCGTGTTCGACCCGGTCGGCCACGGCAAGGCACGGATCACCCTGACCGTCACCGGAGCGGCTGACCGGACGGCGACGTTCTCCTTCGACTACTGGGTGACCCGGCGGACGACCCCGACCAGCCGGGTGCTGCAGGGCACGTCCGACCTCTCGACGGCGATCGACGTCGGGGACGGGCACCTGCTGGTCGCCGACGACGAGAAGAACGACATCCGCCTGTACGACACGCGGGTCTCCGGACCGTCGGTGAACCGGTTCTGGGTCGGTCCGGTGCAGCAGGGCCTCGAGGGCGAGGTCGACTTCGAGTCGTCAGCGCGCGTCGGCGACACGGTCTACTGGCTCGGATCGCAGCTCGCCAGCGACAACCGGTACGACGTCTACAAGACCCGGCTCGTCGGTCGTGGAGCGGCGACCCGGGTGGTGCCGGTCGGCGCCCCGTACCGGGACCTGATGCGGGACCTGCTGGCCTGGGACCAGGCGCACGGTGGCGAGCTCGGCATGACGTCGCCGAATCCGGAGCTGAACATCGAGGGCTCGGAGTTCGCTCCCGGCTCGACCTCGACGTTCTACCTCGGCGTGCGGGACAAGCTGGTCGGCGGCAAGGCCGTCATCGTTCCGGTGACCAACTTCGACAAGCTGCACGACGGGGACGGGGTGCGGGCGGAGTTCGACCGTCCGGTGCATCTCGACCTCGGCGGTGGGTCGATCCGCGAGATCCGCAGGAACGCCCACGACCAGTACCTGATCATCGGCGGCGGCGGGGGCGGGAGCTACCGGCTCTGGAGCTGGTCGGGTGACCCGCAGGACCAGCCGGTGCTCGCCCGGACGCTTCCCGAGAGCGAGGAGCTGTGGGCCGACAACGCCGACGGCTGGGAGGCGATCGGTGCACTGCCCGGGACCTTCCTGCCGGGCGGCGACGTGCAGGTCGCGCTGGACCAGGGCGAGGCCCGGCTCTACACGCCGTACAACAACACGACGACCAAGAACAAGCGCCTCCACGGGTCGATCTTCAAGCAGAAGAGCCGGATCGACTGGTTCGCGTTCGACAACCCCAACGTGGGCGCGGTCGCCGTGGCCGCGGCCCCGGTGTTCCCCGACCAGGCGGCGAGCACGATCGGGCCCGGCCGCTGGATCACGGTCTCCAACCCGGGGGCGCAGAAGCTGAAGATCTCGCGGGTGCGGGTCGAAGCGGACGACGACGCGGACGCCGAGGCCTTCCTCGTCGGGCAGAGCACCTGCCAGGACGACGCGGTGTCGCCCGGCGGGAGCTGCCGGGTGCTGGTGCGCTTCGCACCGTCGGACGAGAGCACCGACTACGAGGCCGCGCTGGTCGTCCGGTCGCCCGTGATCGCCGGGGGCGAGATCCGGATCGCGCTGGAAGCGACCAGCACGACGTTGCCGCAGGGTCCTGCCGGCGCGCCGGGCGCTCCGGGCCAGGACGGCGAGGACGGCGCCCCCGGTCAGGACGGTCAGGACGGTGCTCCGGGGGTCGCGGGCCAGAACGGCCAGGACGGCGCGCCCGGGGCTTCCGGTCAGGACGGCCGGGAAGGCGTCGACGGTCGGAACGGTGCGGATGGCGCGAACGGCCCGCTGGGCCCGGTCGGTCCGCTGGGTCCGCAGGGCCCGGCCGGTCCGCAGGGCCCGGCGGGGCTCAACGGGAAGGACGGGACGCTGGCGTTCGCCGCGCAGGCGACGCGGGCGTCGACCGTGCGACGGGGGCGTACGACGACGGTGAGCTTCGTCGTGCGCAACGGCACCGCGGCGAGCGTCGGTCGTTCGACGGCGACGGCGCGGGGTCCGAAGGCGCTGCGAATCACCGGCAAGCGGTCGGTGGCGGTGGCGGCGTTGCGGGCCGGGCAGCAGCGGACGGTGCGGCTGAAGCTGCGGGTCGGCAAGGGGGCGAAGCTCGGTGCGCACCGCGTGCGCGTGACGCTGAAGGTCGGTGGCCGCTCGGTCGTGCGGACCGTGACGGTCCGGGTGGCGCGCTAGCTGTAGTTCCTAGGTGTAGTTCCTAGGGACGTTGTTCATCCGGATAGCCCCGTCGCGCACGGTGAGGGCGGGGCCCGGGAGCCCGGAGGCGCTCCCGGGCCGGCGCCCGTCCCCAGCGCGCCCACCGGGCGGGCGCTTGGTGGTTCGGGCCGGGTCGTCGGCGGACCCCGGTGCTCCGCGTCCGGCCCCGGGCTGAGTTACGGTCCGGACTGTGCAGTTGATCTCGATCCTGGCTCAGAGCGGCGCGATGCGGCAGGGCACCCTCGACCGCCTGGAGCGGGTCTGCGGGCCCGCCGACGGCTGGCAGAACAACCTCTGCCGGACGATCTACGAGCCCGGCGGCTCGGACCGGCTGCTGCTGGCCGAGATCGTGCACTGGATCACCACCACCGGGCTCTCGATCCTGCTGATCCTGATCGGCGCGTTCATCGTCAACCGCCTGGCCCGCCGCTGCGTGGTCAAGCTCGGGCGCGGCGTCGGCAGCGGCCGCCTGACCCGCGGGCTCTCCGCGGTCAAGCGGATCACGCCCAACGCGCTGCTGGAGACGCAGGAGATGAGCGTCCGCGGCGACCAGCGGCGCGAGGCGGTGCTGGGGATCCTCAAGAGCGTCGTCAGCGTGCTCGTCTACGCGACGGCGTTGGTGATGGTCCTCGGTCGGCTCGGCGTCGACCTGGCGCCGCTGCTGGCCGGCGCCGGCGTGGTCGGCGTCGCGCTCGGCTTCGGCGCGCAGTCGCTGGTCGGCGACTTCCTCTCCGGGATCTTCATCCTGCTCGAGGACCAGTACGGCGTCGGCGACGAGGTCACCTTCAACCCGAAGTCGGCCTCGGGCTCGACGGTCACCGGTACCGTGGAGGCGCTGAGCCTGCGCAACACCCGGTTGCGCGCGCTCGACGGCACCGTCTGGCACATCCCCAACGGCGAGATGCGCGCCCTCGGCAACCAGAGCCAGCACTGGTCGCGGGCGGTGCTCGACATCGCCGTCGCGCACGGCACCGACCTGCCGCACGCCAAGCAGGTGATCGCCCAGGTCGCCGAGCAGATCCGCGAGCACGATCCGAGCGTGCTCGAGCCGCCGGAGGTGTGGGGCGTCCAGGCGCTCAACCCCAACGGGATCACGCTGCGGCTGGTGGTCAAGACCACGCCGTCCCAGCAGTGGCGGATCACCCGCCTGATCCGCGAGGGGGTCGCCGTCGCGTTCGCGCGCGAGGGCATCGCGATGCCCGTCGCCGATCCGCCGTCCGGCACGGCGCTGCCGTCGGTCTGACGGCGCGCCACGGAGCGGCGCGGAGCCGCCCGTAGCCGGTACGGACTCCTGCCGATCGGGTATCCCCACAAGAATCCGTGCAGTTTCCGTGTACTCCGCGTACGATGAACGCGACGTGCCGGCCGATCGGACACCGACAGGCGACCCCCCGCCGTCGTTCGCCACGCGGCTTCGCCCGTGGGCGCTCGGGCTGATCGCCGTGCTCGCGGCGGCGGCCACCGCGTACGCGGTGGTGACGCCGAACGGCCCATCCGGCCTCACGGGCGGCGTGCCCCTGCGGTTGCTCGAGCTGAGCATCGCCGGTTGCGCGATCGCGGGCCTGCTGATGGCCCGGCCGATCGACCGGACCGACCCGCGGACCCGCTGGGCGCGGACGGTGGTGGCCGCCGCGGCGCTGCTGGTGTGCCTGGTCTTCGTGGTCTTCGCCGATCGCTGGACGGACAGCGCCCGGATGGCGGGACCGCTCGCCGTCGACCTGCTCGAGATGCTGGTGGCGCCGTTGGTGGTGCTCGGCCTGCTGACCTTCGCCCGGCCCCGGGTCGGCCGCCTGGGGGCGGTGCGGGTGACCTTCGACGGGGCGGTGATCGCCGGCAGCACGGTCGTCGTCGGCTGGTACGTGGCGGTCCGGCCGCTGCGCGAGCACGGGACGACCTTCGACGTTTCCCCCTCGATCGCGCTGGCGTTCCTGGTCGTCGACGCGCTCGCGCTGGCGTCCGCCCTGCTGCTGTTGGCGCGGACCCGGACCGCCACGCGGACGATCGTCGCGGTCGGCGTGCTCGGCCTGGTCACGCTGCTGGTGGCCGACCTCGCGCGGGTCGTCCAGGTGCTCCCCGACGAGCCGGGCTCCGGTCTGCTGACGGAGCTCAGCTGGATCGTCAGCCTGACCTGCTTCGCGGTGGCCACGTGGCTCGCCCCGCGGTCCCGCGCCACCCCATGGTTGCGCGCGGGGCGCGGCCGCTGGTGGGTGGCCCTGCCGTACACCTTCCTGCTGCTGGTGGCGGGGGTGATGATGGTCGCCGCGATCCGCGACGACGTCGACCCGCTGATGAGCGTCGCGGCGGCGGCGATCATCGCGATCCTCGGCTGCCGGCACGTCCTCGTGCGCCACCGCAACGAGGTCCTGACCGGCCAGCTGACCCGTTCGGTGATGCAGCTGGCGCGCCGCGCCCGGCACGACGAGCTGACCGGCCTGCTCAACCGCGGCGGCCTGGTCGACCGGCTCGAGGCGCTGCAGCGGCGTGGGGAGCGGAGCCCGGACGGCGCGCCCGACCCGGTGGCGGTGATCTTCGTCGACATCGACCGCTTCAAGGGGATCAACGACGCGCTCGGGCACACCGTCGGCGACACCGTGCTGCGGGTGATCGGCGCGCGGATCGGTACCTGGGTCCAGGAGGCGGGTGGGATCGGCGCCCGGATCGCGGGCGACGAGTTCATCGTCCTGCTCCCCGGCCTCGGCGCGGAGACGCTGGCGCTGGCGCGCGCGCAGGACGTGCTCGACCTGGTCGAGGCGCCGATCCCCGTCGGACCGCGGGGCGAGATCGTCGTGACTGCCTCCGCCGGCGTCGCGGTGACCACGGACCTGGACGCCGACGACGCCGTCATCCGCCACGCCGACCTGGCGATGCTCGAGGCCAAGTCCGGGGGCCGGGCGCGGGTCCGGCTGTTCGAGGAGGACCTGCGGCAGCGCTGCGAGGAGCGGATCGACGTCGAGCAGGAGCTGCGGCGGGCGCTGACCGCCGACGACGAGATCGAGGTCCACCTGCAGCCGCTGGTCCGGCTCGACGACGGCAGCCTCTGGGGTGCGGAGGCGCTGGTCCGCTGGCGGCACCCGACGCGCGGCATGCTGACGCCGTCGCGGTTCCTCGACGTCGCCGAGGACAGCGGGCTGATCGTTCCGCTCGGCGAGCGCGTGCTGGCGGGGGCCTGCGCGGCGGCGGCCGCGCTGCCCGGACTGATCGTCAACGTCAACCTTTCGCCGCGCCAGCTGCACGACCCGGCGCTGTCGCCGGTCGTCCGCCGCCAGCTGCGGCGCCAGGGCCTGGCCCCCGATCGGCTCTGCCTGGAGGTCACCGAGGAGGCGCTCGTCGACGCCCGGGCGATCGCCGTCCTGCAGGAGCTCCAGCGTCACGGGGTGCGGGTCGCGATCGACGACTTCGGCGTCGGGGCGTCGTCGTTCCGTCAGCTGCGCCGGCTGCCGGGCGCGCTGGTCAAGATCGATCGCTCGTTCGTCGAGCGGCTCGACCGCGAGGACGGCGTCGACGACCGGGTGCTGGTGCGGGCGATGGCGAGCCTGGCCCGGCAGCTCGACCTGCAGGTGATCGCCGAGGGCATCGAGCGCGAGACGCAGGCCGACGCGGTCCGCGAGCTGGGCGTCTCGGTCGGGCAGGGCTGGCACCTGGGAGCGCCGATGCGTGCCGCCGCCTTCGTCGCCGAGCGCGGCGGCGGCGTGCTGCTCCGCCCGCGGGGGTAGGCCCCGGGAGGAAGCGGCGGGGTGGAGTCGACGGCGCCCCGGCGGGCGAAAACGGGCTGGTAGCGTGCCGGCATGACCGCACCCCAACGGACCGACGTGCTGCTGATCGGCGGCGGCGTGGCGGCCGCGTCCGCCGCCCGGACCCTCCGCGAGGAGGGCTTCGACGGCAGCATCGCGCTGATCACCCGTGAGCTCGACGCGCCGTACCACCGGCCGCCGGGCTCGAAGGAGGTGCTGCGGGCCGAGCAGGACCCGGACGACGCGCTGGTGCTGCCGGCCGCGTGGTACGCCGAGCACGCCGTCGATCTGCGGGTCCGCACGTCGATCATGAGCCTCGACCCGGAGGCCCGCACGGTCAAGCTGCAGACCAAGGACGAGCTGGCCTACGACCGCGCGCTGCTGGCGACCGGGGCGATGGTCCGGCGGCTGAACGTCGACGGCTCCGGCCTGCGCGGGATCCACTACCTGCGGTCGCTGCGCAACGCCACCGCGATCCGCGGCGACCTGGACGCGGTCGGCGAGGGGGCGCGGGTGACGCTGATCGGCGGCAGCTACATCGGCTGCGAGGTCGCGGCGAGCCTGGCGTCGCAGGGCGTCGCCTGCACGGTGCTGATGCAGGAGGCCGAGCCGCTCGAGCGGACCTTCGGCGCGGAGATCGGGCGCTGGGTGCGCCAACGGCTGGAGCGCGGCGGCGTGACCGTCCGCGGCGGGGTCGAGGTGGAGGCGTTCGTGCCGGCCGACCCGGAGGCGGAGGACGGGCGGGTCGGCGGCGTCCGGCTGGCCGGCGGCGACGTGATCGCGGCCGACCTGGTGGTCTGCGGGGTCGGGGCGCAGCCCGACGTCGCGCTCGCGCGCCGCGCCGGACTGGAGCTGGGCGAGAGCGGCGGGGCGCGCTGCGACGACCGCCTGCGGACGTCGGCGGCGGGCCTGTGGGCGGCCGGCGACGTCTGCGAGTACGACTCGTCCCTGCACGGCGGCCCGATCCGCCTGGTCGTCCCCTGCTGGACGGCCAATCACTC
>CAZFIQ010000028.1:16618-17455 GCA_964519185.1 uncultured Patulibacter sp.
GGCGGCCCGATCCGGGTCGAGCACGAGGAGGTCGCGATCCAGCAGGGCGCGTTCGTCGCCCGCCAGTGGCTCGGGGCCGACGAGCCGTACCGGGTCGTGCCGTACTTCTTCAGCGACCTGGCCGACTGGGTCGCGCTCGAGTCGGTCGGGCCGGCTCGCCGCTGGGACCGGACGCTGATCGAGGGCAGCCTCGGCGACGACGCCTTCGCGGCGTGGTTCGTCGAGGGCGACCGGGTCCGCGGCTACGCGTCGTTCAACGGCGCCGGCGACATCGATCGCGCGACCGCGCTGATCGCGGCCGACGAGCCGGTCGACGTCGGGGCGCTCGGGCGGTCCTGACGGTCACCCACGGCGCCGATCCTGCGAGCCGTCCGGGAACGACGAACGCCGGGGCGTCCGTCGGACCGACGGGCGCCCCGGCGTCGGGTGGGTCGCTCAGACGACCCGGAGCGACCGGGTGACCGTGCGCGACAGGTTGCCCGCCCGGTCGATCGCCTGGGCCTTGACCGTGTAGCGGCCCTTGGGCAGCTTCGTCGCCTTGCCCCCGACGCGCCAACGCTGCTTGCCGTGGGCGACGACGGTCAGCGGCAGGCCGCACGGCAGCCGCTTGGTCAGGCGTCCTGCGTCGGTCAGGTACCGGCACTGCTTGCCGACCTTGCGCGACACGCTGACCTGGATCCGGGCGACCCCGCCGGTGCGGGCCTTGCGGGACCGGGTGGCGGCGCAACCGGCGTCGCTGGCCGTGCCGCGCAGCAGCACCGCGCCGCCGTCGCGGCTCCCGAGGGTCGTGGTGCTGATGCTGGCCGTGGGCCGGCGGCGGTCGTCGCAGATGCCGGC
>CAZFIQ010000028.1:17465-21056 GCA_964519185.1 uncultured Patulibacter sp.
CGTCCAGCGCCGGGAGCACGGGGTCACCGGCCATCGGCGTCAGCGGCACGGTCGACGGTCCCGCGTTCAGGGCGGAGGTTCCGGTCTCCTGGAACGCCAGGTCGGCGAGCTGGATCGCGCCGGTGGCCGGGACGCCCGACCCGCCGAAGCGCAACTCGATCCGTTCGAGCTGGGCGAGGTCGATGTCGCCGAAGGCGCTGAGCGGGATCCGCTGGCCGTTGAGGGCCATGTGCCGCGGCTGGGTCGTCGAGTTGTTGGCCCCCAGGGTCGACAGGATGCCGCTGGTGTGGTCGGTCAGCTTGACGACGCTCTCGCTCCCGGAGCGGTCGATCAGCGCGATGCGCAGGTCCTGGACCGGGCGCCCGGGGACCGTGCTGCTCGGGTTCTCGTTCCAGTTGTAGCCGGTGCCGAGCGGGTTCCGCGCGGTGTCGGTGAACTGGTAGGCGGCGCGGAAGGTCAGCGCCTTGAACTTGGCGGCGTTGCGCGCGTCACCCCGCAGCTGGGCGCTGAGGGTCGCCGGACCGTCCCAGGCCAGCGCCAGCTGCGGCCCGAACGAGCGGTTGAACGAGTTGGCGTTCGACGAGCCGACCTGGGGCCCGGGGCAGGCCTTGATCGGGGTCAGCGTCTGGGCGGCCGGTGGGTTGGCCGACTGCGGGTTGGCGAACGAGTCCGGGTTGCACCACTCGAAGAGCGCGAACCCGTTGCCCTCGTAGTCACCGCCCGCGTCACCACGCGCGGTCGGATCCGCGGTCGTCGGACGCGATCCGGAGTTCGGCCGGACGATGTCCTGGCGCTCGGACGCCGGTGCGATGTACGAGTAGCGCGTCGCGTCCTGGCAGGCGACGGTGCGGGTCGTCGCCGGGTCGGGGCAGAAGACGTCCGGGAAGCCGGCCTCGCCGGTGATCCAGGGCTTCAGCTCCGTCTCACCGCCGCCGTAGACGCGGAGGAACGTCGACATCGTGGCGAGCCCGTTGTTGCGCTGCTCCGGGGCCGTCAGGCGGACGTTGGTCGCGGCGTTCGGGCCACAGGCGGCGTCGCCGCCGGTCCGGTCGCTGCTCACCCAGCGCGTGTTGTACCAATTGTGATTGGCGCCCTCCACGTACATCCCATACTTGGCGAACGGGTCGTCGGGGTTGGCGTACTTGCTCCGTTCAAACGGATTCCATCCGGTGATCGAGCTGACGTCGCCATCACACGCGGGCGCGAGGACCGCGTAGTTGGTTCCCTGGGGGAACTGCTTGTTGCGGTCGATCGGGGCCAGGGCGAAGGCGCCGGTCAGGTTGTAGCGGGCCCCCGGGCGTTGGCGGTTGTAGGTGATGAACTGGGTGACGCCCTCGCCGCCGCGCGAGTGGCCCATCACCGCGACCCGGCTGAAGTCGAGCTTGCCGATCAGGTTCGAGCCGACGCCGCCGGGGCCCGGGGTCGTGTTCCAGCCCTTGAGCAGGTCGAGCGAGTTGGCGATGATCTGCGCCCGGGCCAGTCCGCCGGCGTCGATCGGGTTGTAGGTGTTCGTGTCGTAGAGGACGACGGCGCCGGCCGACACGGAGATCACGACGTAGCCGTGGGAGGCCATCAGGTCGGCCATGTACTCGTAGCCCTCCCAGCTGGGCCAGAAGCCGGTCACCGGGTTGGGCGGCACCAGGTTCGGGCAGCGTCCGGTGGCCCAGATCTGCGAGCCCGAATCCTGGCCGGCGGCGCCGACGCACGCGTTGTGACGGCCGTGCTGGAAGAGGATCACGGGGTAGGGACCGTCGCCGCGGGGCCCGTCGCCCGACGGCCAGGTGACCGTGCCCTCGAGCGGCTGCGGGAAGCTGTTGCCGGGGCCGGCCGTGCTCTGGCCGGGCGTGAGGGTCGGCGGCGCCGACACTCCGCAGTTGCCGCCGGTGCAGTTGTAGCCGGTGCTGGTGACCGTGAGTTGCAGGTCGCCGGCGTGGTAGTAGCTGCGGTTGACCTGATATGGCCCGGGGGTCGACGGGTCGGGCGGCGTGACGGCCGATGCGACGGCCGGCGTGACGAGCAGGCCGACGGCCGCGAGCAGGGCGATCAGCAGCCGCCTCAGCGAGGGCACGCCGCCTGGTCGGCGGGGTGAGCGTTCGACGGGGTGAGGCGCTGCTGCGGGGTCGTGCACGTGGTTCTCCGGCGGCCCGTGGCCTGTTTCTGGCGTTGTCTCGAAGGCGAGGCCGTGAAGGCTATGGAGCGGCTTTTCGTCCGGCATTGGACCGCGGTCCAATGCCGACTGTCCCGGGCATATACCAACGTCCAAAGATTGGTCCCTTAGGGTCCATTTATGGGTTTGTGTGCACCGTTATTCCCTGCAAATGGGCCGCTTTCGCGGTCGCCGATCGTTGATTTGGTTTGCGGGACACGGACTTATAGGGTCTGGCGCCCACCACCGGAACGAGGAACGGTCTTGCGGTACTCAGCACGCCCACGGCAGGCTCAGGACGATCTGCGACCTCGAGCGCGACCACGCCTGCGCGCGGCCACGTTCGCCACCACGGTCGCGGTTGGCCTGGGGGTCAGCGGGGTCGCCGCGGCGGGCGCGGGCGCCGCCGTCCTGACGGTCGACGACGACCGGGTGGAGTGCCCGGCCGCGGACTTCTCCAGTCTCGCCGACGCGGTCGCGTTCGCCGCGCAGGGGGACACGATCCGGATCTGCGACGGCACCTACGGGGTGGCCGGGCCGTCCGGTCTCAAGATCGAGAAGAACCTCACGCTCCTGGGTGCCGGTGCCGACAAGGTCACGATCCAGCCGGACGGGTCGCTGCCGTCGCTGGCGACGGCGACGCCGAACGAGCGCGACGAGTTCGGCAACGTGATCACCGTCAAACGTCGGCTCGTCGAGCTCGCCGAGGTCAAGATCTCCGGGGTCACCGTCCGCGCGAACGGCGTGGCGGTCGAGGGCGGGATCGCCCTGATCGACGTCAACCAGGCGGTCCTCGAGAACGTCCGCGTGACCGGCCTGGTGCCGTCCGGCGGTCCGGGAACCGGCGACTACGGCGGGGTTCCTGCTGGGGCACGGTCACGGGGTGATCCTGGCCAACACGATCGCCGCGACGCACAACGAGGCGACCCTCCGCGGGGTCGCGATCGACGGCTTCAACAAGGCCGGCGTGGTCGTCGACAGCCGCAACCTGGCGGGCACGGCGGAGCTGCCCACCACGGCCCCGATGCCGACCACGATGGTGGCCGACCTGGCGGGCGTGACCGTGACCGGGGCCGGCGCCTCGCCGGTCGTCGGCCAGAACGGGATCGAGGTCTGGGGTGGCGGTGCATCGCTGAAGCTGGCCTCGAGCGCGATCACGGGCGTTGCCGGGCCGTCGGTGCTGCCGGGCACGTCGGCCGCGTTGTACTTCCGGGGCGCCTCCGCGGCGGACACGAGGATCGGCGGGACGCCGTCGACGGTCAACGCGATCGCGGGCAACTCGTTCGGTGCCTGGGCGGGGACCTTCGACGGCTCGACCTTCGCCGCGCCGTCGATCGACGCCCGCGGCAACTACTGGGGCAACGCCAACGGGCCGAGCCTGCCGCCGACCAAGTCGGCCGGCGACTTCGTCGGGGCGGGATCGCCCAGCTTCGGCGCGGGCGTCC
>CAZFIQ010000029.1:0-20452 GCA_964519185.1 uncultured Patulibacter sp.
ACGTCGCCACCCGCGCCGGCGCCCAGGCGCTGATCGACGCGGGCGCCGACGGCGTCAAGGTCGGCGTCGGCCCCGGATCGATCTGCACCACCCGGATCGTGGCCGGCGTCGGCGTCCCCCAGGTCTCGGCGATCTTCGAGGCGTCGCGCGCGGCCCGGCCCGCCGGCGTCCCGGTGATCGGCGACGGCGGCCTGCAGTTCTCCGGCGACATCGCCAAGGCGATCTCCGCCGGCGCCTCGAGCGTGATGCTCGGATCGCTGCTGGCCGGCTGCGAGGAGTCGCCGGGCGAGCTCGTCTTCATCAACGGCAAGCAGTTCAAGAGCTACCGCGGGATGGGCTCGCTCGGCGCGATGCAGGGGCGCCAGTCGTTCTCCAAGGACCGCTACTTCCAGGAGAACGTCTCCGGCGACGACAAGCTCGTCCCCGAGGGCGTCGAGGGCCAGGTCCCCTACCGCGGCCCGCTGCGCGCCGTCGCCCACCAGCTGATCGGCGGCCTCCGCGCCTCGATGGGCTACACCGGTGCGGCGACGATCGCCGACCTCCAGAACGACTCGCAGTTCGTCCGGATCACGTCGGCCGGGCTCAAGGAGAGCCACGCCCACGACATCCAGATGACGGTCGAGGCGCCGAACTACTCGAAGCGCTGAGGCTCGCCCCCGGCGCGCAGCGTCAGGCGCGCAGCCTCAGGCGCGCAGCGGGCAAGGCGGGAGAGCGCTGTCGGCTACAGGCGGGCAGGCGCGGGCGCCCGGCCCTAATCGCGTAGTCACGCCGCCCGCCATCGTGAACGCGCGATCGGCGTAGCCTGCCCGCCCCGGATCGCGTTCTCAGGCCGGGCGCAGGGCGAGCGCGCGATCAGGGCGGTCCCCTGCCCCCCGATCGCGTTGTCGGGCGGAGCGCTCGGCGTGGGTGCGATCGGTGGGGCCCTGGCCGCCCCGATCGCGTTGTCGCGCGGTGCGCGGTGTGAGGGCGCGATCGGGGCGGGCGGAGCGACACCGATTGCGGGGTCGCGCCGACCCGAGCCTCAGAGGGCGCGGGTACCGCGCACGATCGCCTCGGCCGCGTCGGCGGCCTCGGCGACGAGCGCGTCGACGTCACCGCGCGGCTGGCGCCAGCGGCTCAACACGTAATCCGCGACGGTCATCGGCTCGGTCGGCTCCGGTCGCCCGACGCCGACCCGGACCCGACCGAAGTCGGTCCCCGCCAGGTGCTGCTTGAGTGACCGCAGGCCGTTGTGGCCGGCCAGCCCGCCGCCCAGCCGGCAGCGGATGTCACCGAACCGCAGGTCGATCTCGTCGTGCAGCACGAGGATCCGGTCCAGCGGCGTGTGCAGCTTGCCGCGGGCGGGACCGACGGAGCGGCCCGACTCGTTCATGAAGGTCTGCGGCAGCAGCACCCCGACGGCGATCGGATCCGCCCCGACCTCGAGCGGGCGGAGCTTGCCGTCGTAGTACTCGCCGGCGAAGGCCTTGCGGGCCCGACCCAGATCCCAGCGGGCGGCCAGCTCGCGGGCCACGTCGAAGCCGACGCTGTGTGGGGTCGCGGCGTACCGCGGCCCGGGGTTGCCGAGGCCGACGATCAGCCAGTCGACCGGCGGGGTACCGCCACGCAACCGCATGACCCAGGCTCAGACACGAACGCCAGCGGGGCCCGTGCCGGACCCCGTCGGCGATCCTGCTACTCGCCGCTCTCTTCGCCCTCGGCGGCGGCCTCGTCGTCACCCTCGCCGTCGGCGTCCTTGCCGCTC
This sequence comes from uncultured Patulibacter sp., assembly GCA_964519185.1. Taxonomy (GTDB): domain Bacteria; phylum Actinomycetota; class Thermoleophilia; order Solirubrobacterales; family Solirubrobacteraceae; genus Patulibacter. The sequence goes on from CAZFIQ010000029.1 coordinate 1,745, forward strand.
TTGCGCGGGGCGCGGAGGTTGACGACGGTGGTGCCCAGGTCGTCGGCGATCGTGAAGTCGCCGTCGATCACGGCGTCGGCGAGGGTCAGGCTGTGGCCGACCTTCAGGTCCGCGATCGAGACCGCGATCGACTCCGGGATGTCGTTGGGCAGCGCCTCGACGTTGACCTCGCGCACCAGGTGCTCGATGATCCCGCCCTGCTTGACGCCGGCGGCGTCCTCGGCGTCGACGACCTCCAGCGGAACCAGCGCCTGGATCTTCTGCTTGAGGTCGACGCGCAGCAGGTCGACGTGGACGATCTCGCCCCGGACCGGGTGCCGCTGCGTGTCCTTGACGACGACCGACTCGGCGCTGGCGCCGTCGATCGACAGGTCGATCACCGCGCCGGAGGCCGACAGCGTCTGCCGCAGCTCGCGCGCGTCGATCGAGATCGAGACGGGATCGCCGCCGCCGCCGTAGAGGACCCCCGGCACGCTGCCCGCACGACGGGAACGCCGGGCATCACGCGAGTGTCGGGGTTCGCGCGAAGCGACTGCGAGCGAGGAAGAGTTCGAGGCCATGAGCGGCAAGCGATGCTACCGGAGCGCGCCGATCTTGGCCGTCAGCCTCCCGGCGTCGGCGTCTCGCCGCCGAGCGCCCCGCCGACCTCCGGCTCGGCGTCCTCGTCGGGCGGCACCACCAGGCTCCGGCCGGGCGGCGACGGCGGCAGCGTGACCGGCGCGGTCGGCGCCGGCGCCAGCTGGTCGATCCGCTGACGCTCGTCGCGCAGCACCGACCACGCCGGCTTGGCGTTGCCGGCCCGGTCGAGCAGCCCCTTGGCGTGCCACGGCGGGCTCGGCAGCGGGTTGCCGCCGGCCCAGTTGGGGCGCACCCGGAACTCGCGCAGGCCCCACCAGATCGCGCCGGACAGCCACGGCTTGGAGGCGTAGACCGCGTAGTGGTACGCCGCGTAGGCGGCCTGGTAGGCGTAGCTTCCGGGCTCCTCCACCGGCCCGGGACGGTTGGCCTCCGCCCCCGTCTCGGAGATCATGATCGCCTGGTTCGGGTAGCAGCGGCGGAGCGCGTCGAGGAACTCCCCGAGCCGCTCCGGCTGGGACAGCGGGTGCCCGACCGCGCCGTACCAGCCGAAGTAGTCGTTGAGGCCGATCAGGTCGAAGTTCCGGTACATCGGGATGCAGCCGAACTCCCAGCCGACCTGCCGCGCGTACGAGAGCGGCCGGGTCGGGTCGTAGACGTCGGCGATCCGCCGGGTCCACTCGAAGTAGCGACGGATCGGCGGCCCCGGGTTGGTCGTCAGCTCGTTGCCGACCGACCAGGTGAAGACCGACGGGTGGTGGGCGTTGGTGCGGATCGTCGTCCGCAGCAGCCGCAGCGCGGTATCGCGCACCCGCGCCTTGCCGATCTGGCTCTGCTTCAGTTGGTAGACCGGGATCTCCGCCCAGACCAGCAGGCCCAGCCGGTCCGCCTGCTCCATGATCCGCGGGTGCAGGGGGTAGTGGCCGCGCATCACCAAGCCGAGCTGGCGGGCCTGGGCGATCAGCGTGTCCTGCTCGCGGTCGGTCATCGCCGCCCCGCGCGCCTCGCTCATCTCGTGCAGGCCGGTGCCGCGCAGGTTGACGTCGCGGAAGTTGAGCTGGAGCTTGCCCCGCGAGACCCGCACCGAGCGGATGCCGGTGCGGGCGCGGTAGCGCACCAGCCGCTGCCCGCGCCGCTCGCCGCTGGCCGCGCGGACCGCGACCTCGGCGACGTAGAGCGCCGGTCGGGTCGGCGACCAGACGCGCGGCCGGCGGACGTCGATCCGCCCGGTCACCTCACGGGTCTCCCCCGGCCCCAGCGTGACGGTGGCGAGCCGCTTGCTCGTGCCCGCGACGGTGCCGGTCACGGTCGCCTTCCGCCGGCCCGCGGTGACGTTGGTGACGTCGAGCCGGTAGCGGACGATCCCCGCGCAGGTCCGGCACGGCAGGTCGGGCGTGATCTGGACCGGCGACAGGTCGAACTGGTCGGCGTAGCGGAGCGTCACCTCGCGCGGGATCCCGCCGTCGTTCCACCAGCCGCCGCCGAAGGTGCCGTCGCGCTGCATCGAGAGCGGCGGGAAGTCGCTGATCTGGCGGCGGTTGTCGGTCCGCACGACGACGGTGACGGAGCCGTCGCGCCGGACCAGCCGCGACGGCACGCGGACCTCGAACGGCTCGAACGCCCCGCGGTGGCGGGCGACCTCGCGGCCGTTGACCCAGACCGTGGCGGCCAGGCCGACCCGCTCGAACCGCAGCAGCCACTGCCCGCCGGCCCGCTCGCGGGCGACCCGCGGCAGCTGCAGCTCGCGGCGGTACCACGCCACGCCGCCGCCCTGCGACGCCGACGAGTGGTCGTGGGCGTTCCAGACGTGCGGCACCGTGCCCGCGCTCCAGCCGGTCGCGGCGCCGGGGCGGAACCAGCCCTCGCGACGTCCGGCGTCCTCGAGGTCACGGCGGATCAGCCAGCGGCCCCCGACCGTCCAGCGATCGTCCGATCCGGCGAAGATCCGCGCTCCGCGCGTCGGCAACGTCGGCTTCGGAGCGGCGACCGGCGCCGGCGCCGCTGGTGGTGCGGCGGGGTCGGCGGGCGCGGTCTGGGCGGTGGCCCCGGCGGGCGCGAGCGTCCCGGCCGTGGTCGCCGCGGTCACCGCGACGGCCACCACGATGCGTCGGATCATCCGTGGTGCATACCAGTCCGCGGCCCCGCCGTGCGCCGACTGCCGGGACGGCCGATACGCTGGCCGGCATGAGCCTGCTCTTCAAGCCCTTCGGCCTGCTGATCGGCCTGATCGCCTCACGGGTCGCCGCCCTGGTCTTCGATCGGGTCTGGAAGCGCGTCGACGGCCACGGCATCCCCGACCCGAAGATCCGCGAGGATCCGGGCGGACGCGCGGTCGCCGCCGCGGCGCTGCAGGCCGGGATCTTCGCCGGCACGGCGGCCGCGGCCAACCGTTACGGGATGCACGTCTTCGAGCATCTCTTCGGTCGCTGGCCGGGCAAGCATCGCGAGGACGAGGCGTAGCTCCGACCTCAGTCGCGCGGCGACCGCACCGCCCGGATCACCAGGCCGCGGTCGTCGAGCACCGTCAGCGCGTCCTCGAACGCACCGAAGTCGCGGGCGGTGAGCAGGTCGATCGGCCGGCCGCTCGGCCCGCCCGTCCGCAGCCAGCGCTGCAGCGCCGGCAGCCCGATCCGCGCGGCCGGCTCGCTGGTCAGGGCCAGCAGCAGGGCCAGCTGGGGCCGGTGCTCGAGCTCGCCGCTGACCACCGACAGCGGATCGGCGTTGAGCACCGACAGCAGCTCGTCGTCGCTGAGCCCGAGGCGCTCGACCAGCAGCTGGGCGGCGGTCGTCATCGGCCGAGCCTAGCTCAGTGCGTCGAGACGACGATCGTCGTCGCCGGCGCGGTTCGGCGCCCGGGGATCAGCAGCGAGACCGCCACCGCCACGGTCATCGCGACGGCACCGAACAGGAAGGCGATCACGAAGCCCTGCTCGGACGGGTGCTGGGCGACCACCGACGCGGTCAGGATCGCCGCCACCACCTGCGCGCCGAAGGCGCCGCCGAGCGAGCGTGCGACGGTGTTCATCCCGGTCGCCACGCCGGTCTGCTGGGGGCCGACGTTCTCGACGATCAGGTTGGCCATCGAGGCGAACGCCAGGCCGATCCCGATGCCCTGGATCAGCGACGCGAGCACGATCTGGTAGGGCTCGGCGTGGGCGACGGCCAGCAGCACGAACGAGATCACCGTGAACGCCGACCCGAGCATCAGCGGCGGCTTGGACCCGAACCGCGCCTCGATCCGCCCGACGAAGCTGCCCGCGACGAGCATCGTCAGCGCCGACGGCAGGATGTAGAGGCCGGCGGTCGTGACGCTGGAGCCGAAGCCGAACCCGGTCTCCCGCGGGAGCTGGACCAGCAGCGGCGTCAGGACGAACGAGGCGTACATGCCGACGCCGGTCAGCAGCGCCACGACGTTGGTCGTCCAGACCCCGCGGATCCGCATCATCCGCATGTCGACCAGCGGCTCGTCGGCCCGCCGCTCGTTGCGGACCCAGGCGATCAGCGCCACTCCCGCGGCGACCAGCAGGAACAGCGTCCGCGGCGAGCCCCAGCCCCACGCGGTGCCCTGGCTGATCGCGAGCAGCAGCGCGCTGAGCCCGAGCGACATCAGGACCGCGCCCGTCCAGTTGATCCGGCCGGGCGCGGAGATCGGCGATTCCGGGACCGTGAAGACCACCAGGACGGTAGCGGCGACCACACCGACCAGCGGGATCCAGAACAGCCAGTGGTAGCTGAGGTTGTCGACGATCACGCCGGCCAGCACGACGCCGAAGCCGCCACCGATCCCGAGCAGCGCGGAGATCAGGCCGATGCTGCCGGCCACCTTGTCGCGCGGGAACTCGTCGCGGATGATCCCGAACGCCAGCGGGAAGACCCCGCCGGCGACACCCTGGATGATCCGCGCCGCGATCAGCAGGCCGATCGACGACGCCAGCCCGGCCAGCACGGTGCCAACGCAGAGGATCACCAGGACGATCCGCAGCACCCGGGCCTTGCCGAACATGTCGCCCAGCCGTCCGACGATCGGCGTGGCGACCGAGGCGCTCAGCAGGTAGCCGGTGAGCAGCCAGGCGACGGCCGTCTCGCTCGTCCCCAGCTCCGTCTGGATCTGGTGCAGCGCGGGCGCGACCATCGACTGCAGCAGCGTGAACGCCATGCCCGCCAGGGCCAGGGCCGCCAGCGTCACGGTTGGGCGCTGGCGGGCTGGTTCGGCGGTCATCTCCCGCCAAACTGTATTCATACTGCAAGCATCTACGCCGTCTCGTGACGGAGGCGCCTCCGTCGCGGGCGGCCGAGCGGCCGAGGGCCGCTGGGGTCAGAAGAGCTGGTTCTCGCCCTCGAAGACCTCGCTCACCGACTCGTCGGTGAAGATCCGGCGGATCGAGTCGGTCAGCAGGTTGGCGCACGAGATCGTGCGGACGTTGCTCGGCGCGCCGGGACGCAGCGGGATCGTGTCGGTCACGACGATCTGCTCGAACGGCGCGGCGGCCAGGTTCTCGAACGCCTTGCCGCTGAAGACCCCGTGGGTGGCGGCGGCGTAGACCCGCGACGCGCCGGCGGCCTTGACGACCTCGCCCGCGGCCCGCAGCGTACCGGCGGTGTCGATCATGTCGTCGACGATGATCGCCGTCTTGCCGGCGACGTCGCCGATCACGTGGCCGATCTCCGCGACCTGCTGCTGCGGCCGCTCCTTGTCGAGGATCGCCAGGTCGGCGCCCATCCGGTTGGCGAACTTCTTGTTGAGCTTGACCCGGCCCGCGTCGGGCGCGACCTCGAGCTCGACGACGAGCTGGTCGTGGTCGCGCCCGAGGTCGAGGAAGTACTGCGTGAGCATCATCATCGCCGTCATGTGGTCGACGGGGATCTGGAAGAAGCCCTGGACCTGGCCGGCGTGCAGGTCCATCGTCAGGACCCGGTTGGCGCCCGCCGACTCGAGCATCCGCGCGACCAGCCGGGCGGAGATCGGCTCGCGCGGGGCGCTCTTCTTGTCCTGCCGCGAGTAGCCGTACCACGGCGTCACCGCGATCACGCGGTGAGCGCTGGCCCCGACGGCGGCGTCGATCATCACCAGCAGCTCCATCAGCGCGTCGTTGGCGGTGATGCCGGTGGCCGGGTTGCCGCACGTCGGCTGGACGATGAAGACGTCGGCGCCGCGGATCGACTCCTCGTAGCGGCAGTAGACCTCGCCGTTCTGGAACGTCTTCAGCGTGACCGGGCCGGGAGCGACGCCGAGCCGCTGGCCGATCGCGTCGGCCAGCGCGGGGTTGGCGCGGCCGCTGAACAGCATCAGCCGCTTGTCGTACCCCAGCGGCAGGCTCGTGGAGGAGTCGACGGACGGCAGGAGAGCACTCACGGTTTGACGTTCCTGGGAGACGGGGCAGAGCGGAGGTCATCGACGCCGCGGGGGACGCCACCGGATGCAAATGTAACCGTCCGGGACGCGGCGCGGACATCCGCCCGGCTGCGCGCGCTGTACATCGGGGCCTGAGCTGCGGTTCAGCTCTCCTTGATCTGCTCGGCGGCGACCCGCTGCGCGACCATCTCGGTGTAGCCCTCGAAGACGCGCTGACGGTTGCGGGCGATGCCCAGGCCGTCGGCCGGCACGTCCTTGGTGATCACGCTGCCGGCGCCGGTGTAGGCCCGGTCGCCGACCGTGACCGGGGCGACCAGGGTGGTGTCGACCCCGGTCTTGACGCCCGCGCCGATCGTCGTCCGGTGCTTGCGGCGGCCGTCGTAGTTCGCGGTGATCGTGGCCGCCCCCAGGTTGGTCCCCGGTCCGATGTCGGCGTCGCCGATGTACGACAGGTGCGGGACCTTGCTGCCCCGTCCGACGTCGCTGTTCTTGATCTCGACGAAGGTGCCGGCCTTGGCGCCCTCGCGCAGCACCGCACCGGGCCGCAGGTAGGCGAACGGCCCGATCTGGACCCCGGACTCCGCCGTCGCGCCGACGATGTGGCTGTGGATCGCGACGACGCCGTCGCCGAGCGTCGCGTCGATCGCCGTGGTGTGGGGCCCGACCGTCGCCCCCGCGCCGACCGTCGTCCGCCCCCGCAGCACGCACCCGGGCTCGATCACGCTGTCGGCCCCGATCGCCACGTCGCGGTCGATCACCGTCGACGCCGGGTTGACCACCGTCACGCCGGCGCGCTGGTGGGCCGCCACGATCCGCGCCTGGGCGATCTCGCGGATCTCCCCGAGCTGGACGCGGTCGTTGACGCCGCGGACCAGGTCCGGGTCGTCCGAGCGGAAGGCACCGACCGTGTCCCCGTCGCCGCGCAGGATCGCCAGCACGTCCGGCAGGTAGCGCTCGCCCTGGGCGTTGTCGCTGCCGACCCGCTCCAGCGCGTCGAGCAGCCGTCCGCCGTCGAAGGCGTAGATCCCGGTGTTGACCTCGCGGATCAGCAGCTCGTCGGGGGTCGCGTCACCCGGCTCCTTGGTCTCCACGACCTTGGCCACGTGGCCGGCGGCGTCCCGCACCACCCGCCCGTAGCCGGCCGGATCGGCGAGCTCGGTCGTCAGCAGGGTGGCGGCCGCGCCCGTCGTGCCGTGGGCCGTCGCCAGCGCCGCGATCGCGTCGGCCGAGACCAGCGGCACGTCGCCGGCGAGCACCACCACCGGCCGCCGCGGGTCGATCAGCGCGCTCGCCGCGGCGACGGCGCCGGCGGTGCCCTCGCCGTGGCGGTCGGGGTGCTGCTCGACCACGTCGACGTCGTCGGACAGGTGCCCGTCGAGGTTGCGGACCGGCTGGTCGACGACCACGATCCGCGCGGCCCGGGCGTCGCGGGCGGCCCGCACGACCCAGTCCACGAGCGGGGCGCCGCACAGGTCGTGGAGGACCTTCGGCGTCGCCGATCGCATCCGCGTGCCGCGTCCGGCGGCCAGGACGATCACGGTCGGGGCCAATTCAGGACCTGTTTCAGAATCAGTGGTCGTCTGTCGGGGTCGATGACCGAGTCGGGTGCGGTCCGAGGCCCGAGAGTCAGACTGGCTGTCTGACTGAGGGTTCGGATCGTGATCCGACGACGTGTCAGCGATCGCGACGGGCGGCCGATCATTCTGAAACAGGTCCTTGGCGCTCACGCGGGGGACTGTACGCCAGTCGCCGGGAGGACCGTTCCGGCGGCTCCGGGCGCCGACGTCCGGCGACTGGGGAGCCCGGATTCGAACCGGGACCGTACAGCTCCAAAGGCTGACGTGCTGCCGTTACACCACTCCCCACCGGCCGGCTCCATAGTCTGGCGGATGCGCCTGCCGGACGTCCCACGGTCGGCCCCCGCCCGGCGGACGGCCGACGGCCCGTCCGTCGGCCCGACGGGTTCGTCCGCCGCACCCCGTCGCGTGCCCGGCCCGGCGGCTACGTCCGGTCCCGCTCCGGGTAGAAGTTGTGCTCCCCGAGCACCAGCCCCTCGGTCGCCGGGGCCGGCTTGCCGGAGCGGTCCCGCTCGATCCCGATCGTCTCCGTCTCGACCTTGCCGCTGAGGTAGGTCAGCCGGATCCGCCCGCGCGAGAGGATCTCGTATGACCCCGTCTCGTCCGGGGAGAACTTCGAGCCCCAGACGTACGGCACGCCGGACCCGCCCATCGACGAGATCGAGCGGTTGCTGCGGACGAACTTGCCGTCCTGGCTGAGGGCCAGGTTGTACGCCCAGGTGGTGCAGCCGGTGATGAAGCCGCAGTTGCCGGAGAAGCCGCGGTGGATCAGCTCCACGGCGTAGCGCGCGCCCGCCCGGGGGATCGTCAACGGGATCCGGTTGATGCCGTCGAGGACCAGCTTGCCGCCCTTGTAGGTGCCCTTGCGGTCGCCGACCGTCAGCGCGCCGGTCTTCGCGTTCAGGCGGTAGCGCCGGCACCCCTCGCCGGTCAGCTGTCCCTTCTCGTCCCGGACCTGCGTGACGGCGCGGCAGCTCGGCAGGCCGGACGGCGGGAACCCGTAGTAGGCCCAGCGGTCGTCCACGAAGTAGACCCCGTAGGTGTCCCAGGCCCGGTCGACGTGGGTCTTGTAGCCCCAGAAGTACTGGCCCGCCAGCGGGCCCGAGCCCTTGGCGGGGGTCGCCGGGCGCTTGCGGCTCGGAGCCTTGCGGGCGGGCGTCCTCGCCGGTCGCGGCACCACGCGCAGGCGCGCGGACGCCCGCAGCCCTCCGGCCGCGGTCACGCGGGCGGTGGCGGACCGGGCCTTGCTGCCGGTCAGCCGCACCGACAGGGTGCGCGTGGCGGACCGGCCGGCCGCCAGCCGCGTCCACGACCCGCGGGCCGGGCTGATCCGCAGGCCGCTGACCCGCGGCACGCTCAGCCGCACGTTGCGGGCCACCGCGGTCCCGCTGTTGCGGACCTGGACCCGCACCCGGTACGTGCGGTTGCGGACGGCCTGCTTCGGCAGCCCGCTGACGCTGACCGCCAGCTTGGGTGCCTTGGGCGGGGCCGGCGGCGGCGCGGGCGGGGCGGGCGGCGCAGGCGGGGCCGGCGGCTCCGGAGGTGCGGGCGGCGGCGGGGTCGTCAGCGCCAGCCGGACCGCGTCGCGGACCGTGACCGTGCCCGAGGCCACGTCGCCGGTCTCGGCCAGCGCGCAGCCGAACGCGTTCGCGGCCAGCCGGCCGTCGGTCACCGAGAGGGTGATCACGTTGCCGGTCTGCACGCTGCGCACGCCGATCCCGGTGCCGAGCGACGCTCCGGACGCGTCGAAGCGCTCCCAGACGCCACCGGACGTCGTCCCGGCCGACGCTCCGACGAGCAGCAGGGCGGGCCCCCCGCAGCTCCCGTCGGCGGTGCGGGTGCCGAGGGTCGTCCCGACGATCCCGCCCGGGGTCGGCGTCCCGCGCAACCCGATCCGGCTGACCACCGCGCCGCTGGCCGCGTCGTAGGCGATGTCGACGCGGACGATGTCGCGGCCCTCCGGGAGCGCTGGGTCGACCGGGTGGTCGGTCCCTCCGGTGGTCGCGGCGCCGGCCGCGGCCGGCAGGACGAGCAGCGCCGCCAGCGCGACCGCGGCGGACGGCCAGCGACGGCCGCCGGATCGACGTCGTGGGTCGGCGGGACCAGCTGCGGTGCGGCGCATGGGGAGTGCTCCGGGACGGGGGATCTCGGGACCGCCGGGGCGGCGGCACTGCCCTACACCTACCACGTGGGCGCCCGGCGGGCGCCGGTCAGTCCCAGCTCAGCGCGGTGCCGACGGCCGCGTGCTCGCTGCGGGCCGCGCGCGGGATCGCCTCGGCCAGCACCGCGCCGAACGAGCTGGTGCTGCGGGCGATCAGGTCGATCAGGGTTGCGACCGGCGTCGGCTCGTCGGCGACGCCGTTGGCGTAGTCGGTCTGGAAGCCGAGCAGGGCGTACGGGATCCCGGCCTCGCCGAGCAGCACCGTCTCCGGGCCGGCGGTCTGGCTGACCGCGGTCACGCCGACGGCGCGCAGCGAGCGGATCTCGGCGCGGCTGTTGAACCGCGGGCCGTCGACGTGGCCGTAGCAGCCACCGTCCCGCGCCTCCAGGCCCGCCGCCGCCGCGCCGTCCAGCAGGCAGCGGCGCAGCGACGCGCTGAACGGCCCGTCGAAGACCCAGTGCCCGCGGCCCGGCGCGCCCGGCGTGTCGTGGAGCGTGCAGATGCTGCCGTCGGCGAACCGGTTGGCCAGGAAGTGCAGGTCGTCGAAGACCAGCAGGCTGCCGAGGGTGGCCGTCGGCTCGCAGGCGCCGCAGACCGTCACGCCGAGCACCGCATCGACGCCGAGCGCGCGCAGCGCCAGCACGTTGGCGCGGTGGGTGACCTGGTGCGACACCAGCTCGTGGTCGGCGCGGTGGCGCGCCAGGTGGACGACCTCGACCCCGTCGAGCGTGCCGATCGTCACCGGAACCGCGCCGTGCGCCGTCTCGACGGTGGTCGGCGCCGCGTCGGCCAGTCCCTCGAAGGCGTACGTGCCCGAGCCCGTGACGATCCCTATCCGCATGGTCATGGGCGGCGATCCTACGCGGAGTGGACGGCGTCGGTCGGCGGGCGGGCGCTCGCGATCAGCTGCGCGGCCCGCGGCGGGCCGTGGTCGGTCCCGTCCGGCGACGCGCCCGCGGCTCGCGGTCGATCGACGCGCGCGACTCGCCGTGGCCCAGGCCCAGCACCCGCATCGCCTTGAGCCCCAGGCTCAGCCGCTCGCGGCCGTCGCTCGACGTGACGTCGAGCCCGCACAGCTCCTTGACCCGCTCCAGCCGGTACCGGACCGTGTGCCGGTGGGTGAACAGCCGCTGCGCGGCGGCCGCGACCGAGCCGTCGGCGTCGAGGTAGGCCGCGACCGTGCCCACCAGATCCGTCTCGTACTGCGCGTCGTAGGCGGCCAGCGGCTCGATCGTGTCGGCGTAGAAGCGCCGCAGCTCGTCCGGGTTCTCGCTCATCGCCGACAGCAGCAGGCGGTAGGCGCCGGTCTCCTCGAAGCCGAGCACCGCGGCGTCGGGGTCGCCCTCGCTGACGTTGCAGGCGAGCAGCGCCTCCTGCATCGCGCGCGGCAGGTCGCTCGGCTGCTCGCTCGGCCGACCGTGCCCGACGGAGATCGCGTGCCCGGGGAGCACCGCGTCCAGCTCGCCGAAGGCCGCCTCGGCCGTCCGCTGCGCGGTCTCGTCGGACGCCGCCGGCACCAGCACGGCGACCTCGCACTCCGGTTCGCCGCGGGCCAGCCCGCCGATCAGCGCCGCCGGGTGGACCGAGCGCGGCGCGCGCTCGACCCCCGACAGCGTGCGGGCCCGCCAGCCCTCGTCCCCGGAGACGTGCGGGTGGACGCGCACGACGACCGCCGCAACCGGGGCCGCGACGTCGAAGCCCAGCAGCTCCGCCCGCTCGGCCACCGCGTCGCCGTCCTCGAGCGCGCCGTCGAGCAGGTCGCGCACGAACGCCGACGTCTCCTCCTGGCTGGCGCGCACCGGGGCCCGGACGCGCTCGACCTCCTGCGCGATCACCGTCACCACCAGCGCGAGGATCCCGGCGGCGACCTCGCCGCGCTGCTGGACGATCACGCTGCCCGCGGTCTCCCCTGCGATCACCAGCGGGATCGCCGACAGCTCGGCGCGCTCCGCCAGCAACCGCCGCTCCTCGTCGCGGGAGCGGGCGGCGACGGCCAGCACGGCGCCATCGCGGTCGGCCACGACCACCGCGGCGTCGAGCCCCCGGGCGACCGCCCGGGCGACCGCCGGCAGACCGGATCCCTGGGCGACGACCTCCGCGATCGCGGTGAGGGACGACTCGAGCGTCCCCGGGGTCTGCTCGGGATCCACATCGGGAATCGTACTGGCCGGCCCGCGACGAGCGAGTCCCGGGGAATGGCGGTTTCCGGGGAGCTAGTGTCGCGAGTCGGAAGTTGGGTGGCAGATTCCCGGATGCATGGTCGTGTCCTGACGGTGACCGGATTCCTGTCCCGTACTGGTAGTACGGGGCCGGGATCTGGGTGCCGTCAGGTGCGAGCAGGCGCCGGGAAGAGCTAACGAACTTCCGACTCGGGACACTAACTCAGGAAGCGGTCGACGACCTGCAACCCGCCGTAGATCCCGCCGAGCAGGAACCCCGCCACCACGACCGCCGCCAGCACGACGGCCGCGGTCCGCTGCCACCACGTCGCGTAGATCCGCACCACCGGGACGAAGACCAGCAGGATCACGGCGATCAGCGCCACCAGGCCGCAGACGCCACCGATCAGGATCGTCAGCTGGTCGTTCTTCATCGCTGCGGATTCTGCCGGAGGTGGGAGACGACCAGCGCTACGACTCCGACGGCCGCGGCCACCGCCGCCGCCAGGCCGGCGCCGGCCAGCACGTCGGAGAGGTGGGCGACGCGCCGCACCAACGGGGCGATCCCGAGCGCCACGGCCAGCGCAATCGCCAATCCGGCCAGGCCGATCCGGCCCGCGATCCGTCGCACGTACGGCGTCAGCGCGAGCCCGCCGATCACCCAGACCACCGCGACCGCGCCGACCATCGACGGGAACGTCGACGCGGAGACCGGGTCGAGCGCTCCGCTCGGCGGCGACCGGTCCCCCGCGGCCCGCACCAGCGCGACGGTCAGCAGCGCGACGGCCGACGCCACGACGACGGTCGCCGCCAGCCACGGCTGCCGGCGGCGGAGCAGCAGTAGGCCCGCCGCCAGCGCGACGATCGCCCCGGCGAGCGGCGACGCGAGCACCATCCCGACCCGCGCCAGGTCCTGGACGATCGCCGCGTCGACGACCCCGATCCCGCGCAGCGCCGCGCGATCGCCCGCGGTCAGCCCGTCCTGGTCGACGATCCCCTGGAGCCCGAAGAAGGCGAAGCCGCCGACGGCGATCACCGCCAGCAGGGTGGTGAACTCCAATCCGAGTCCGCCGGGGGTCAGCCGGCCCCAGACGAACCGCGCCGGGCCGGAGATCGGCCGCCAGATCGCCCGCAGCAGCCGCCCGCCACGGGTCTCCCCCGCCTGCCGCAGCCGCTCGGCGGCCTGCTCGCGGTGCTCCGGCTCGCGGAACCAGTGCGAGATCACGACCGCCCCCACGACCACCACGATCACGGTGCCGAAGGCGAACGCCCCCTGCTTGGCCCAGATCAGCAGCTGGTCGAGGCTCTGCCAGAAGACGTAGCCGAGGGTCACGAAGACCGCCGCCCAGAGCCCGCTGCCGACCACCGAGTACGGCAGGAACCGGCGGACCCGGACCCCGCTGGAGCCGATCACGAACGGTGCCACCGCGCGGATGAAGCCCAGGAAGCGGCCGATCACGATCGCCTTGCCGCCGTGCTTGTCGAAGAACGCCTCGACCTGGACCAGGCGCTGCTCGGTGATCTTGAAGCGGGGACCGTGCTTGACCAGGAACGCGCGGCCCAGGTAGCGCCCCAGGAAGAAGCTGGTGACGTCGCCGAGGAAGGCCATCAGCCAGACGACGCCGAGCAGCTGGACGTAGCCGAGCGTGCCCTCGCCGGCCAGCACGCCGCCGAGGATCACGAAGGTCTCGCCGGGCGCGATCAGGCCGACGAACGCCCCGGTCTCGAGGAACGCCAGCACGCCGACGATCACGTACGCCCACGGGCCGACGGCCGCCCCCAGGTCCTCGATCCAGCGTTGCAGCGGCAGATCCTCGAGCGACGGGATCTCGACGATCCCCAGGCCCAGCACCCAGCCGGCCGCGAACGCCAGCACGGCGAGCGGCCAGCCCCAGCGGGGCAGCGTGCTGAACCGGCGCGTCAGCCAGACCGCGAGCGGCGCGATCACCACCAGGCTGAGCCACATTGGGTGGATCTCCGCGAGCGGCAGCGCGGTGGGGACGACGGCAGGCGCGAGGGTCACGGGGCGGGCTCGAGCTCGGTCGTCATGCGGCTATCCGTCGTGGCGGTCGGGCTCGGGGAGCGGGACGATCGGGGCCGTGGCGGTCGGCGTCACGACCCGGGCGTCGTAGCCCCCGGACCGTAGCGCGTCGGCGGCCCGGTCGGCGGCGCTGACGTCGGCGAACCAGCCGATCGCCGTCGGGCCGGAGCCGCAGACCATCGCGCGCTGCGCGCCGCTGCCCTCGATCGCGTCGACCGTCGCGCCCAGGCCCGGGGCCAGGTCGATCGCCGCGTCCTGCAGGTCGTTGACCGCCAGCGCCGCGGGCACCGCCGGGCCGTCCGGCTCGGTCAGCGCGGTCTCGACCTGGAACAGCCACGCGCGGAGCGTCGCCGCGTCGCACGGCGACCGCAGCTCGTCGGCGCGGCGGTAGACCGCCGGGGTCGAGAGCGCCCGGTCGGAGACGACCACCACCAGCGCGCCCGGCAGCGTTCCGGCGAACCGCCGCAGCCGCTCCCCCGCGCCGGTCGCCAGCGCCAGCCCGGGCTCCAGCTGGTGCGCGACGTCGGCGCCGAGCTCGGCCGCGAGTGCGTGCAGCTGCCCGTCGGACGCCCGCCCGCTGCCCGCGGCGGCCAGCCGCAGCACCGCCCCGGCGTCGGCCGATCCGCCGGCCATCCCCGCCGCCACCGGGATCCGCTTGACGATCTCCACCGTCAGCGGCCCGGCGTCCCAGCCGGTCGCCGCGCGGAAGCCGGTCAGCGCGCGCAGCGCCAGGTTGTCGCCGTCGACGCCGGCGCAGCGGATCGCGTCGCCGTGCGCGCCGCCACCCGGCAGGTCGTCGTCGCGGGCGTCGCGGGGCCGCAGCGTGACGTCGTCGACCAACGAGACCGACTGCATCACCGAGACCAGCTCGTGGCGCCCGTCCTGCGGCCGGACGGGTCCGACGATCAGGGTCGCGTTGACCTTGGCCGGCGCCACCGTCGTCAGCCCGCGGCCGAGCGACCGCGCGCCGCCGGCGGCGCTCACGGCGCGGACCGCCAGGCGTCGATCGCCGCCACCGTCGCGGCGTCCTGCTCGGCCTCGGCGGTCGCGCGGACCAGGTCGACGAAGGTCGTCGCCGGCACCCGCTCGGCGCGCAGGTCGAGCGGCAGGCCGAGCGTCTCGAGCGCCGTGCGGACGGCGTCGCGTCGGCCCTTCGGGGAGCCGGGCGCCAGGTCGACCGAGCGCGCCAGCGCCTTGCGCCGGTGCAGGAAGGCCTCGTTGACGAACGACCGGACGGCCGCCGGCGCCGGCGGACGCACGCGGCGCAGGCCGACCAGCACGCTGTCGACGTTCGGCACCGGGGAGAAGACCTTGCGCGAGACCGCGCGCAGCACCCGCACGTCGCACGACAGCTGGGCCAGTGCCGACGGCGCCCCGTAGGCCTTGCTGCCGGCCTCCGCGGCGAACCGCTCGCCGACCTCGCGCTGGACCATCGCCACCCAGCGGTCAACCTGCGGCAGCCCGACGACCGACTGCAGGATCACGGTCGCCCCGACCGAGTAGGGCAGGTTGGAGACCATCACCGTCGGCGCGGGATCGAGCGTCGACAAGTCGAACCGGACCGCATCGCCCATGTGGATCTGCACCCGACCGGACGGGGAGGTCCCATCGTCGTCGGCGGCCGCCCCGTCGTCGTCGATCCACGGGCTCAACGCCTCGCGCAGCGGCGCCTCCAGCTGGCGGTCGAGCTCGATCACGTGGAGCGCGGCGACCCGCGACGCCAGGTGCTCGCTGAGCACCCCCAGGCCGCCGCCGACCTCCAGCGCCACGTCGTCGTCGCGCAGCTCGGCCAGCCGCACGATCACGTCCAGGATGTTGTCGTCGACCAGGAAGTTCTGGCCCAGGTCGCGCTTGGGCCGGACGGCGTAGTCGCGCATCCGGCGGATGCTCGACTGCCCCAGGTCGTGGCCGCCCGGGTCGGGAGCGTCGCTCATCCGCCCCACCCGAAGATCCGCTCCGCGTTGGCGGTGACGACCGCGTCGAGCTCGTCGTAGCCCTGGCCGCGCCGCTCCGCGACGAAGCGCGCCGTCTCCGTGACGTAGGCCGGCTGGTTGCGCTCGCGGCGACGCGACTGCGGGGTCAGGTACGGCGCGTCGGTCTCGACCAGCAGCCGATCGTCGGGCACCCGCTCGGCCGCGACGGCCAGGTCTCCGTTCTTCGGATACGTCACGTTACCGGCGAACGAGATCATCCAGCCCGCGTCCAGGCACTCGTCGAGTCGGTCGGGCATCGAGAAGCAGTGGATGATCACCGTCAGGTCCGCGGCGTGCTCCCGCAGCGTGGCGATCGTGTCGTCCTCGGCGGCGCGGGTGTGGATCACCACCGGCTTGGCCGTCTCCCGCGCGATCGCCAGCTGGTCCAGGAACGCGACGCGCTGGGCGTCCGGCCGGGCGCTGTCGCGGTAGTAGTCCAGGCCGGTCTCGCCGATCGCCGCGCAGCGCGGATGGCGGGCCAGGTCGCGCAGCGCGGCTCCCGCGGCGTCGTCGTAGCCGTCGGCGGCGTTGGGGTGCCAGCCGACGGCGGTCCAGACCTCGTCGAAGGTCTCGGCCGCGTCGAGCGCGCGGCGGCTGTTCTCGACGTCCAGGCCGACGGTCAGGATCCGCCGCACGCCGGCCGCGCGAGCGTTCCCGACCAGCTCGTCGTTGCCCAGCGCGCACGAGTCCAGGTGGGTGTGCGAGTCGATCATGCGGAGCGTCCCGGCGGCACGGACGGCGTCGGCGAGCCGGTCACGCGGCGGGCTCGGCGGCCCGGTCCTTCGGGAACAGCGGCGGCAGCTCGCCGATCGCTCCCAGCCGCCCGCTGCCGAAGTCGGTCAGCCCCCAGTCCAGCTCGGGTGCGCCAAGCGCCTCCAGCAGCGAGCTGGTGCTCAGCGGCAACCACGGGTGGAGCAGCACGCCGAGCGTCCGCACGCCCTCGACCAGCGTCCGCAGCACCAGGTCGAGCTCGGCGTTCGCGACGTCCGCCTGCTCCGGATCCTGGGCGGCCTTGGCGAGCTTCCAGGGGGCCTGCTCCTCGACGTAGCGGTTGAGCCGGCGCACCCGCTCCCAGATCGCCTCCAGCGCCGGGCTGATCTGCCCGTCGTCGAGCTGCGTCGCGACCGTCGAGCCGAGCCCGGCGAAGGCGTCGGAGATCCGCGGGTCGACGTCGACGTCCGGCACCTGCCCGTCGCGGTAGCGGCGGACCATCGCGATACTGCGCGACGCCAGGTTGCCCAGGTCGTTGGCCAGCTCGGTCTCGTAGCGCAGCTTGAGGCCGTCCATCGAGACCGATCCGTCCTGGCCGAAGGAGACCTCGCGCAGCAGATAGAAGCGCACCGCGTCGGCCCCGTACTGCTCGATCGCCGCAAACGGGTCCAGGACGTTGCCCTTGGACTTGCTCATCTTGGCCCCGTCGACCAGCAGGAAGCCGCCGACCAGCACCTTCCGCGGGACCTCCAGCCCGGCGGCCATCAGCAGCGCCGGCCAGTAGATCGTGTGGAACTTGAGGATGTCCTTGCCGATCACGTGGACGGCCGGCCAGTGCGACGCCGACAGGTCCTCGCCCGCGCGGCCGAAGCGCAGCGCGGAGACGTAGTTCAGCAGCGCGTCCCACCAGACGTAGAAGACGTGCTCGGGGTCCCACGGCACCGGCACGCCCCAGCTGATGCCGTTGCGGCTCAGCGACACGTCCTGCAGCCCGGCGGTGATGAAGGCCAGCGCCTCGTTGCGGCGCGCCTGCGGCACCACCCAGTCGGCGCGGTCGGCGAACAGCCGCTCGAGCGGCTCCTGGAACGCCGACAGCCGGAAGAACCAGTTGCGCTCCTTCTCCCGCGTGAGCTCGATCCCGTGGATCGGGCAGGTGTTGCCGTCGCCGACCTCCGACTCGGTCTTGAAGTCGGCGCACTTCGGGCAGTACCAGCCCTCGTAGTCGCCCTCGTAGACGTAGCCGTTGTCCTTGACCCGGGTCAGGATCTCCTGGACCGCCGCCTTGTGGCGCTCGTCGGAGGTGCGGATGAAGAAGTCGTTGGAGGCCTCGACGACCGGGCCCATCGCCTCGAACTTCGGCGCGTTGAGGTCGACCAGCTCCTGCGGAGTGATCCCCCGCTCGGCCGCGACGTTGGCGACCGGCTCGCCGTGCTCGTCGGTCCCGGTCAGGAAGAAGACGTCGTCGCCGCGCTGCCGGTGGTGACGGGCCAGCACGTCGGCGACGATCGTCGAGTACGCGTGCCCCAGGTGCGGAGCGGCGTTGACGTAGAAGATCGGGGTCGTGACGGAGTAGCCCATTCCCGATGGAGGGTACCGAGCCCCGGAGCGCCGTCCGCGCCCGCGCACGACGGCCATCGTCAGCGCCGACCGGCCGACGCGGATGCCGCGGCCCCACGGGGCGTCCTGCGGCTCCCCCTCCTCCGCCGCCGGGTCCGCGCCGCCGGCAGGCCGAGCGCGGCGAGCGCCAGGCCGACGGCGAGCGCCGCGTGCGGTGCCGGCTCCGCGATCGCGTCACCGTCGGGGAGCCGAGACAGGGCCGGCGCCGGCGCCGGCGCGGGCGCGGCCGTGGGGCGCGGCGGGGCGGGTGACCGGGGGCGCGGGGCCGGGCCCAGCGGAGCTCCGCCGGTCGGGCGGCCGGCCACCAGGCGCGGCGCGACCCAACCCCAGCGGTCGCGGGCGCGCCGCACGCTCAGGCGCAACGTCGGGCCCGCCGCCCGGCCGACGGTCTGCCCGGCCGCCACCTCGGCGCCGGCCGTCGGCCCGCCGGAGTCCGCCGAGACCCCGATCAGCACCACCCGCGACCGGCTCCGGTTCCTCGGCCGGCACGGCGATGCGCTGGCGCAGACCGACCCGCTCGCCCGGGCGCTGGCGCTCGCC
>CAZFIQ010000030.1:0-1146 GCA_964519185.1 uncultured Patulibacter sp.
CTGGGACGTCTCGATCGACGAGTGGCAGGACGTCCTGGACACCAACCTGCGGGCGACCTTCGTGCTCTCGCGGGCGGTCGCCAGCGCGATGCGCGACCACGGCAGCGGCCGGATCGTCAACATGGCGTCGCTGTCGGCCCAGATGGCCCGGCCGAGCGGCGCCCACTACGCCGCCTCGAAGGCCGGGATCATCGCGCTGACCCGGATCTTCGCCGGCGAGCTGGCGCCGCACGGCGTGACGGTCAACGCGGTCGCCCCCGGCCCGGTCGAGACGCCGATGATGAACGCCGTCCCCGCCGACGTGCTCGAGCGGCTGATCGCGTCGATCCCGGTCGGCCGGATCTCCACGCCGGAGGACATCGCCGCGCTGGTCGCGTTCCTGGCGTCCGACAGCGCCGGGTTCATCACCGGCGCCACCTACGACATCAACGGCGGCGTGCTGATGCGCTGAGGGCCGGCCCGCCCTCCTGCCGCGCACGCCGTGCATCCCTCTCTTCTCTCCGACCCAAGGAACGACGCGAACATGACCGACCTCCCGACCGGATTGCGCTTCGGAGTCGACACCGGGGGCACGTTCACCGACCTCGTGATCGAGGGGCTCCCCGGGGGGCTGCGCTTCTTCAAGCGCCCCACCACCCCGGACGATCCGGTGCGCGGCCTGCTCGACGTGGTCGGCGCCGCGGCCGACGAGCTGGGCGTCGATCGCCGGGCCCTGCTCGCGTCCGCCGACATGTTCATCCACGGCACGACCCGCGCCACCAACGCGATCGTCGAGGGCGCTACCGCACGCACCGCGCTGCTGACCACCGACGGCCACCGCGACGTCCTGCTGCTGCGCGAGGGCGGCGGGCGGATCCAGCCGATGGACTACACCCAGCGCTACCCCGATCCGTACGTACCGCGGGCGCTGACCTTCGAGGTCCCCGAGCGGATCGCGGCCGACGGCAGCGTCCGCCGTGCCCTGGACGAGCAGCGGGTCGTGGAGATCATCGCGCAGCTCCGTGAGGAGGCCGTGGAGGCGGTGGCGGTCTGCCTGCTCTGGTCGATCGTCGAGCCCGCCCACGAGCAGCGGATCGGCGCGCTCCTCGACGAGCACCTGCCCGGCGTGCCGTTCACGCTCTCGCACGCCCTCAACCCGACGGTGCG
>CAZFIQ010000030.1:1156-12271 GCA_964519185.1 uncultured Patulibacter sp.
AGTACCGGCGCGCGTCGAGCGCGGTGATCGACGCCTCGCTGAAGCCGCTGATGACCCGCTACATCGGCGACCTCGACGACCGCCTCCGCGCCGCCGGCTTCGACGGCCGGCTGCTGATCCTGACGTCGTCCGGCGGGGTGCTCGACGCCAAGGACGTCTGGAACACCCCGATCCACTCGATCGGCTCCGGCCCCGCCGCCGCGCCCGTCGCCGGCCGCCACTTCGCGCGGACCGACGCCGACGCCTACAACGTGATCGTCACCGACGCCGGCGGCACCACCTACGACGTCGGGCTGATCCGCGGCGGCCAGATCCCGTGGACCCGCGAGACGGTGGTCGGCCACCCCAAGCACGGCTACATGACGGGGTTCCCGTCGGTCGATGTGCGGTCGGTCGGCGCCGGCGGCGGCTCGATCGGCTGGGTCGACGACGGCGGCCTGCTGCACGTCGGCCCGCAGAGCGCCGGCTCCGACCCCGGCCCCGTCTGCTGGGGCCGGGGCGGCGTCCGGCCGACGGTCACCGACGCCTGCGTGGTGCTCGGCTACCTCGATCCCGCGTACTTCCTCGGCGGCCAGATGCGGATCGACCGCGACGCCGCCCGCGACGCGATCCGCCGCGACGTCGCGGAGCCGCTCGGCCTCGACGTCGAGCAGGCCGCGGCGGCGATCCTCGACCTGGCGTGCGAGCGGATGGTGACGGCGATCGAGGAGATCACCCTCAACCAGGGCCTCGACCCGCGCGACGCCGTGGTCGTCGGCGGCGGCGGGGGCGCCGGGCTCTACGCGGCGATCATCGCCCGCCGGCTGGGCACCCAGCAGGTCGTCATCCCGGCGGTCTCGGCGGCGCTCTCCGCGGCGGGCGCGCTGCTGTCCGAGCTGACCCGCGACGTCCAGCGGACCCGCCTGACCACGACCCGCAGCTTCGACCGCGCGCTGGCCAACGCCACGATCGCCGAGCTGCTCGCCGAGTGCGACGCGTTCCGGGCCGGGCCGGGCGCCGCCGCGCTCGAATCGCACGTGACCCTCACCGCCGAGGCGCGCTACCCCAACCAGGTCTGGGAGATCGAGGTCCCGCTGCCCGTCGACCGCTTCGGCGACGACGCCGACGTCCGCGCGCTCGAGCAGGAGTTCCACCGGGTCCACGAGGAGCTGTTCGCCTTCGCCGACCGCGACGCGCACGTCGAGATCGTGGCGTGGCGCGCGCAGATCCGTTGCGTCCTGCGGTCCGCCGACGTGTCGGCCCCGCCGGTCGCCGCCGGCGACGACGCCGGCGGCACGCGGCCGGCGTACTTCAGCGCGACCGGGGCCGCCGACACGACGGTCCGCCGCTACGCCACGCTGGCGGTCGGCGAGCGGCTCGAGGGACCGGCGCTCGTCGAGTCGCCGGTCACGACCGTCGTCGTCCCGCCCGGCGCCACCATCGAGCGGCTCGCCTCGGGCTCGATGCTGCTGCGCCCCGGAACCGCCCGAACCGCCACCGCCGTCCTCGACGCCAAGGAGCACGCATGACCTCCGCACCGCCCCTCGACGGGCTCCAGCTGGCCCTGATCACCAACCGCCTCGAGGGCATCGTCGGGGCGATGATGAACACCCTCCAGCGCAGCGCGCGGTCGGCGATCATGAACATGGCCCGCGACTTCTCCTGCGGGATCCTGACCGCCGACGACGAGGTCCTGACCGTCGCCGAGTCGCTGCCCTGCCACTCGTTCCGCGGACCGGACCTGCAGGCGCGGCACATGAAGCAGTCGTTCCCGGTCCTGCGCAAGGGCGACGCCTTCCTCAACAACTCGCCGTACCACGGCAACTCGCACGCGGCGGACTGGTGCATCCTGCACCCGGTCATCGACGACGCGGGGACGCACCACTTCACGGTCTTCGCCAAGGCCCACGTCGCCGACTGCGGGAACTCGATCCCGACGACCTTCTACACCGACGCCCAGGACGTCTACCAGGAGGGCGCGCTGATCTTCCCGGGGACCAAGGTCCAGTCCGAGTACGAGGTCGTCGAGGACTTCGTCCGCCAGTGCCAGGTGCGGATCCGGGTGCCCGACATGTGGCACGGCGACTTCCTGGCGATCCTCGGCGCCACCCGCGTCGGCGAGCGGCGGCTGCTGGAGCTGCTGGCCGAGCTGGGCATCGACCGCCTGCGGAGCTACGAGCACGCCTGGTTCGACTACTGCGAGGACGCGATGGAGCGCGTGATCCGCGAGCTGCCCGCCGGACGGGCCCGCGTCACGCTGCACCATGACCCGCTGCCCGGCGCGCCCGACGGCGTGCCGGTCAACGTCGATGTCCACGTCGACGCCGACGCCGGGCGGATCGCGATCGACCTGACCGACAACCTGGACTGCTTGCCGATCGGGCTCAACCTGACCGAGGCGACCGCGACGTCGAACGCGATGGCCGGGATCTTCAGCTCGATCCCGCGCCAGGTCCCCGCCAACGCCGGCTCGTTCCGCCGCGTCGACATGCAGCTGCGCGAGAACTGCGTGGTCGGGATCCCGCGCCATCCGTACTCCTGCTCGGCCGCGACGACCAACCTGGCCGAGACGCTCGGCAAGGCGGTCTCGATGGCGATGGCCCAGCTCGGCGACGGCTTCGGCCTGGCCGAGGTCGGCAAGGTGCTGCCGCCCGCGATGGGCGTGATCTCCGGCGTCGACCCGCGCGACGACCGCGGACCGTTCATCAACTTCCTCTGCCTGGTGGTGACCAACGGCGCGGGCGCGCCCCACGCCGACGGCTGGCTGACGGAGATCGGGATCGGCGTCGCGGGGCTGCAGCTCCACGACAGCATCGAGGTCGACGAGATGAAGTACCCGATCGAGGTCCGCGCGCAGCGGATCATCCCCGACAGCGAGGGCGCCGGGCGGTTCCGCGGCGCGCCGGGGGCCTACGTCGAGTACGGCCCCGTCGACACCGAGCTCGAGGTGATCTACATGAGCGACGGGACCCACACCGCGCCGCTCGGCGTGCGCGGCGGCCTGCCCGGAGCCTGCGCCCAGCAGCACCGCCGCGACCGCGACGGCGTGCTCCACGCGCTCGGCGCCCACGAGCGGGTCGTGCTCCAGGCCGGGGAGACGATCGTCTCGATGTCGACGGGTGGCGGCGGCTACGGGCCGCCCGACGAGCGCGACCCGGAGATGGTCCGCAAGGACGTGGCCGAGGGCTGGGTTAGCCGCGACCGCGCGCGCGACGTCTACGGGGTGGTGCTCGACGACGCCGGGAGCGTCGACCGGGCGGCGACCCGCGCGCGCCGGGAGGCGACCGGGTGAGCGCGGGTCCGGAGATCGCATCGGCCGCCCAGCTGCGCGAGCGCTACCCCGCACCGCTCGGGCTGATGGCCCGCAAGGTGCTGCCCGCGCTCGACGTGCACTGCCGGGCGTTCATCGCCCGCTCGCCGCTGGTGATGATCGGGACCGCGGACGCCGACGGCCGCTGCGACGTGTCACCGCGCGGCGATCCGCCCGGGTTCGTCCGGGTGCTCGACGACCGTCACCTGGCGATCCCCGATCGCAAGGGCAACAACCGCCTCGATGCGCTCGGCAACGTGCTGGAGAACCCCCGCGTCGGGCTGCTGTTCGTGGTCCCCGGCCACGACGACACGCTGCGCGTGAACGGCACCGCGAGGATCTCGACCGACCCGGAGCTGCTCGCGTCGATGTCGATCACCGGCAAGCCGCCGACCAGCGCGCTGCGGGTCGAGCTCGAGGAGGCGTTCCTGCACTGCGGACGCGCGTTCAAGCGCGGGCGGGTCTGGGATCCGGCCACCTTCGCGGCGGCCGGCGAGCTGCCCTCGATCGGTCAGGCGCTCCGGGACCAGGCGGCGCCCGACGCCGACGAACGCCGCGAGATCGCCGCGTCCGAGCGCGAGCAGGACCTGTACTGATGGCCGCCCGACTGGACGGCCAGGTCGCGATCGTGACCGGCGGCGGGCAGGGCCTCGGGGCCGCGATCGCCGCGCAGCTGCACGGCGCCGGAGCGGCGGTGGTCGTCGCCGACATCGACCCCGGGACGGCCGCCGCGACCGTCGCCGCGCTCGGCGAGCGGGCGGTCGCGGTCGTCGCCGACGTCCGCCAGCGGGCGGCCTTCGGGGCGATGCTCGACGTCGCGCTGGAGCGCTTCGGCCGCGCGACGATCCTCGTCAACAACGCGGCGCGCACGGTCCCCCGGCCGCTGATGGAGATCGAGTCCGACGAGTGGGACGACGTGCTGGCCGTCAACCTGCGGAGCGTGCTCTTCGGCTGCCAGGTCGTCGGCACCCACCTGCGGGCGGCCGGCGCCGGTGGCCGGATCGTCAACCTCGGCTCGCTCGCCGGCCAGGCGGGCGGCCTGGTCGCCGGCGCGCACTACGCCGCCGCCAAAGCCGGGATCGGGGTGCTGACCAAGATCGCCGCGGCCGAGCTGGCCGCCGACCGGATCACCGTCAACGCGATCGCGCCGGCCGCGATCGCGGGTCCGGCGATGGACGCCATGGACCCCGCGCGCATCGCCGCGGCGACCGCGCGGATCCCGGTCGGCCGCGTCGGACGGCCGGAGGAGGTCGCCGCCGTCGCCGGCTGGCTCTGCTCGGAGGAGGCCGCCACCGTCACCGGAGCGACCTTCGACGTCAACGGCGGCCTGCTGATGCGCTGAGGCCATCGCGTTCGTGGTTTGCCCGGCCAGCGCGGGCGAACCGCGAACGCGTCGCCGGCAGTGGTGGCGCGGAGATCAGTCGTTGCCGAAGAACAGCTCGCGGCCGACGCGCGCCTCGATCCGCAGGTAGCGCCACAGCCGGTGCTCGCCGACCTCCGTCGTGCGCAGCACGTTGCAGACCGCGGCCACCGCGTCCAGGTCCGGGGCGTCCGCCAGGATGTAGCTCGTCCACGGGAACTGGGTCGACGGCCCGACCTGCAGCCGGTCGTCGTCCAGGGTCCCGAGCACCGTCAGCCCGAACCGTCCGGAGAGGTCCGCGAAGGCCGGCGGGATCGCGGCGATCGCCGCCTCCCGCTGCTCGCCGTCGGCGGCGAAGAACTCCGGCAGCACGCCGATGCAGAACAGCACGCGATGGGCCATCCGCTCCTCCTCAGGCCGCGCGCAGCGCGGCGGTCGCTTGCTCGTCCACGGTGCCGGCGGCGTCGACCGCCACGCGGTAGACGTCCCGCGCCCGCTCGGGCGTGACCAGCCCCTCGCGGACGTCGGCCGCCACCCGCTCCGGCTCGCGCTGCTCCGGCGGGCCGTAGCCCGCCCCACCCGAGCAGATCGAGACGATCGACTCCCCGGGGCCCAGCGGCACGCGCGCGTACGCGCCCATCTCGTCGGACAGCGCGCCGGACGCGTCGCGCTTGCGCTGCTGGGCGCAGCTGCCGTCGCCCCCGCCGCGCACGCCGGCCGGCGCGTTGTAGGTGCCGTCCGACAGGTAGACGACCTCGATCTCGCAGTCGACCGGCTCGTACTCGACGTAGGCGCCCGGCGACCCGCGGCGGCGACCCGCGCCCTCGCTGTCCGGCTGCAGGCGCTGCTCGCGGACCCGGATCGGGTACTTCATCTCGTCGATCTCGACGCTGTCGCGGAGCAGGAACCCCGCCGCGCCGATCCCGAGCGTCGTCAGCCAGCCGTCGGCGACCGGACCGCCGGCCCCGCCCGTGCAGGCGAGCATCAGCTGGTTGACGAAGGGGCCGCCCCGCTCGCGCGGGTCGACGCCGGAGATCACGCCGCACGACGGCGGCTGGCAGCGGCCGGTGGCCGCCATCCCGAAGCCCTCGCCGAGCTCCGCGATCGCGCCGGTCACCAGGTTGGCGGTCAGCTCCGACAGGTTGGTCGTCGCCGCCGAGCAGGAGTGCGGGTGGCGGGGAATCCCGACGACGCAGTTCTCCCGCAGCTGCACGTCGAGCCGCCGGAAGCTGCCGGCGTTGGGCGGCACGTCGGCGCCGAGCGCGGTGAAGACGCCCATCATCGCGGCGGTGCCCGCGGTCGCCTCCGTCAGGTTCAGCCCGCACGGCTGGCAGTCGGGGTTGTCGCGCAGGTCGACCGCGATCCGGCCGGCCGTGGGGTCGACGGTCACGGTCGCTGCGATCTCGATCCCGTCGGGTGCCCCGGGCACCGGGTCGTGGCGTCCCCGCACCGTCGCGCTGCCCGCCGGCATCCCGGCGACGGCGTCGACGAACCGCTGCTCGCTGTAGTCGAACCACTCGTCCTCGTAGCGCTCGAGCTCGCCGGGCCCGACCTCGTCGAGCAGGGCCAGCAGCCGCCGCTCGCCGATCCGCGCGGCGCCGACGAGCGCCAGGAAGTCGCCGTACCAGAGGTCCGGCACCCGGATCCGGACGCGGGCCATGTCGAGCACGTCGTCGCGGTCGCGGTAGTCCTGCTGGACCTGCACGCAGGGGAAGATCAGCGCCCCCTCCTCGTACACGTCGCGGGCGGCCGCGGAGTAGGTCGTCGGCACCGCGTTGCCGCAGTCGGCCAGGTGGGCCTTCGCCAGCACCGTGTAGCGGTGCACGCCGCCGGCGTCGATCACCGGGACCAGCAGCGACCAGTCAGCCGCGTGCGAGTTGCCGTGGTAGGGCGAGTTGTTGAGGAACGCGTCTCCGGCGCGCAGCTGCGGGTGCGCCTCGCGCATCCGGCGGGCCATCAGGTCGGGGCCGCTCATCACGTGGATCGGCAGCGACTCGGCCATCGCCAGCATCTGGTCGTCGGCGGTCAGCACGCAGCAGGAGAAGTCCCGCGCGGTGTTGAGGATCGCCGAGCGCGCCGACCGCAGCAGCGTGTTCATCATCGCCCGGACGATGCCCTCGAAGCGGTTGTTCATCAGGGCCAGGCGCAGCCCGTCACGGGGTTCAGGCACGGAAGCGGGCATCGTCCCTCTCGGCGATCGCGGCGGTTCCGTCGTCGGCCGGGCGCAGCAGCAGGCTGCCGGTCGGCGCCCGCGTCAGCGACCCGCCGGGGTCGACGACGACGGTGGTGAACGGCGACTCGACGATCGCCGGCCCGCGGATCGCCTGGCCGTGCGCCAGCTCCTCCAATCGGTGGATCGCGGCGTCGTGGGCCCCGGAGCCCGGGTAGTGGACCGTGCGGGTGGCGGTGGCGGTCGGGGTGCCGGTCGCCACCAGCGGCGGCAGCGACACCTCGCCGAGCCCGATCCGCACGCGCGCGCGCCACTGGACGACCTCGACCGCGGAATCGCGGTCGCTGACCGCGAACAGCTCCTCGTGCACCCGGTGGAAGTCCTGCCGCAGCCGCTCGACGTCGTCGGCGCCGGCGAACCGCTCGACCGCCAGCGGGACCTCGATCTCCCAGACCTGCTGCGGGTAGCGCGCCTCCGCGGAGAGCCGGATCTCGGCGGCGGCCCCGGCGGCGAAGGTCGCGGCCCGCGCGCGCAGGTCGTCGAGCAGCGCGTTGACCGCGTCCGCGTCGAACCGCGCGGTGTCGGTGACGAAGGTCGTCGACAGGTCGGTCTGGACGTCGCTGAGGATCATCCCGGCCGCCGAGAGCGTCGCCGAGACCTCGGGGATCACGACCAGCGGGCAGCCCAGCCGGCGGGCGATCGCGCTGGAGTAGAGGCCGGCGCCGCCGCCCCCGCCGATCATCACCGCGCCGGACGGATCGACGCCCTGGACCAGCGTGATCTCCTCGATCGCGCGCACCATGTGCTCGGTGGCCAGGTGGACGATCGCCGCTGCGGCGTCCTCGACGGACAGCCCCAGCGGGTCGCCGACGTCGCGGGCGATCGCCGCCCGTGCCGGCTCGACCTGCAGCGCCATCCGGCCGCCGAGGAAGTAGTCCGGATCGATCCAGCCGAGCACCAGGCAGGCGTCGGTCACCGTCGGGTGGACGCCCCCCGCGCCGTAGCAGACCGGTCCGGGCGTGGCCCCGGCGCTGCGCGGCCCGACGTGCAGCAGCCCGCCGCCGTCGACCGACGCGATCGATCCCCCGCCGGCGCCGATCGAGCGGGCGTCGACCGACGGGAAGCCCGTCAGGTGCCCGAACTGGCCCTCGCCGACCATCGTCTCGCGGGTCCACGGGATCTGCCCGCGGCGGATCAGGCTGACGTCGTAGGTCGTGCCGCCCGCGTCGGTGACGATCGCCGTCTCCGCCTGGGCGTCGAGCCGCGCGAAGTGCCGTCCGGCGACCGGTGCCGCCGCCGGCCCCGAGCCGATCGAGTGGATCGGCGTGCCCCGCACGTCGTCGGCGTCGAGCACGCCGCCGGACGAGGTCATCACCAGCAGCCGTCCGCCGAACCCCTCGTCGCGCAGCCGCGCGTCGAGCGCACCGAAGAACCGGCTCATCAGCGGGCGCAGCGACGCGTCGATCGACGCGCTCGACGCCCGGCGGTACTCGCGGATCGTCGGGTTGAGGGCGTGCGAGAGCGTGAACGGCACGCCCGGCAGGTGCTCGGCGATCAGCTCGCCGACGCGACGCTCGTGCGCCGGGTTCACGACCGACCAGAGCAGGCAGACCGCGATCGCCTCGACCCGCTGCTCACGGAGGTCGCGCAGCAGCGCGATCGTCGCCGGCTCGTCGAGCGGCGCGACGATCTCGCCGGCGGCGCCGATCCGCTCGGGCAGCTCGAACGTCAGCGCGCGCGGGACGTACGGGGCCGGGTACTCGTGCCCGTAGTCGAACAGCGACGGGCGGCCGCCGCCCTCGCGCAGGGTGAGGATGTCGGGGTGTCCCTGCGTGACGAGCAGGGCGGTGCGGGCGGTCGCACCCTCGACGATCGCGTTGGTCGCGCGGGTCGTGCCGAAGACGAACAGCTCGCCGCGACCGAGCAGGTCGCGGGTCGTGCAGTCCAGCTGCTCGCTGGCCGCGCCCAGCACGTCGACCAGGCCGCGGAGCGGGTCGTCGGGCGTCGTCGGGCGCTTGGCCAGGAGCAGGCCGCGGGGGTCTCCCTCGATCACCAGATCGGTGAAGGTCCCGCCGGTATCCACGCCGAATCGCAAGGCCCCTGACAACAGTCTGCTCCTTACCGGGGCAACCTGTCATATGTCTTGGCGGCTGTCAAGCGGCCGTCGGCCGCTGGCGCTTGGCCGGCGTCCTCCGGACCTTGACCAGGCTGATCGTGACGGTCTTGCGGCGGACGACCGTGCGGCCGGGGACCAGCGACGCCCGGGTCACCATCGTCGCCTTGAAGGTCCGGACGCCCGCCCGGCGCAGGCGCTTCATCTGGTCGCGCATCGCCTTCGTCGTCCGCAGCTTCAGCCGGCCGCGCTTCCCCTGGGCGATCGTCACCTGGCCGGAGGCGAAGACCGTCCGCTTGCGCGCCACGTTGCGCTTGGCCGTGCTCGGCCGCTTGGTCGCCCGCGCCGTGCCCGCGCGCTCCTTCGCCCCGGACTCCAGGTTCTTGAGGACCTCCCCCTTCCGCTTCTCCAGCAGCGTGAAGTACTCGTTGAACGAGATGTCCAGGAAGAGGTCGCGCTTGCGCTGGGCCAGCAGCCCGAGGTTGCCGTTGATCGCGCCGTTGAGCGAGGCCACCAGCAGCTGGCAGCGGCGCAGGTCGTCGCCGAGGATCGTGTCGCAGACGCGGGCGGGCGAGATCGCGATCGCGGGCGGCGCGAACGGCTGACCGATCCGCGCCACGTCGTCGTACAGCTTGTCGACCAGGTCGGAGATGAAGAAGAAGACCTTGACCCCGAGCGGGTCGGCGCCGTTCTCCCCCATCAGCGGTGCGGAGGCGGCGCGCAGGCCGGAGATCGTCACCGCGTAGGCCGCCGCGACCTCGGCCTTGAACGCCCGCGCGTCCATGTTCCAGAGCAGCTCCAGCCGCTTGCGGGTCAGCTGCTGCTTGGGCAAGCTGCCCTCCAGGTAGCCCTCCACCAGGCACTGGGTCTCCGGCTTGACGTAGCTCGGCGCCTGGCGGGTGACCGCGCGGTTGATCTCGGCGCAGCTCATGTCGACGTTGATCGCGCTCGGGAAGCCCGACATGTCGATCGTCCCCGGCGACGCCGGCTTGAGCCCCTGGAACCCGTTGCAGTTCTCCCAGTAGGAGACGCAGACCTGCAGCGTCGGCGGCTTGGGCAGCCAGCCGCAGGTCGCGACCGACCACAGGCCGATGCAGACCTGGGGCTGGATCGCCGCCGGATCGGTCGGCTGCGGCGAGGGGCCCGACGGCCCGCTCGGGGTCGGAGGCGGGGCGGGCGGCGGGACGGGGTCCTGCGGGTCGCCCGGCCCGGGCGACCCGCCGTTGCCGTACTCCAGGACCTTCTGCTGGGTCGCGTCAGCCAGGAACATCCGCTGGGAGCCGTCGATCTCGATCCCGGCGATCCGCCCGTAGCGCTGCTCGCCGCTGCCGCGGGCGCCGAACCGTCCCTGGAACGGGCCACCGGACTCCCAGACGTACATCCGGTCGACGGTCAGGTCCGCCGGGTCGCCGGGTCCGGTGTCCGCGACGTAGACCGTGTAGTCGAGCGGAATCGCCTGCACCGGGAAGACCGGATCGAGCGGCATCACCGCGACCGCGCCCGGGGCCCAGGCGGTCGGCGGCGTGGTCGACGAGCCCGTCGCGTTGCTGCCGTCCGAGCGTCGGAACGAGAACAGCCGCCGCTTGGTCGCGTCGGTGACCCAGACCTTGCCGCCCGGCTGGCCGTCGTCGTCGATGTCGACCGGGGTCGTGTAGCGGAAGGCGTCCGCGCCGGCATCGCCGGCCGCGTACTCGCCGATCGTGCGGATGAACGCCCCCGCCGGCGAGTAGATCGCGATCCCGCTGATCCGGCTCACCGGATCGTCATCGTTCGGGTAGGCGACGATCACGTTCCCCAGGTGGTCCAGCGTGATCGCCCGCGGACGGCCCCAGTTGACCGGCGGCGCGGGCAGCGTGAGCGGCCCGAGCGGCGCCAGGTCGGAGGCGCGGTACCGACGGACCCCGTGGTCGCGGTCGACCGCGTAGACGATCCCGGTCGCCCCGACGCCGTGGACGGCGATCGAGCTGAAGCTCTGGCCCGGGCCCGCGGCGACCTGCGTCACGAACGCCCGATCCGTCCCGAACTTCTGCAGACGCCCCGCCTCCGCGGTGAAGACGTTGCCGTTGGTGTCGGTGGCCACGTCGCGCAGGTCGGTGAACTGGCCCGGCCCGCCGCCGGGTCCGCCCCACTCCGCGACCCAGCCGTAGGCGGCCGCGCCGCTCGGCGCGACCAGCGCCAGCAGG
>CAZFIQ010000030.1:12281-18233 GCA_964519185.1 uncultured Patulibacter sp.
CCCGTCGACCCGGACGGCGGAGCCGCTGGGCCGTCGGGACGGGCGGGTCGGCGGGGGCGTGCGCATGGCGCACGCAGGGTAGCCAGCGGTCGCCCCAGGGCCCACCCTAGACTTTCCCGATCAGCCACCGGTCGCGGCCGCCGAGGCCGGAGCAGGGTGCCGCCCGGATCCCGAGACGCGGACCGCGTGCCCGACGGACGCCGGGCGCCGCACGCCCGGCCCTGACCGACGCTGCCCGCTGCGGAGGCGGTTAGGACCTGTCCTTAGGCCTCGGGGTCGAACTCGAAGGCGACGCCGGCGATCTCCACCTCGTCGCCCGGTTCGAACCCCTGCTCCTGCAGCGCCTCGATCACACCCATCTTGCGCAGGCGGCTCTCGACGTACTCGAGCGCCTCCTCGTTGTCGATGTCGTGGCGGGCGATCAGCCGCTTGATCCCGGGCCCGGTGACCCGGAAGCCCTCGCGGTCGCGGACGACCTTCCAGTCGCGCTTGGCCGTCGGCGTGTAGGTGCGGTGCTCGGCGAGCGGCGCGCCGCCCAGGTCGACCACCGCGACGTCGTCCTGCAGCGGGACGGTCCGCAGCAGCAGCGCCCGCAGCTGATCGACCCCCTGGCCGGTCGCGCTGGAGATCACCAGCACCGGGACGTCGGGCTCGGCCGGGTCCTCCCACGACTCGAGCTCGGCGGCGGGGCGGAACGCGGGGTCGCGCTCGGCCTGCTCGGCGTCCATCCGGGCCCGCCACTCGGCCGCGGCCTGCTCGGCGAGCTCCGGCGGCACCAGATCGGCCTTGCTCAGCACCAGGATCCGCGGCAACGTGGTCAGCCGCTCGTCGTAGGCGGCGATCTCGGCTTCGATCGTCTCGTGGTTCTCGACCGGGTCGCTGCCGTCCTGCGGCTCGAACTCCAGGACGTGCACCAGCAGCCGGCAGCGCTCGACGTGCGCCAGGAACTCGTGGCCCAGGCCCTTGCCCTCGCTGGCGCCCTCGATCAGGCCGGGGATGTCGGCCAGGATCAGTTGGCGCTCGTCGCCGTCGATCGTGCCGAGCACCGGCGACAGCGTCGTGAACGGGTAGTTGGCGACCTTCGGGCGGGCGCTGGTGATCCTCGCCAGCAGCGACGACTTGCCGGCGTTCGGCACGCCGACCAGGCCGACGTCGGCGAGCAGCTTGAGTCGCAGGTCGATCCAGCCCTCGTCGCCCTCCAGGCCGTTCTCCGCGAACCGCGGCGCCTGGCGGGTCGGCGACGCGAACCGCGCGTTCCCCCGTCCGCCCGATCCGCCGCCGGCGACGACCACCTGCTGACCGGGCACGATCAGGTCGTGGACCGTCCCGTCGAGCCCCGTCACCTGCGTGCCGGGCGGAACGTTGACGACCAGGTCGTCGCCGTCGTGCCCCTTCTTCAGCGCGCCCTCGCCGTGGCGACCGCGCGGTGCCTTGTAGTGCGTGCGGCGAGCGAACTGCTGCAGATCGCGGTACGAGTCGTTGCAGACCAGGATCACCGATCCGCCGCGTCCCCCGTCTCCCCCGTCGGGACCGCCCTTCGGCACGTGCGCCTCACGGCGGAACGACATGCAGCCGTTGCCGCCGTTGCCGGCCTGGACGAAGATGCGCGCGGTATCCGAGAGCACCGCTGGATGGTCGCAGGTGGCGGGTAGCGAGCGCAGCGGCGTCCCCGCCCGCCGCACCGACCGGTTCGCCCCGCGCGGTGCCGCGGGCGCCGTTGCACCGCGGGGCGAGACACCGCGGGCGCCGTTGCACCGCGGGGCGAGACACCGCGGGCGCCGTTGCACCGCGGGGCGAGACACCGCGGGGCGAGGCGAGGCGAGGCGAGGCGGGCGAGACATATCCGCAGGCGTCCTCCGCTCGCACGCGTCACCGGCTGCACCCCTCGGGGCCTTGCATCATCCGACCCGCTCACCGCGTCATCGCCTGCACCCCGGGCCGCATGACTTGACCGATCAGCGTCCGACTCGCCTTCCAAGCGGCACGCTGCGCGGCCGCGGGCCACGCAGCTCCCGACTCGCCCCGAGTGCCAGGCGCTGCAGGGCCACCCACCCTGCAGTCCCAAGTCCGCGCCAAAGTTCAGGCAGCGCGGGCCAGGGCGGAGGCCACGACGGCTGCGACCATCTCCGGCGTATCCCGGAGCTGACGCCCCGTCACCCGGATCACCCGATAGCCGGCGGTCTCCAGAGATGCAGACTTGCGGCGATCGCGCTCGAAGGCGCTACGACTGCTGTGGCCATCGAACCCGTCGATCTCGACGACCAGCCGCTGGTCGGGCCAGAGCGCGTCGACCTCCCAGCCGCCGACGTGGACATTCGCCTGGGGCAGCGCCAGACCGGATCGTTTGACGATCGCGCGGAACGCACGCTCACCCCCGGAGCGCGTGAACGCGGGCTCCTGCTCGGCGTCGAGCAACCTCCTCAGCGCCCGTGCCCCGCGTCTCGTCCGGTAGCGGGCGGTGACCTCCCGGAGCAACCGGTCGGACACGAGGCGGCGAAAACGGGCCTCCGCCACGAGCCGCTCGAGCTCGCCTGCCGAGACCGTGTCGGCCAGGTCCAAGAGGGTCCGAGCCACCGTGGTTACCCGGAGCCCGTCACGGACCTCGACATCGGCCGCATCCAGGCGAGAGAGCCGATGGGTATGCACCCCCTGCCGCGATGCCGTCCCGCCGATCGCGCTGCTCACGTGCACGGTCTGGGCGCCGGGATGGAGTCCGTGGACCCAGGCAGCCGACTCGTAGCTGAGCGTGCTCGCCGGTCCGCGCCAGAGCAACGCGGCCATCTCGCGTCCGCCGACCGGGAGCGCGCGGTGCCCAACCGCGAGCACCTGCGGAAGGACGACGTGCAGACGCCCCGCCGCCACCCGACGCGACACCGCCGACCGGTGCAGCCCGAGGCCGATCAGCTGCCGTCGGTGAACGACCCCTCGCTTCCGCTCGGCGAGCTCCGCGATCCGCGCATCGATCTTCTCCATCCGCCGATCCTCCGGCACGCGCCGTGCTTCGTCGTCGGCCCTTTCGGATTGGCACCAAGCTGGCGGCGAATCGGAGCACCGCTGCGTCACCTGACCGTGATGTCGCGCACGGCTCCTCGCTGCGTCCCCCGCTGCAAGCCACCCGACCGCGCAGCCACCACTGCGCCAACCGATCCGCGCGCCGCGGCGATCGCAGCCACCCAGCCGACGACCCGGACCCCGAGT
The DNA here is from genome assembly GCA_964519185.1 of uncultured Patulibacter sp. GTDB lineage: Bacteria > Actinomycetota > Thermoleophilia > Solirubrobacterales > Solirubrobacteraceae > Patulibacter. Next base: position 15,480 of record CAZFIQ010000030.1, read on the forward strand.
CGTTCCCTGCAAGATGCAGCGGGGCGGTGGGTGACTCGCATACCGGTTTGGAAGGTGCAGAGGAGTCGGGGACGCAGCGCGCAACGCGTCAGTCGCGCTGGACGCTGAGCCGTCTCACAGCGTGTCGCAGCCGACTCAGGCCCGGGCCCGTAGCGGTGCCCGACCGGGCGTGCCGCACTCGACGAAGATCGACAGGAGCGGCAGCGCAACCCTCATGGACCGCGCTGACGGGGCTCGGCTGGACCCGGCGCCCGCCTCCGGGGACTCCGCGACAGCACCGCGCCGACGAGACCGCGGCGCGACCGTGCTCAGTCGTCCTGCATCAACCGGCTGACGAGCAGGCTGCTGGCCGCGGCGAAGCCGGCCAGCGCCGCGGTGCCGTAGACGCCGCTGCGCGGCAGCTCGCGGGCCGCCGCGACCGTCGCCACCAGGTCGGTGATGTCGCCGAAGGCGCTGGTTCGGGCCCAGCGGTAGCCGCGCTCCGGGTCGCCCGCGGTGTGGACCTGGGCCAGGCCGATCAGCGCATCGCGGATCCCGAGCCCCCGCAGCGCGACCTGGGCGCCGGGCCCGGTCCCCGACTCGCCCAGCCACGACGCGCCGATCCGGGCCGGGACCGCGAGCAGCGCGGCGCCGAAGGCGATGCGGCTGACTCCGATCGCGCGGGAGGCGTTGGCGGCGGTGAGGATCGACATGCCGGGAGGCTACCCGCGACGGGGCCGCGCCAACCGGCGCCGTAGTCCGGTCGGTCACGCGGCCCGCCGCCGACCCCAGGCGTCGTCGGCCCGTCACACAGCCCGCCCGGTCCCGCCCCGACCCGAGTCGTCGTCGGTCGGTCACGCAGCCCGACGCCGACCCCCAGCTCCGTCGGTTGGTCGCGCAGCAGCCGGGGCGGCCAGCGCACCCCGACCGTCAGCCCGTGGCGCGGAGCGCGCGGCTGGTCACGAGCCCCGCCACCGCGGCCGACCCGGCCAGCGCGACGGCACCCAGCGCGCCGTTGGCGGGCAGGCTGCGCCGGACCGCAAGCGTCGCCGCCAGGTCGCCCAGGTCGGCGATCGCGCTGGTTCGCGCCCAGCGGAAGCCGCGCTCGGGGTCCGCCGCGGTGTGGACCTGGGCCACGCCGATCAACGCGTCGCGAATCCCCATGCCGCGGAGCACCGCCTGGGTCGCCGGAGTGGTCCCGGCCTCGCCCAGCCACGCCCGACCACCGATCGCGGGCGCCGCAAGCAGCGACAGGCCGATCGCGATCCGCCCCGCCCCGATCACGCGCGCGAGGTTGACGGGCGTCAGCAGGGACATGTCGCGAGGGTAGCGGCTGCCCGACCAGCGAAGCCCGGACTGCACGGCCGTTGGGCGTGGAGCACGGGGTGCGACCGGCGAGGCAGGGGCTGCAGGGCCCTCGGGCGTGCAGCGTGGGGTGCGACCGGCGAGGCACGGGCTGCAGGGCCCTCGGGCGTGCAGCGTGGTGTGCTGCACGCGGGGCACAAGCTGCGAGGCCCCGGGCCTGCGGCACGGGATGTGGTGGGCGGTGCTGGACGCGCAGCGCAGCGACCGGGGCGGAACGACGACGGCCCGCCGAGGGGGCGGGCCGTCCGGTCCTGCGGGCCGCGCGCGGGCGCGGCCGGGAAGCGGGTGCCTCAGGCGGCCGCGGTCTCCTCGACCGGCTCGACCGTCACGACCCGACCGCGCCAACCGCGGTTGAAGGTCACGATGCCGGGTGCCTTGGCGAACAGCGTGTCGTCCTTGCCGATGCCGACGCCCTTGCCGGGCTTGAAGCGGGTGCCGCGCTGACGGACGATGATCTCGCCGCCGGTGACGACCTGGCCGCCGAAGACCTTCACGCCCAGACGCTGGGCGTTGGAGTCGCGGCCGTTGCGGGAGGAGCCGAGGCCCTTCTTGTGCGCCATGAGTTCTGGTGCTCCTTCGAGTTCGACCGCTAGGCCGAGATCGAGTCGATCCGGATGCGGGTGAGCGGCTGACGGTGACCGGTGGTCCGCTTGTAGCCACGCTTCGGCTTGAACTTGAAGATCCGGATCTTCGGGCCCTTCGTGTGCTCCACGATGGTGGCGCCGACCTTGGCGGACTTCAGGGCGTCGGCGCTGATCGCGATCTCATCACCGCGAACGAGCACCGGCTCCAGCTCTACCGCGGCGCCAGCCTCGGCGTCGAGCTTCTCGACCAGGAGTTCCTGGCCCTGCTCCACGCGGTACTGCTTGCCACCGGTCTTGACGATTGCGTACATACGGCTCACTCGGACGAGTTGGTCTCTGCGGTCGCCTCGGCGGGAGATCCGTCCGGGGACGCGGCAGAACGGCGCGCACCACCCGTGCGTCGCCGGACAGGAGAGGATAGGTCATCCGCCGCTTCTCCGTCGGCCCGCTGCGCGGTGGCCCCGCGACCGCGGCGCCCACGGGCGCGCGAGCGCGGCTTGGGCGGCTCGGCTGCCTCGTCCGGATCCCCGGCGTCGTCGGCCGTCTCCTCCGCGTCACCGGCATCGGCGGCGCCCTCCGCGTCCGCGTCCGCCGCCCGGCGGCGACGGGTCCGCTTCCGCGGCGCGGCGGCCGGTGCATCGCCGGCCGCGTCCCCCGCGTCACCCTCGGGCCCGTCGGTGTCGGCGTCCGCCTCCGGCGCGGCGGCGGACGTCGCCCGGCGACGGCTGCGGCGGGGCTTGGGCTCCGCGGCGGGCGTCTCCGCGCCCGCGGACGTTCCCTCGACCTCAGCCGCTGACGCCTCCGCTCCGGCGGCCGGCGTCGCGGC
>CAZFIQ010000030.1:18243-20316 GCA_964519185.1 uncultured Patulibacter sp.
GACGCCGGCCGCCGGAGCGGAGGCGTCGCGGCTCCGGTGGCCGACCCATCGGACCCGGCTTCGGCGCCGTCCCCGGCACTCGCCGCGGCGCGACTGCGGGACCGACGGCGCCGCGGCTTGGCGGGCTCGTCCTCCGCCGGCTCGTCCGTGGGCTCCGTGGCGCCCTCGACGACCGCCTCGACGGTCTCCACGACCGTATCGACCGCGGCCTCGACGATCTCCGCCACCGCACCCCGGCGGGTCCGCCGGCGCTTCGGTGCCGGTGCTTCGACGGCCTCCCCGGTCGAACCGGCGGCGTCGGCACCCGCCGACGCCGGATCGTCGCCCGAGCCGTCGGCATCAGGATCAGCGGTGGAGCCCGCCGTCACCTGCTCCCCAACCGCCGCGACCTCCTCCGACGGAGCCCCGTCGGCGTCCGCCCCGGCGGCCGATGAGCGACCGCGTCCCCGCCCGCGCGAGCGCGAACGCGACCGCGACGGCGCGGCATCTTCCGTCCCCGGATCGACCACGGACTCCGGCGGGGCGGCAGGATCCGGCACGACGACCGGCTCCGGCGGTGCCGGCGGCGGGGCATCGGCCCCCAGCAGCACCGCGCTGGCCGAGGTCCGGCCGGCGCGCTCGATCCGGACCAGCTTCTTCTCCCCGACGAAGCGACCGCCGCCGGTCACCGACACGACGTAGCCGCCAACCTTGGCGACCGCGTCGTCCACGTTGTACATGTGCGGCTCGACGATCTGGACGAGCACTTCCTCGCCCTCCTGGAACGGGATCGCCCGCTCCTTGACCTCGTCGATCGCGCCCTCCATCACGATCTCGAAGCTGTCGAGCGGCAGCCGCTCGGAGCCCTCGAAGACGAAGTAGCGACCGGTCGCGGCCTCCAGCTGGTGCAGCACCTTGGCGCTCTGGCCGGTGAACTCGGCCACCACGCCGGGGTGCATCCGCACCAGGAACGCCTCGGACCGGGCCGGGGCCCGCGACGCCATCTCGCGCAGCCGCCGCTCGAACTCGATCGCGAGCGTCTCCTCGCTCTTGATCACGCCGTCGCCGTCACAGGTCGGGCAGGCGCGGGTGATGACCTCGCGGGCGCCCTCCGTGACGTTCTGACGGGTCATCTCGACCAGCCCGAGCTTGGAGATCTCGGCCGTGAAGGTCTTGGTCCGGTCCTCGGCCAGCTTCTCGCGCAGCTTCTTGAGGACCTCGCGCTGGTTGCGCGCGCGGGCCATGTCGATGAAGTCGATGACGATGATGCCGCCGATGTCGCGCAGCCGCAGCTCGTTGACGACCGCCTCGGCCGCCTCCAGGTTGGTGCGGGTGATCGTGTCCTCCAGCCGGGCCTGCTTGCCCTTGCCGGTGTACGACCCGGAGTTGACGTCGATGACCGTCAGCGCCTCGCCGTAGTCGATCATCAGGTAGCCGCCGGAGGGCAGGTCGACGCGGCGGCCGAGCAGGCCGTCGATCACCGGCTCGACGCCGTAGGCGTCGAACAGCGGCTTGGACTCCTCCCACAGCTCGACCTTGTCGACCAGCTCCGGCGCCGTGCGGGTGAAGAACGACTTGAGCCGCTGCACCTGCGCCGGATCGTCGACGATCGCGCGCTCGAACTCGGAGCTGAAGATGTCGCGGACGACCCGGACCGAGAGGTCGGCCTCCTGGAAGACCAGGCAGGGCCCCTTGAGCTCCTGGGCCCGCTGCTCGAGCACCTCGTGGAGCTTGAACAGGTACGGCAGCTCGCGCTCGAAGTCCTCGCGGACCGCGCCGCGGGCGGCGGTCCGGACGATCGCCCCGCCGCCGGCCAGCTCGACGTCCTTGACCTCGCGACGCAGGCGGTTGCGCTCGGCGTCGTCGACCTTCTTCGAGACCCCGATGCCCTCGCCCTTGGGCGCGTAGACGAGGTAGCGACCGGCGATCGTCAGGTCCATCGTGACCCGCGCGCCCTTGGTCTTCAGCGGGTCCTTGGTGACCTGGACGACCAGCTCGTCGCCGGGCTTGATCAGGTCGCTGATCTTCGGCTGGTCGTTGCCGCCGCGGCCGCGGCGCACGACCTTGACGCCGGGCAGCCGGATCTCGTCGACG
>CAZFIQ010000031.1:0-13988 GCA_964519185.1 uncultured Patulibacter sp.
TCGCCGCGGGCACCAGCGCGCTGCGCAGCAACGTGCTCACGCCCCCGGCGTACCTCGCCGGCCTGGTGGAGGGCGAGGGCGCCGCGCACGGCCAACCGGTGGTCCGGCTCTACCTGGCGGCGTTCGCGCAGCTCCCCGACCCCGACGGCATGGTCTATTGGACCCGGCGCCACGCGGCGGGTTGGAGCCTCAACCGCATCGCGGGCCAGGTCCTCGACTCCAGCGAGTTCCGCCGTCGGTTCGGTGCACAGACCCACCGGGCGTTCGTCGACCAGCTCTACGCGAACGTCCTGGGCCGACGAGGAGATCCGGGCGGCATCGACTTCTGGACCGGCCGCCTCGCCGCGGGACGCCTCGCCCGCACGGCCCTCGTGGTGCAGTTCAGCGAGTCGCCCGAGCACGTGCGCTTCCGACAGGTCGAGGCCGAGACCTCCGTGATCTACCTCGGGATGCTCCGACGAGCGCCCGATCCTTCGGTGCTCTCGTGGTGGAGGACGAAGCGATCCGGCGGGGCCTCCCTCGACGTCTTGACCAAGCTGGTCTACGACTCCAACGCGTATCGCGCCCGCTTCAGCTGAGCTGGGAGGCGGCGGCCTCATCGACCAGCCACGTGACGCTGGCCGCCGCGATGCGGGCCGCGGGAAGGTCGGCCCCGGAGGCGACCGCCGTACCCCTTCCGACCGACGCGAGGAGCCACGACCGATGACGAGCCCCACCGACTGGATCACCACGAGCGTCGCGGACGGCGTCGCCGAGGTGGTCTTCCGGCGACCGCCGGTGAACCAGTTCGACGTCCCGTTCGTGGCCCGCCTGGAGCAGGCCGTCGACGGCCTGCCCGGCGACGTGCGGGCGGTCGTCGTGCGCAGCGAGATCCCCGGGATCTTCGCGGCCGGTGGCGACATCCCGTGGATGACGGGCGCGCCGATCGACGAGCAGATCCGCTTCGCCCACCTCTGCCAGCGGTCCTACGCGGCGCTCGAGCGGATCGCCTGCCCGTCGATCGCCGCGATCGACGGCGCCTGCCTGGGCGGCGGGCTGGAGCTGGCGCTCTGCTGCGACATCCGCGTCGTCGGACGGTCCGCCGTGCTCGGCCTGCCCGAGGCCACGATCGGGCTGATCGCCTCGTCCGGCGGGATCCACCGGATCGTGCGGGCGATCGGCCAGGGCGTGGCCCGCGACCTGCTGCTGACCGGCCGACGCGTCCGCGGGGAGGAGGCGATCGCGATCGGGCTGGCGAGCCGGCTGGTCGAGGACGGCGACGCCGCCGACGCCGCGCGACGGATCGCCCGCGGGATCGCCGACGGTCCGACCGAGGCGATCCAGGCGACCAAGCGGCTGGCGGTCGAGGCGCTCGAGCACGACCTCGACGAGGGCCTCGCCCGCGAGCGCGCCGCCTGGGGTCCGGTCCGCCGCTCGGCCAGCAGCCAGGCGGCGCTCGAGGCGTTCGGCCGGCGGCGACGCTGACCCGGACCGGAGCCCGCTCACGGGGAGCGCGTTCGCGATCTGCCCGCGCCGGGCGGGCAAACCGCGAACGCGCGCGGCGCACCGTCCTCAGCCCCAGATCTCCGGTCCCGCAGACCCTCGGTCGTCAATCCGCGACCGTGGCCGCGACCAGCTCGCCCAGGTCGTCCAGCCGCTCCAACCCGCCGAGCGCCGCCGCGGTCCGGTCGAGCGCCACCGCCCCACCGCGGATCTCCGGGACCAGCATCGCGTGCGCGTTGGCGAGCGTCGCGTCCCAGTCCCAGCCGTAGGTCGCGTCGTCGGGCCGGACCTCGCGGGTCAGCGTGGTCCCGTCGCGGAGGTCGACCTCGACCCGCGCGCCGAGCGTCGGCAGGCCCGGGTCCGCCACCACCGTCGTCCGCTCGATCAGCGCCAGCATCGTCGGATCGTCGAAGGCCCGGAGGCTCGCCAGCCGGACGGCGCGGTCCTTGAGCGCCGCCGCCACGCAGAAGGCCGCGCTCATCAGCGACGCCCCGACGTCGCGGAACGGCCCGGCGTTGAGCGTGCCGGGATACGAGCGCTCCTCCGGAGCGAGGAAGCAACGGACCGCCCGCACCTCGCCGGGGTCCAGCGACGCCTGCTCCGCCAGCGCGATCGCCGCCGCGACCGGGCTCTGGGTGATGTTGCAGACCGGGTAGGGCTTGTAGATCACGTCCATCACCCGCCAGCGCACGCCGAGCTCCAGGTCCTCCGGCGGACGCCAGCCATCGAGGTCGGCGAACGCCCGCGCGAACCCCGCCGCGCCCTCGAACGCCCACGGCGCTCCGCGCTCGCCGGCGGCGGCCAGCTCGGCCGCCAGCACGCCGTTGCGGGCCGCCATCCCCAGCTCCCAGCGCCATTCGCTGGAGCCGTCGATCCAGGGCTGGCCGAGCCCCCCGGCGAAGCTCGTCGCGATCGCGATCGCGTCGGCGGTCGCGTCGGCATCGAGCCGCAGCAGCGACGCGACGGCGGCGGCCGCGCCCAGCGTCCCGTAGAGCATCGACCCCCGGAACCCGCGCGCGGTCGTGCGGTCGGTCAGCAGCTCGCCGACCGTCGCCCCGACCTCGTAGGCGGCGACCAGCGCGCGCAGCAGGTCGTCCCCGCTCGCGCCCTCGCGCTGGGCGACCGCCAGCGCAGCCGGCGTCGCCGCCGACCCCAGGTGGGCCTTGGCGGCGAAGTGCGTGTCGTCCTGTGCGCGGCCGTGCATCACGACCGCGTTGGCGAAGGCCGCCGCCTCGACCCCGACCGACGCCCCGTCGCCCAGCAGCCCGGCGGGCCCGGCGCCGGCGGCCCGGGCCCGCGCCCAGACGCCGCCGGCGGTCTCGTGCGCGGCCATCGTGCACGCCAGGTTGTGCAGCAGGTTGACGCGCACCTTCTCGCGCACCGCCGGCGGCGGCGGTGCGTGGCGGAGGCCCGCGACGAACCGGCCGAGGGTCGCAGCCAGCGGCGGCCCGTCGCCGCGTGCGATCGGGGTGCCCTGCGGACCCGCATCGCACGCACCCGGTCCGCGGGTCGCCGCCGGTTCGTCCGTCCGGTCGCTCATCGCGTGGCCTCCGGCGCGCCGCTAGGCGAGCGCCAGCCCCTCGCTGCCGTAGCGCGCGATCGCCTCGTCGACGGGGATCGACTCGGCCAGCCGGACCGCGCGGATCCGCTGCCGCTCCCCGTCGGTCGCCGCGGCGTCGAGCGTGCCGGCGTCGTCGACCACGACCCCGTAGACCGCCCGCGCCTCGTCCGCCGAGCAGATCCGGTCGCGGACGTCACGCGCGACCGCCTCCGGCTCGCGCCGCAGCGGATCGCCGTAGCCGGGACCGCCCTCGTTGCGCATCAGCAGCATGTCGCCGGGCGCCAGGGTGGTCCGCGCCTTCGCCAGCTGGAAGTCGGCGCGGGCGTAGGAGACCTGCTCCTCGCGGACCACCAGCTCACCGTTGGCCAGCTGCTCGCGGACCCCGGTGTCGCGCAGCAGCACGTTGGTGTTGAGCGCCGACGGGTAGCCGCCGTAGAGCCCCGGGGCTCCCGGCATCGCCACGCCGTGGGTGGTGATCACGACGTCGAGCGACTCGTCGATGTCGTGGCTGACGATGCCGACCTCGATCCCGGTGCCGCCGCGGAAGCGGCCGTGGCCGTAGGTCCCCGCGCGGCGCCGGAACAGCTCGAGCACCGGGAAGACCTTCTCGTTCGACTCGACGTTCGGGCAGACGCAGGAGACCGACTCGAAGTAGCCGCCGCAGTCGACCCCGTCGCGCCGCGAGCGGGCCCCGCCGCCGCCGGCCGCGTTGTCGAACAGCAGGTGGGCGAGCGGCCCGCCGTACTGGTCCTTGCCGCCCAGGATCACGATGTTGAAGTACGGGTACCAGACGGCCATCGACTCCTGGTGGAGCGCCTCGCTGGTGCCGAGCATCTTGCCCATCGCGGTGCCGGCCAGGTTCTCGGTCGCCTCGGTCCCGCAGACGCTGCCGCCGCTGCACGCGGCGGGGTAGGCGCAGTTGTTGACCGTGCCCTCGTCGGTGATGATCTCGACGATGTCCTTGAGCCCGCCGGTCGACCACGGCATCTCGTAGCAGAGGGTCACCAGCACGGCGGTCATCACGCCACCCTGGAGCCCGGAGATCGTGCAGTTGATCATCCCCGGCGCCTGCGCCGCGGTGCCGGTGAAGTCGAAGATCAGCTTCTCGTGGCGCTTCTCCAGGCGCAGCTTGACCTCGTACAGCTCGTTGTCGTTGCCGTCGTGGTCCAGGTAGACGTGCTCGTACCACTCGCCGTCGGGGATCTCCGCCAGCCGCGCCTTGACGCCCTGCTCGACCTCCGCCTGGATCTGCTGCGTGACGGCCTTGAAGGCGCTCGTGCCGTAGCGGTCGATCACCTCGCCGATCCGCCGCTTGGTGATCGCCTGCGACGCCACCATCGCCCGCAGGTTGAGCGCGTTCATCATCGGCGTGCGCGTGTTGCGCAGCAGCAGCGCCTCGATCTCGTCGCAGTAGCGACCCCCGTCCATCAGCCGCAGCGGCGGGATGATCGGCGACTCGTCGAAGACGTCGCGGGCCCCGACCGCGAAGCTGCCGGGGACCGGGCCGCCGACGTCCTGCTGGTGCATCACGATCGCGCCCCAGGCGACGATCTCGCCGTCGGCGAAGACCGGGGTCACGACGACGAAGTCGTTGAAGTGGATCGCCCCGACCCACGGGTCGTTGGTGATGAACATGTCCCCGTCCTTGATGTCGGGGAAGCGCTTCAGCACCTCGGCCGTGGTCATCCCCAGGCCGGTGGTGTGGAACAGCACGTAGACGCCGGCGAACAGCCCGTTGCCGTCGCCGTCGAGCAGACCGGAGTTGAAGTCGAAGGCCTCGTAGATGAACTGGCTGCCGGACTTGCGCGCCGCGGTCATCGCCTGCTCGTCGTTGATCCCCCAGAGCCGGTTGCGGATCACCTCGTAGGTCACCGGATCGAGGCTGCCGTCGGCGGTCTGCACGCTCTCGGTCCGCTCGGCGATCCCCTCGGGGACCGTCACGAACAGCGAGCCCTGGGGGTCGACCTCGGCGCTGAAGTCCGGCGGGATCAGCACGGTGTCGCCGTAGCGCTCGACGACCGCCGGGCCCGCGATCCGGTGACCGGCGCCGAGCCGCTCGCCGTCGTAGACGCGGGTCTCGGTGAAGCCGTGCCCGTCGAAGTACGCCGGGCGCGACCCGGTCTCCGCCGCCGACACGTCGTCGGCCACGACCGCTGCGCCGGGCAGCTCGCGGACCTGCGTCGGCACCGTCGCGGTCATCCGGAAGGTGACGATCTCGACGCCGGCGTCGGGGTACGCCGAGCCCTCGCCGTAGATCAGCTCGTAGCGCTCGGTGAAGATCCGCGTCAGCTCGTCCATCGTCCGGTCGTCGAGCGGCCCGTCGCCCGGGACCTCGATCTCCAGCTCGTGGACCTGCGCCTGGAAGCGCATCAGCACGATCCGCCGGAAGCCGGCGGACGCGACCTGCTCGCCGGAGTCGCGGAGCGCCTGCTCGGCGGTCTCGCGCAGCTCGCCGAACAGCCCGTCGGCCGCCGCCAGATCGTCCGCCGCGAACGGCGAGACCATCGGCCGCGCCCGGTCGAAGGTGTACGACAGGTCCGCGGTCAGCATGCCGACCGCGCTGAACGCGGTCGCGTCGCCGAGCACGTAGATGCCCTTGACGCCGGCCTCGGCCGAGTAGCCGACGGCGTGGGTCGCCGCGGCGCCGCCGTAGGCGAAGAGCACGAACTCGCGCGGGTCGTGACCGTTCTCGATCGTCGTGCTGCGCAGCAGGTCGGCCATGTGCGCGTTCATGATCCGGTGGACGCCGGCCGCGGTCTCCTCGACCGTCTGGCCGAGCCGCTGGGCGAGCGGCGCGAACGCGCGGACCGACGCCTCGCGGTCCAGCTGCATCGTGCCGCCGAGGAAGTTGTCGGCGTTCAGATAGCCGAGGATCAGGTTGGCGTCGGTGACCGTCGGCAGCGTCCCGCCGCGGCCGTAGCAGGCCGGTCCGGGCAGGGCGCCCGCCGACTGCGGTCCGACCTTGAGCACGCCGATGTCGTCGACCCAGGCGATCGATCCGCCGCCGGCGCCGATGCTCTTGACGCCGATCTTGGGGATCTTGAAGACGTACTGGGCGATCACCGGCTCGTTGTCGAGCTGCAGCTGGTCGTCGACGACCAGCGCGACGTCGAACGAGGTCCCGCCGACGTCGGTGCAGATCACGTTGCGCTCGTCGTAGGCGCGGCCCTGGAAGCGCGATCCGAGCGCCCCGCCGACGGGACCGGAGTCGAGCAGCGAGACCGGCCGCTGACGCGCCCGGCTGATCGGCACCACGCCGCCCTCCGCGGTCATCATCAGCACCGGGCTGCGCAGCCCGTGCGCGTCGAGCCGCTCCTGGAGGCCGCCGAGGTAGCGGGCGATCGGCGGCCCGAGGTAGGCGTTGAGGGCGGTCGTCACCCCGCGCTCGTACTCGCCGAGCACCGGCGCGACGTCGACCGACGCGGAGACGAAGACGTCGGGCAGCGCGGCGGAGATCGCGTCGGCGACCCGCCGCTCGTGGTCGGGCGCGAGGAAGCTCCACAGCAGGCAGACCGCGACCGAGTCGACGCCGGAGTCGGCGACCTGCCGGACGACGCGCGCGATCTCCTCGTCGGTCAGCGGCACGACCGCGCGGCCCTTGTAGTCGACGCGCTCGTGGACGCCGAAGACGAGGTCGCGGTCGACCAGCGGCGGATCGGCCATCTCCAGCGTGTTGAGGTGCGACACCTCGCGCTCGGTCAGCCCCGCGCGCTTCTGGTAGATCTTGCCGATCGCCAGGGTGTCCTCGTGACCGGCGGTCGTCAGGTAGGCCGTCCGCGATCCGTCGCGCTCGATCATCGCGTTGGTCGCGACGGTCGATCCGTGGATGAACCGCTCGGTGCCGCCGAGCACCTGCTCGACCGGCACGCCGATCTTCTCGGCCGCCAGCCGGACCGCGCCGAGCACGCCACCCGCCAGATCGGCCCGCATCGACGGCGCCTTGGCCGTGGTGATCCGGTTCCGCTGCAGGTCGAGGACCGCGCAGTCGGTGAAGGTCCCGCCGATGTCGACGGCGATGTTGTACATGGGCTTCTCTCTCCCTCGGTGGTGACGCGGGCCGTCAGGCGATCGGGTCGAGCGTGGCCTCGACCATGATCGGGGCGCCCTGGCGCTGGACGTTGACCGTCAGCAGCAGGCTGCAGCCCGGGCAGTAGAACTCGCGGGCGACCATCTCGTCGACCAGGCCGTGGTGGTTGTGGGCGCTGAGGTCGGCGATCGAGCGCTCGCGCATCACCGCGGCCAGCTTGGGGTCGCGGGTGGCGTCGCCGAAGTCGAAGCCGCACTCCGCGCACTCGGTGCGCTGGCGGCCGTCGGGATCGCGGCAGAGCAGGAAGGCGTCGCCGAGCGGGCGACGTGCCGGCTCTACGGCCACGGTGGGGGCGTCGGGGACGGACATCGGGGAGTCCTCTCTCGGGTCGTGGGGACCGGGAGCGAGACCCGCTCACGGTCGACGTTGCGGGGTGATCCGCCGCGCGGTGCGCGCGCGGACGACGGGCACGCGGCCGACGGCCGACGGCAATCGCTCGCGGGCGCGATCGGGCTCACCAGCCCATCAGCGCGACGAGGTCCTGGCGCAGGCCGGGCAGCACGAACCGCGACCACGCCAGCCGGATGTCGTCCGTCCCGCCGTCGGCGTAGACCCCGATCCCGACCGACATGATCGCCACGTGCAGCAGCGCTCCGAGCCCGGCGTAGGTGTCGATCACGTCACGGTCGACGACCGTGCCGGTGCGCGCCTCGTAGCGCTCCAACAGCCACTCGCGATCGGCGACCGCACCGAGCAGCGTCGAGCCCGGGGCCACGAACTTGCCCGCCTGGTACGGCTGCGACAGATACCCCAGGTCGAACCGCGGATCGCCGACGTAGGCCAGCTCCCAGTCGATCAGCCCGGTCACGCGCCCGTCGTCGATCAGGCAGTTGCCGATCCGGTAGTCACCGTGCACGATCCGCGGGGCCACCGGGTCGGGCTCCCGCGAGCGGACCCAGGCGAACGCCTCGTCGACGATCGGGTCGCGGACGATCCGCACCCGCTCGTACATCTCCTGCCAGTGGTCGACGCTCGCCGCGAAGTCGCGCGTGGCGATCGTGCCGGCGACCGTGTCGACGGGGATCGCGTGCAGCGCGGCCAGGTTGTCGACGAAGCCCTCCGCGATCCCGCGGGCACCCTCCCAGTCCTGCTCCAGCTCCCGACGATCGGCCGGCCGCCAGACGTTGACCGCATGGCCCGGTAGGAACTCCATCGTGAAGAACGGCCCGCCGAACGGCGTGTCCTCCGACGGATCGCAGCCGTGGACGCGCGGCGTCGCCAGCCCGCGGTCCTCGACCGCGCGGTAGATCCGGAACTCGGCCTCGAGGTCGCTGTCGAGCACGGTGTCCTGCGGACGGACGCGGACGATCACCGGCTGCTCCCGGCCGTCGGCGTCGGCGACGACCGCGCGGTACGAATGACGCGACCAGCCGCCCTCCAGCTGCTCGAGGCGCAGCACCTCGATCGGGTCGCCGATCGACGGCGAGCCCTCCAGGCTGGCCAGGATCGCCTGCGCGCGGGCGCGATCGACCGTCATCGACCGGCTCCGGCGGCCGGAGCGGCGAGCGCGGCGACCTCGGCGTCGGCCATCGTCCGCAGCGCCCGCTGGACCGCGTCGCGGACCGCGTCGGGGCGAGGCAGCTCGGCCAGCAGCTCGGCCAGCGCCGCCCCGAGCGCGGGACCGTCGGCGGCCGTGGCGACCCGCTGCCGGGCCGCGACGACCAGCGGACGCTCGTCGCCGGCCAGCGCCCCGTCGAGGCGCGTGCGGGTCGACGCCAGCAGGTCCGCCTGCGCGCGCTGCTCAGCGGCCAGCAGCCGGGCGACCGAGGTCGCGCTCAGCACCAGGCTGCGCTCGAAGCCCTCGAGCCGCGACTCGGCGGCCGCGGCGCGACGCAGCACCCGTCCGATCCCGACCAGCAGCTCGTCCGATCTCAGCGCATTGAACACGGTGTCCCATCGAACCGTGCGCGCCGCCGAAACGCCACTCTCGGAACCGACAACGAGGTTCGGGCGCTCACCGCGGCCGGCTCGACCGGACGAACGCGACGCTGACCGTGCGCCGGGCGAACCGCCAGCCGTCGTCCGTGCGGACCAGGACGTCGCGGCACTCGCCGACGTACTTCGGTGCGTCGGCCGGGACCGGCATCCGACGGTCGCCGTCCTCGCGGTCGAAGCGGTAGTTGATCAGGTACGACAGCACCTCCGCCCGGTCGGGACCGTCGAGCCGGACCCCGACGTTGGTCACGACGTGACGCGAGACACGACGGTCGAGGCCCTCGCGGCGGGTGAACCACTCGCGGATCCGCTCCTGGCCCCGCAGCTCCAGCTCGACGCCCTCCCAGACGCCGTCGGCGACGAACAGGTCGGCGATCCGCGCCGCCTCGCCGTAGTCGACGCGACGGCAGTACTCGATCAGCAGCCGCTCGCAGGCGCGCTCGGCGATCAGCTCGTCGATCTCGGGGGTCATCGCTCGTTCTCCGTGGGTCGCTCGCGCCCCGGCGCGGAGCCGCGGCTGGACCTCAGCCTGGCAGCTGGAAGGGGTTCCGACGAGCCGCGCTCGCAGATCCGCTAGCCCTCCCGGAGCGGCGACGGGCCTCCGCTACGATCGGCCACGGCGAGCCCGGGACGAGGTCCCGGCGACCGGTCCTCCGCGCCGCCGGCGTCCCGGAGCGTCCGTGCTCCCGGCGCCCGTACCGGTGTCCAGCCGCAACTCCGAGAACCGCTTGATGTCGAAGGCGCAGGCCAAGAGCCCACCCCCCAACCCCGGTCCCGTGCGCGACGACATCGTCCAGGCGGCGACCCGCGTATTCAGTCAGCGGGGGTACCACGGTGCGTCGATGACCGACATCGCCAACGCGCTCGGCATGCGCAAGCCGAGCCTCTACCACCACGTCCGCAAGAAGGAGGATCTGCTCTTCGCGATCCACGAGCAGATGGTGGACGAGCTGATCGCGCAGACGATGACGGTCTTCTCCTCGTCGGCTTCTCCCGAGCAGAAGCTGCGCGAGATCCTGCAGGTGGCGATGGGCTTCGTCGGACGCCACCAGGACGGGGTCACCGTCTTCCTGGCCGAGCACCGGGCGCTGAGCGGCGACCGCTGGACGGAGATCGTGCTCAAGCGCGACTTCTACGAGAAGATGGTCCAGAGCGTGATCGCCGACGGTGCCGGCGCCGGCGTCTTCGTCGCGATGCCACCGCGGATCACCGCCAAGGCGATCCTGGCGATGGCCAACTGGGGCTACACCTGGTTCCGCCCCGACGGCGGGCTGAGCGCGGAGGAGGTCGGCGACATGATGGCCGACATCGCGCTCAACGGACTGCTGGTGCGGTAGCCCGAACGCGTCCCGCGCTCCGCAGCCCGGGGCCGTGCAGCGTGCGGCGCGCTATCCGACCCGGACGCTGCACGCGTCCGCACCGCGCAGCCACCAGCGCGCCCATCGGGTCGCGCGCTTCGCGCTTGCGGGCCGCGTAGTACGCGGCCCGCAATCCGGGTCGGGGGCTGCCTGGCGCTCGGGTGTGCAGCCTCCGTCGCGCTCCCGCGAAGGCGGCGGCCGGCTAGACCACCAGCACCAGCTTGCCCGTCGCCTCGCGGGCCTCGAGCCGGCGGTGAGCCTCCGCCACGTCGGCGGCGGGCAGGGTGGTGATCTCCGGACGCAGGGTGCCGTCGAGCCAGGCCCGCTGGACGGCAACGAAGCCGGCGGTCGGCTCGTCCGGGTCGAGCTCGGCGACGCGGGCGACGACGAAACCGACGATCTTCTGGCCGCGCGGCATCAGGCCGCGGACGTCGAGCTCCGCCGGCTGCTGGGTCGCCGAGCCGACGACGACGTAGGTGCCGTTCATCGCCAGCGCGCGCATGCTCGGCGGGAACAGCGGTCCGCCGACGCCGTCGACGACCACGTCGACCCCGCGTCCCGCGGTCCGCTCGCGGACCTCCGCCGCCAGGCGCGCCGGGTCCGCCAGCAGCAGGTCGGTCGCCCCGTGGGCCGCCGCCCGCTCCAGCCGCTCGGCGGACGACGCGGTCGCGATCACGCGCGCGCCGCGGGCCCGGTAGAGCTGCACGCAGAGCGACCCCAGGCCGCCCGCCGCGCCGTGGACGAGCACGCTGTCGCCGTCCCCGGCCGGCCCGTAGCGCTCGGCCGCGTACCAGGCGGTCACGCCCTGGGTGAACAGCGCGCCGGCGACCTCCAGCGGCACGTCGTCGAGCACCGGCAGGACGTGGGTCCGCGGCAGCACGACCGTGTCGGCGTAGCCGCCGCCGTGCTCCGTGAAGCCGACCACCCGGTCGCCCGGCTGCGGACCGTCCGAGGGACCGGAGACGACCCGGCCGGCGACCTCGAAGCCGGGGGTGAAGCTCAGCGGCTGGTCGCGGCGGTACTCGCCCCGGCGGACCATCGTGTCGCCGAAGTTGACGCCGATCGCCGCCACCGCGATCACGACGTCGTCCGGGCCGGCGACGGGGACGTCGCCCGTGGTCCAGGACATCACCTCGGGCCCTCCGAACCGTTCGAGCTGGACGAGACGACGACGGGCCATGGCGACGGACGATCCCACGCCGCGCCCGGCGCCACCACTGCCGCTTGCGCCAGTTCCGGGCTGCCGCGCTCAGGACCGCGGAACGGTGATCGTCAGCGCCGCGCCGTACCCGGGACGGACGGCCAGGTCGACGTGCGCGCCGAGCTCGCCGGCGTGCCGCCGCAGCGTCCGCAGGCCGTGGCCGCCGCGGTGGCCCGGGCGGATCGCGTCCGCCGTCCGCCCGGCGACGCCGTCGTTCTCGACCGCCACCGCCAGGTGCCGCGGGCCGGCCTGCCGCAGGCGGACCGCGATCGTCCGCGCTCGCCCGTGGCGGACCGCGTTGACGACTCCCTCCCGGACCGCGGCGACCACCAGGTCGGCGTGGGCGTCGGAGAGCTCGGCGCTGGACGCGCCGGAGTCGATCGTCAGCTCGATCGGGACCGCGAACTGCTCCTCGAGCGCGGTCGCCAGGTCCGCGATCCGGACGTCGAGGGCGGCCCGCGTGGCGGCGACCGTCGCCGCGAGCACGGCGACGATCTCGTGGATCCGCGCCTCGCTCTCGGTGATCAGGTCGCGGGCGCCGGCGATCGCCGCGGCGGGGTCGCTGCCGTGCTGCTCGGCGGTGACCAGGCGCAGCTGCGCGGCCAGCAGCAGCGGCGCGACCTCGTCGTGCATCCGGTTGGCGATCCGCTCCCGTTCGCGGGCGACGGCGTGCGTCGCGCCGCCCGACCGCGCCACCGTCGCCTCGCTCACGACGCCCACTCGAGGTAGGGGACACCAGCCTCGGTCGCGGGCGCGAGCGCGCCGGTGCGGATCGCGGTCGCGATCAGCTCGGTCTTGGTCCGCGCCCCGAACTTGGCCTTCAGCTTCTGGACGTGGAAGCGGACGGTCGACTCGGCGATGAACAGCCGCGCGCCTACCTCTCGGTAGGTGCAACCCTGGGCCGCGAGCTCCAGCACCCGCTCCTGCTGGGGCGTGATCGCGACCCGATCGCCGCCGACCGGGGCCAGCGCGTGCAGGTGCTCGACGATCCGCTGACCCCCGGGGGCGTAGTGCTCGCCGCGCAGCACGCGGTCGAGCACGGTCCGCAGCTCGGCGAGCCCGGCGGACTTCGTGACGTAGGCGATCGCGCCGGCCTCCAGGGCCGATCGGACCGTGTCCTCGCTCAGGTAGCTGCTGACGATCGCGACGTCGACCCCGGGGCTCTCGGCCCGGATCCGGCGGGTCGCCTCGTCGCCGCGCATGTCGGGCAACCGGAGGTCCATCAGCACCAGGCTCGGGGCCAGCGCGCGGGCCGCGGCGATCGCGGCCTCGCCCGTCGACGCCTCGCCGACGATCTCGATCCGCGGGTCCGCGGACAGCACCGAACGCATCCCGTGGCGCACCAGGTCGTGGTCGTCGACGATCAGAATCCGCATCATCTCGCTCCCTCTCTCCCTACCGCTCGGTCGGCTTCTGTCGCGAGACTACACCAGTCCAGCCATCTCGTGCGGTTGATTCCCAGTGCAGGGCTGGATACCCACGCGCAAAGCCGCTCCAGAACGCAAAAACGCCCTGGCCAACCGAGCGGTCGGCCAGGGCGCGGCGGGCGGAATTCGGGGTCAACCGGGCAGCGTGACGCTGCCGGAGATCACCGTGACGCCGTCCTGGTTGACGCAGGCGGCGTCGTAGCGCGGGCCGGCGTCGTCAGCCTCCGCGGCCGGCTCGAGCTGCGACGAGACGGTGTCGCCCGGACGCACCGGGGCCCGGTAGGTCACGGCGATCCGCGTACCGGGCGGCAGGTCGGGCGACCCCAGTCCGTCGGTCAGCGAGCGGAAGAGCGCCTGGAAGGCGATCGGCCCGTGGGCGATCGTGCCGCCGAACTCGGACGCCGCCGCGACCTCCAGGTCGACGTGCAGCGGGTTGTAGTCGCCGGAGAGATCCGCGTAGGCGTTGATCGTCTCCTGGGTGACGGTGTCGCTCACCGACGTGAACTGCGGGCTCATCAACGCTCCCCCGGGCCGGTCGGCCACATGATGGTCTTGCTGCCGCGGGCGGCCAGCCGCCCGTCGACGTGACGGATGTCGAACTCGATCACGACGTACGGCCGGTCGCGACGGACGTACTTCTCGCCGACCCACGTCTCGATCCGGACGGTGCTGTCGATGGGCAGCGGATCGCCGACCTCGACCTCCTGCTTGGCCAGCACGGAGCGCGCCGGAATCCCGCCCATCGAGCGGCGCAGCGCCTTCAGGAAGAGCACCGGGAAGACGGCCGGCGGCGCCAGATCGACGTCCTGCGGCTGGCCGATCGGGCCCGCCAGGCGGCCGGCCAGCTCGCGCGACACGAGCTCGTCGTAGGGGCCGCTCCGGCGGTCTACGACGACGTCGTCGTAGACGATGTTCGACAGGGTGTTGGTATCGGTCA
>CAZFIQ010000031.1:13998-15562 GCA_964519185.1 uncultured Patulibacter sp.
CGGCATGAGGTCGGGGACCCCGGCGCGAAGCCGGGGGAAGGTCACGAGGCCCGCAGCAGGCCCTCCGGGTCGATCCGCTCGCGCAGCAGCCGCAGCTCGTCGGCGGTCGGCGGAGCGGTCACGGGGACGTCGTCGGGTCGGTCGAGCGGGAACCCCGTCGCCGCCACCACGTCGTCGACGGTCACGCCGTCGTGGACGCTGACCAGCCGCATGTCGCCGGTCGCGTTGAAGTCGAAGACGCCGAGCGGCGAGAGCAGCAGGCGCGGGCCGCCGCCCGGCAGGCCCAGCTCGGCCCGCCGCGTGCGGTCGCCAAGCGCGGTGATCGACGCGACCCGCTCGACGAACGTCCGCGGCGAGTGCGCCGGCATCAGGATGTAGTACCCGCGGCAGTTGGTGCTCATCGTCGCCAGCCCGACCGGTCCGGGCCCGCGCAGCTTCCAGCCGCCCTCGCCGTCGGGCAGCCCGACCAGGTTGACGTTGCCGCGCTGGTCGACCTGCAGCCCGCCGACGAAGAAGACGTCGGGACTGGCGGTGTCCTCGAAGACCGTGCCCTGGTCCATCACCGCCTCGCCCTCGAAGGCGCTGCGGGCGTGGAACGAGAACTCGCGGACGGCGGGGATCGCGCTGGCCACCGCCAGGTTGTCGACCGACAGGCCGATCAGCACCCGCATGTCGGGGTGGCTCGACAGGCTGGCCATCATCGCCCCGGCGCGGGCCGCCGCCAGGTTGGCGCCGATCTGCACGACGCGGTCGTCGGCGCGGAAGTCGCGCGCCAGCAGCACCGCCTGGAGCTCGTCGTAGGTCGCGTCGTTGGTCACTGCACCAGCTCCAGGATCCGGCGTACGCCGATGGTCTCGAGGTAGTCCGCGTGGGTCGCGGCGCCGCGGACGTGCCGCTCCAGGTACCCGTCGAGGCCCGACGCGTCGCCCTTGCCGGCGGCGCGTCCGGCCCGCGCCAGCGCACGCAGGTGCTCGACGTCGGCCTCGATCCCGGCCGAGGCGTAGGGGTGGGTGCCCCAGACTGCGGGCACCACCGTGGTCGACCGCCAGCGGCGGGTGGCGGGCGGGTCGTGGCGGATCACGTCGTTGCCGACGACCCGCTCGACCTGGACCACCACGTGCTCGGCGGCGGCCGCCAGCAGCGGGTCGGCGTGCCCCGGCCCCGCGAACTGGACGTTGCCGTAGGCGTCGGCCCGCTCGGCGTGGATCAGCGCCACGTCGAGCGGGATCGCGGGCACCGCCAGCAGCGGCCGCCCGTCGATCGGGTCGGAGAACTCGACCAGGTCGGGGTTGATCCGCGGCAGGTCGGTGCCGACGCCGCCCCGCCAGGGCAGGAACGGCAGCCCCTGACCGGCGGCGCGCAGGCCGGCGACGCAGTGGGCCTCGTCGGCGTCCCAGGCCTCGACCTCGCCGCGCTCGACGGCGGACCGGAAGACCGGCGCGACCCCGGCGACCGCCTCGCAGCCCGCGTAGGAGGTCACGACCTTGCGCACGCAGCCGGCCGCGACCAGCAGGTCGACGTCGAGCGCCGCGACCGGCGCCACGATCGTCAGGTCGCGCAGACC
>CAZFIQ010000031.1:15572-19985 GCA_964519185.1 uncultured Patulibacter sp.
TGACGATCGTGGCGCCGGTCGCGGCGCTCGACGTCAGGTCGCGCAGACCGCGCCGCGCGAGCTCGCGGACCAGCGTCATCGGCCGGCCGTTGGTGAGGATCCCGCCGATCCCGACCGTCGCCCCGTCCGCCACGCCGTCGAGCGCGTCGGCGGCGGTGGCGACGACCGATCGGCGCGTCCCGGCGGCGGTCATCCGCCGACCCCGTCGGCGGTCAGCGCGTCGGGGTCCTCCAGCCGCGCGACCAGCGTGCGCAGGAACTCCGCGCCCTCGGCCCCGGTCAGCACGCGGTGGTCGCAGCCGAGCGTCAGCCGCAGCCGCCGGGCGTCACCGTCGGGCTGGACCGCACCGACGGCGAGGATCGCCGCCTGCGGCGGGTTCAGCACCGCGTCGAACTCCTCGATCCCGTACATGCCGAGGTTGGAGACGGAGAACGTCGCGTCGCCGAGCACGTCGCGACCGAGCTTGCGGGCGACGGCCTGCTCGGCCAGGGTCCGGACCTCGCGGCCGATCGCCGCGGGCGACTTGGCGTCCGCGTCGTAGACCGCAGGTACGACCAGGCCGCCCGGCACCGCGACGGCGACGCCGACGTTGATCCGCGTGTGCTGCTCGATGAACCCGTCGGCGTACGAGGCGTTGACGTCGGGGTGCTCGCGCAGCGCCAGCGCGGCGGCCCGCACCAGGAAGTCGTTGACCGACGGCGGCCGCTCGTCCGTCGCGGCGCGCAGCCGCTCGCGGAGCGCGACGACCCCGCGGACCTCCGCGGTCCGGCGCAGGTAGAAGCACGGGATCACGGCGGCCTGGTCCATGTGGCGGACCATCGCGCGCCGCATCAGCGAGAGCTTCTCGCTGGTCGTCGTGCCCCGACCGGACGCGGCCTCCGTCGGCGCATTCATCCGGCGGCCTCGAAGCGCACCAGCGGCGTGTCGCCCGGAACGTCGTCGCCCTCGGCGACCAGCACCTCGGCGACCCGTCCGGCGGCCGGCGCGAGCACCTCCATGTTCGCCTTGTCGGTCGCGACCTCGACGAGCAGGTCGCCCTCCGCGACCTCCTGCCCGGCGGTGACCTCGACGGCGAGGATCTCGATCTCGTCGTCGGCGGTGCCGCCCTCAACCCTGATCTCCATGCGGGGCTCCTCTAGAGCGTCGAGCGGACGGCGTCCGCGATCGTGTCGGCCTGGGGGACGCGCGCTTCCACCAGCGGCAGCGGCGTCGGAACGTTGACGAAGGGCGGCGTGACCCGGACCGGGGCCGCCTTCAGGTCGGAGAAGCACTGCTCGACGGCCAGCGCGCAGATCTCGGAGCCGACGCTGCACGGCGCGAGCGCCTCCTGGGCGACGACCAGCCGACCGGTCCGCGCGACCGACCCGAGGATCGTGTCGGCGTCCAGCGGCGCGATCGTCCGCGGGTCGATCACCTCGACCGATACGCCCTCCTCCGCCAGCTGCTCGGCGGCGGCGACCGCGCGGTCGACCATCCGGCCGGTGGCGACCACGGTCACGTCGTCGCCCGGCCGCCGAACGTCGGCGACGCCGATCGGGATCAGCAGGTCGTCGACCTGGGGCACGTCGAACTTGTCGCGCAGCAGGCCGAGCGTCTCGATCACCAGCACCGGGTCGTCGTCGCGGACCGCCGACTTCAGCAGGCCCTTGGCGTCGCGGGCGTTCGACGGCATCACGACCTTCAGCCCCGGGACGGCGCAGAACCAGGCTTCGATGTTCTGCGAGTGCTGCGCGCCGTTGTGGCCGCCGGCGCCGCACATCGCGCGGATCGTCAGCGGCAAGGCGTGACCGGCGGTGAAGTACCGGTACTTCGCGGCCTGGTTCACGATCTGATCCATCATCAGCATCGCGAAGTCGAAGAACATGATCTCGACGATCGGCCGCAGGCCGACGGCGCCGCCGCCGACGCCGAGGCCCATCAGCACCGCCTCGCTGATCGGCGTGTCGCGCACGCGCGTGTCGCCGAAGCGGTCCTGCAGGCCGCGGGTCAGGCCGTAGGGCCCGCCCGCCCGGCCGACGTCCTCGCCGACGAGCACGACCCGCTCATCGCGGTCCATCTCCTCGACGAGGGCCTGGCTGATGCCCTGCCAGTACTTGGTCGCCTTGACGGCGGTCTCGGTGCTCATGCGGTGGCCACGTGGTCGAGGTACAGGACGTCGGCGTCGGAGATCGGGCTCGCCAGGGCGAACTCGAGGGCCGTGGCGATCTCCGCCTCGACCTCGGCGTCGAGCGCGGCGGCCGCGGCGGGGTCGAGCGCCGTGCGGGCCCGCGCGACGGGATCGCCGGCGCGCCCGGCGGCGACCTCCTCCTCTGTGCGGAACGCGGCCTTGTCCCCGGCGTAGTGGCCGAACCAGCGGAAGGTCAGGGCCTCGATCAGCGTCGGCCCCTCGCCGGCGCGGGCCCGGGCGACGGCCGCGTCGACCGCGCCGGCGACGGCGTCGACGTCGTTGCCGTCCACGTGGACGCCCGGCACGTCGTAGCCCGCGCCACGCTTCCAGATCTCGCCGGCGACGTGCAGGTCCTGCGCGGCGAGCTCGACGTACTGGTTGTTCTCGCAGAGGAAGACGATCGGCAGCTTCCAGAGCGCCGCGACGTTCAGCGCCTCGTGGAACACGCCCTCGGCCGAGGCGCCCTCGCCGAAGAAGCAGATCACCACGTCGTCGCGGCCCTGGACCTGGAGCCCGTAGGCCGCGCCGGTGGCGATCGGGATGCCCCCGCCGACGATGCCGTTGGTCCCGAGCAGGCCGATCTCCGGGATCGCGACGTGCATCGATCCGCCGCGGCCGTGCGAGTAGCCGGCGCGCCGGCCGAGCAGCTCGGCCATCATCCGGTCCGCGCGGGCGCCCTTGGCCAGGCAGTGGTGGTGACCGCGGTGGGTCGACGTGATCACGTCGGTCGGGCGCAGGTCGTGGCAGGCCCCGACCGCGACGGCCTCCTGGCCGATCGCCAGGTGCAGCGGCCCCGGCACCCCCTCGTCGCTGTGGAACCGCTCGTGGACGGTCTCCTCGAAGCGACGACAGAGCTGCATCGCGCGGTAGCGCGAGAGCGCGGTCGAGGCGCCGCCCCGGCGGGCCCCGGCGGAATCTGACTCAGACAAAGCACGAACCTCTTCTACCGATTGGTAGGCAACACTCTACCCACATGAGGCCTATAGGACCACCGTTGCTAGCGGAATCGGCAGCTTATGCCTACCAGTCGTTCGGGTACGCCGAGCGGGCCGGGGTCGACCGCCCGCCGGATCGCGTCCGTCGCTCAGCGCGGCGCGGGATCGGCGTCGGCGACGCCGGCCAGCTCGTCCCGCAGCTCCGCCTTGCGGACCTTGCCGACGGACGTCTTCGGCAGCTGCTCGCGGAAGGCCACCACCGTCGGCACCTTGAACCGCGCCAGGCGCTCCGCGGCGTAGGCCACGACCGCCTCGGCGGTCAGCTGCGATCCCGCCGCGAGCACCACCGCGGCGGCCACCGCCTCGTCGCGGATCGCGTCGGGGATCCCGACCACCGCGACGTCCTCGATCTCCGGATGCGCCGCCAGCGCGACCTCGACCTCGCTGGCCGAGACGTTCTCGCCCGCCCGCTTGATCATGTCCTTCTTGCGGTCGAAGAAGAAGAGGAAGCCGTCGTCGTCGGCGGAGGCCTTGTCGCCGGTGTGCAGCCAGCCGTCACGGACCGCGGCGGCGGTCGCGTCCGGGTCGCCGTAGTAGCCGGCCATGATCGTCCGGCCGGCGTCGCCGCGCACCACGATCTCGCCGACCTCGCCGACGGCCACGTCGCGGCCGGCCTCGTCGATCAGCCGCAGCAGCCGTCCCGGCGCCGGGAGCCCGACCGACGGCCAGCGCGCGTCGCCGACGACCGGCGCCACCGCCAGCAGCGTCATCGCCTCGGAGCAGCCGTAGCCGTTGATCAGCCGCACGCCGAAGCGCCGCTCGAAGGCCTCCTTCTCCGGCGTCGAGACGTTGAGCGCGTAGAAGACCCGCCGCAGCGCGTGGTCGCGGTCGCTCGCCGCCGCCGGCTGGGCGAGCAGCACGCGCAGCTGCATCGCCACGATCGCGGTCTGGGTCGCCCGGTGGCGCCGGAGCTGCGCCCAGAACCGCGAGGCCCGGAACTCCTCCAGCAGCACCAGCGTGCCCCCGACGGTCAGCGCCGCGAACAGCGAGATCGCCTGGGCGTTGACGTGGAACAGCGGCAGCGCGGTGATGCACCGCTCGCCCGGCCGCAACCACAGCGCGTGCACCGACTGCAGGCCGGAGTGCAGGCAGTTGGCGTGCGTCAGCATCACGCCCTTCGGGGCGCTGGTGGTCCCCGACGTGAAGATCAGCTCGACCGTCGCCAGCGGATCGGTCGCGGCCGGCGGCGCCGGTCCGGTGCTCGCCTCCAGCTCCGCGAAGGCGACGCGCCGGGGCACGTGGCCTTCGCGG
>CAZFIQ010000032.1:0-19754 GCA_964519185.1 uncultured Patulibacter sp.
GTCCGCCCTCCCCGCCGCGGAAGGCGACGGCGAGCCGCCCGTCGTCTGGGTCCACCCGTTCGACCCGATCGTGGCTGCGGCGGTCGAGGCCGCCGGCGGCATGCTCGGCCGCGCGGAGGAGGCCGATGCGTTCGTGATCACCGCACGGGCGGACCCGTTCCCGGCCGATCGGCTCCACGACCGGGTCCGCTGGGTGCAGGTGGGAACGGCCGGCATCGACGCCCTGCGTCCGGTGATCGACGACGCGCGGATCTGGACCGGAGCGCGCGGCCTCTACGCCTGGCCCGTCGCCGAGTACGTCCTGGCCGCGATCCTCACGGCCGCCCGCGGCGTGCCGTGGCGCGGGGCTCCGGTGACGCCGCCCCGCACCGTCGCGTCGATGTCCGTCGGCATCGTCGGCGGGGGCGGCATCGGCGCGCGAACCGCGGAGCTGCTGGCCGGCCTGGGGGCAACGACGCGCGTATTCTCCCGCGGGGGTCGCCCCGTGCCCGGCGCCCACCGCAGCGACCGGATCAGCGCGCTCGACGAGGCGCTGCCCGCGCTCTCGGCGCTGGTGCTCGCCGCCCCGCTGACCCCGGAGACCCGCGGCCTGATCGACGAAGCACGGATCGACCGGCTGCCGGAGACCGCCTGGCTGATCAACGTCGGCCGGGGAGCCCTGGTCGACACCCCGGCCCTCACCCGGGCCCTCGCGGAGGGTCGCCTCGGCGGGGCGGTGCTCGACGTCACCGACCCCGAACCGCTCCCGCCGGATCACCCGCTCCACGACCTCCGCAACGCGATCGTCACGCCGCACGTGGCGTGCCCGCCGCAGGCCGCCTCCGAGCTGCTGGGACGGCGCGCCGGCGAGAACGTCCGGCGGCTGTCCCGCGGCCTGGAGCTGGTCGACGTCCTGGATCCGGCAGCCGACTACTGAGCCGCGGGTCAGGTGACGAGGTCGACCGCCCGCCAGAACAGCGCGTCGTCGTTCTTCAGCTCGATGATCGTGGCGCGGAACCGCCGAGTGTCGATGTTGGTCAGGTCGTGGACGACCTCGACCGCCTCGTCGACCTCGACGAAGGTCACCTCGCCGGCCAGATGCTCGTAGTCCTCCACCGTCCCGGCCAGCGTGCGGACCCGCAGGCGCGCCGGCTCGTGGATCAACCACATGTAGTTGCAACGGTGCCGGTGGAAGCGGCAGCGCTCTCCGGGTTCCAGGACGGTCTCCCAGACCCGCACGTCGTCGCTCTCGGCGAGCATCCGGGTGCCGACCGCGAAGCAGCTGCTCCCGCTCGCGCGCTCTTTGTCGGTGCCCTCGTGCGGTTCGCCGCCACTCACGGGCTCGGCCACGCTCCGTCCTCCGTCGTCCTCGCGATGCGCCGTCGTTGCGCGTCACGTGACGACCGGGCCCGGCCGCCGCGCGACGCCGCGATTGTCGCAGCAGCGCCCGCGGCGTGCCGAGCCTCCGATCGCCGACCGGGTCAGCGGCGCCGGTTGGACCCCCGGCATCCGAGCCCCGTGCGGATCAGGTGATCAGGTCGACGGGCCGCCAGAAGGCCTCGTCGTCGTTCTTGAACTCGATCACGGTCGCCCGGAAGGTCCGCTCGTCGACGTTCGCGACGTCGTGCACGACCTCGTCCTTCTCCTGCACCGGGATGAAGGTGATCTCGCCCTTGTAATGGTCGTAGACCTCCTCCGTCCCGTCGAGCGTGCGCACGCGGATCCGAGCCGGCTCGTGGATGATCCACGCGTAGTTGCACCGGTGCCGGTGGAAGAAGCAGCGCTCTCCCGGCTCCAGGATGTTCTCCCACACGCGGACGTCGTCGCTCTCCGCCAGCAGGCGGGTCCCGACGTTGAAGTTGTCGCGTGCATTCTCCCGCTCCTCAGCGGACCCCTCGAGGTCCCGGGTGGCGCCACTGGTTGCCGACATGGTCAGCGTCCTCCTTGCGTTGGTTGGTGTCATCCGTGGCCGTCGCGCTCAGCCGGACACGCCGGTGCCGAGCCGCCGGAACTGCCGATCGCCGTAGAGCAGCGGCTGCGACCGGCGGCCCTGCTCGACGCCGATCACCCGCGCCGTGAAGACGACGTGGTCCTCGATCTCGCGCGCCTCCGCCTGATCGCACGCCAGGGCGCAGAGTGCCCCCGCAGGCGCATCCAGTCCCTCGACCTTGGCGAGGCCGAAGGCGCTGTCGCGCAGGAACTTCGGGGTTCCGCCCCGCGCACCGAAGCGCGCCAGATC
Organism: uncultured Patulibacter sp.; assembly: GCA_964519185.1. Taxonomy (GTDB): domain Bacteria; phylum Actinomycetota; class Thermoleophilia; order Solirubrobacterales; family Solirubrobacteraceae; genus Patulibacter. The sequence continues at coordinate 2,219 of CAZFIQ010000032.1, forward strand.
GACCTGCTCGTCGGAGAGCAGCGAGACGCTGAAGCGCCCCGTATCGACGATCGCCCGGGCGGCTACCGACGTCGCCCCAAGCGCGATCATCACGGTCGGCGGCGCCACCGAGACGCACGAGAACGAGCTGACGGTGACGCCCCACGGCTGGTCGTCGACCTCGCAGACGACGAGCGCCACCGGGCTCGTGACCAGTCGCATCGCGCGCAGGAACGCCTCGTCCTGGGAAGCGGCGAAGGCGCTCATCGTGCCGCCACCTGCTCGAGCGCGTCCAGCCCGCTGCCGGCGACCAGGATGTCGCTGCGGGTCAGCCCGACGACCTCGCGCGGGGGCTCCGGCACGCCGTGGCGGACGACCGACACGCGGTCGCAGACCTCGATCACGTCCTCGAGGTCGGTCGACGCGATCAGCACCGCGCCGCCCGCCGCGGCAAAGTCCCGCAGCAGCTCGTAGATCTGCTGCTTGCCGCTGAGGTCGACGCCGTGCGTCGGCTCCTCGATCGCCAGCACTCGGGCCGACGCGGCGAGCCAGCGACCCAGCAGGACCTTCTGCTGGTTGCCACCCGACAGCGCCCCGACCCCGGCCAGCGACGACGACGCCTTGATCGACAGGCGTTGCATGTAGTCCTCCGTTCGCGCGATCGTCGCGCCACGCCGAACGAGTCCGCTGGCGCTGGTCACGCCGATCGAGGCGAGCGACAGGTTCGCCACGATCGTCTGGTCGAGCGCGAGCCCCGCCCGCTTGCGGTCCTCGGGGATGTAGCCGATACCGACCTCCCGGGCCTGGCGAATCGACGTCAGCGGCGTCCGCTCCGCGTCCGTCCCGATCCAGACGTCGTCACCACCGACGCCGGCGACCATCTGGACGATCTCGTGGACCCCGGAGCCGATCGGACCCGTCAGGCCGAGGATCTCGCCCTGCCGCAGGTCGACGCGGACCGGCTGGCTGCGACCGCGGGGCACCCCCTCGACAGTCAGCAGCGGTTCGTGCCCGCGCTCGGCGAGCGGCACCCGCCGGGCCCGCCCGGCCGGCGCGGACGACCCGGGGCTGGCGTCGTCGCCGAACATCATGCCGGCGATCGCCTCCGCGTCGATCTGGTCGTCGGTCAGCCGGCCGACCAGCCGGCCGTCGCGCAGCACGGTCGCGTCGGTCGCCACGCGCACCACCTCGTCCAGGCGGTGGCTCACGAAACAGACCCCGACGCCCTGTCCCGCCAGCCGCTCGATCAGGTCGAGCACCGTTGCCGCCGCGTCCTCCTCCATCGACGCGGTCGGCTCATCGAGGATCAGGAACCGCGGCCGGCCGAGCATCGCCCGGGCGATCTCGGTCAGCTTGCGGCCGGCAGCGTCCAGCCGGCGGGCCGGCAGCGAGGGATCGACGTCGAGGTCGAGCGAGGACAGCGTCCGTTCGACCTCGCGCCGGATCGCCCGGCGGTCGTGGAACCGCAGGGCGCCGCGCCGCGGCAGGCCGATCGCCGACGCGTAGATGTTCTCCGCGACGGTCAGGTCGGGGTAGAGCTGATAATCCTGGTGGACGACCGCCACCCCCAGGCGCTGCGCGTCCCGCGGCGATCCGACGTCGACCCGCTCGCCGTCCGCGGAGATCGCTCCCGCGTCCGGGATCAGCGCGCCCGTCAGGACCTTGATCAGGGTGCTCTTGCCGGATCCGTTGGCGCCCATCAGGGCGTGGATCCGTCCGGCGGTCAGACCGAAGTCCACGCCGTCCAGCGCCAGCGTCGCGTAGCGGTGCGTGGCGCCGGACACGGCGTAGGTCGCCGGGGGCTCGTGCGGGCTCATCGTCGTGCCCTCAGAAGCAGTTCTCGAGGATCTGCTGCTTCTCCTCCTCGATGTTGTCGCTGGTCAGCTCGAACAGCGGCGTCGGGGTGTGGGACTCGACCGGCTCGCCGGCCAGCACCTTCTGCGCCACCTTGACCGTCTCCCGACCGTGGTTGCGACCGCACAGCGCCTGGGTGTACGCCAGGTCCCCGCTCGCGACGGCGTCGAGGATCGGCGGCGTCGCGCCCTCCATCCCGGTGACCTTGACCTTGCCCGACAGGCCGGCGTTCTTGACCGCCTTGATCACGCCGAGCGCCAGGTCGTCGTTGTCCGCCCAGAGCACCGAGACGTCGGGGTTCGCGGCCAGCACGTTCTCGGCGGCGCGCAGGCCGGCGTCGGGGGAGAATTCGCCCGCGTAGGGGCCCTCGACGACCTTGCCGACGTTGTCGCATTGCTCCATCACGGGCAGGCCCCCCGCCCGGTTGTCCTCGGTGAAGGCCAAGCCGCGAATGCCGAAGACGGTCACCACCTTGCCGCCGGGTTCGACGTTGTTGCAGATCCACTCGCCCTTCAGCCGGCCGCTCTCCTCGTAGAGCGTGCCGACGTACGACGCCCGTCGCGACGGGTCGTCGACGTCGTTGCCGACGGCGATCACGGGGATCTTCGCGTCGTTGAACCGCTTGAGGATCGGCAGCAACGCCTTCTTGTCGATCGGGCCGATCACGAGCGCATCCGGCTGATCGGTCAACGCGTTCTCGAGCGCCGTCAGCTGCGACTCGACCGTGTTCTTGCCGGGGTAGTCCTTGACCTCCCAGCCGAGTTCCTTGGCCTGGTCGTGGACTCCACGCTGGACGGAGCGGAAGTAGGTCGGCAGTCCGTAGGGGGCGTAGGCGATCTTCTTCGCCGACACGCCACTGGAGTCGGCGCTGGCGGCGGCCGTCGACGACTCCGATCCGGAGTCCCCGCCGCAAGCCGCGAGCGCGAAGGATGCGGCCGCGATGGCTCCGCACGAGGCGATCCGTGTCAGTCGATTCATGGTGTTGTCCTCCGGGGTTCGGTGGTCGTGACGAGCCGCCACGTCTCCACCCCGGGCGGGGACGTGGGCAGCACACGACATGGGTTGGATTGGAGCTCGGTCCCGACGCCGCTCGGGCGCCGCGACCGTTCTGCGGGGGAAGCAGCGCTACGGCTGCGGGCCCGACGGGCTGATGCCCGGCGGCATCCGCAGCGCGGCGGTCGACCGTCGACCGCCACCACGCTGGCGTTGCACGCGACGGAACGCTCCCGCGACCGCCGTGCTGGAGGCGGCGCCGATCAGTACCGCGCCGACGATCACGCGCTTGAACTCGTCCTGCACCGCGAGCAGGTCGAGGCCGTTCTGGAGGGTGGCGATCAGGAGCACGCCCCAGAGCGTGCGGGCCATCGACCCGCGGCCGCCGAACAGACTCGACCCGCCGATCACGATCGCCGCGATCGCGTTGAGCTCGAGCAAGGCGGCGGCGTTCGGCTGGCCCGACTCGACCCGGGACATCAGCGCGATGCCGCCGATCCCGATCGTCAGGCCACTGATCAGGAAGCAGAGCGTGCGGACCCGATTGACCCGGACGCCCGCGAGCCGCGCGGCGTCGGCGTTGGAGCCGACGGCCATCACCCGCGTGCCGAAGACGGTGCGCGCCTGCACGAAGTACAGGACCACGAAGGTGGCGGCGAAGATCCAGACGATCGCCCGCACGCCGAGGATCTCGCCGCTTGCGATGTTCGCCGCGGCGGCCGGGAGCCCGGTCACAACCGCGCCGTCGGTGATCGCCAGCGCAACGCCCCCGGCGATCACCATCATCCCGAGCGTCGCGATGAACGACGGCACCTGCAACACCGTGACGATGAAGGCGTTGGCGCAGCCGATCGCCAACCCGGTGCCCAAGCCGACGAGGACGCCGAGCAGGATCGACCCCGAGCTCACCATGACCGTCGCGGCGACCACGGTGACGAGCGCGCAGCCGGTGCCGACCGAGAGGTCGAGCTCGCCCGACAGGATGCAGAAGGTCACGCCGAAGGCGACGATCCCGAGCACGGCCGCTTGCCCGAGCAGGTTCGTCAGGTTCGTCGTGGTCAGGAAGTTGTCCGTCTGGAACCAGAGGAACACGCAGAGTGCGACCACGATCGTGGGGATCAGGACCGGCGGCCCCTCACCGCTGAACGCGTTCGACCGCGGCGTCGGGAGCATCGCGCGGAGCGACTGGACGGACACGGTCAGCCCCGGTCGGCGTCGAAGTCGAGGTAGTCGGCGATCTGGCGCTTCCAGCTGCCGGACGCGAAGTGCCGGTAGATGTCGCTCCGGATCAGCGCCGGCGGCAGGGCGTTGACGTTCTCGAACAGCGCCAGGCGCATGGCGTGCGAGCTGCACGTCAGGTCCCAGACGAAGTTGAACAGCCGGTTCTTCTGCTGCGCGCTGACGCCGGTGCCCGGCAGATACTCGTCGAACCGCTTCTGGAGCTCGCTCGTCCGGTATTGACTCTCGGAGAAGCGGCTGATCAGCCCCTGGCCCGCCAGCTCGCGCAGGTTCTGCACGATCCGCGGGTAGTGCTCCAGGCTGTGCAGGCGCCCGACGGTGATCAGCGCATCCTGGGGCACGGCGAGGCCGTTCCAGATCTCGTGCTGGTCCTCGGCCGCCAGGATGAACGCGCGCAGGGTCGCGGCGTAGGCGTTGACGTCCGTGATCAGGTCGCGAACCTGGGGGATCTTCTCCGTACCCAGGACGTCCGCGATCAGCTGGGCGGTGCCGGCGAAGATCTCGGCGCGGACCGACAGCCGCGAGAGCACGTGCCAGTGGGCCAGGGCGGCGACCTCCCGGTAGAGGCCGAGCACCTCGGCGTTGCGGAAGCTGAAGACCCGTTCCCAGGGGACGAAGACGTGGTCGAAGAAGATCAGCGCGTCCGGTTCCTCGCCGTAGGCGTCGAGCGGATGGTCCTCGACGGTCGACGGGAACGTCACGGGCTCGCGAACGGCCATCGTGACGCCGGGGGCGTTGACCGGGACGGCGGCGAGCAGCGACGCGTTCGGATCGCCGTTCGGCATCAGCACGCTCGCGATCGTGGCGACGTGGCCCTGGACCGCGACCGTCGCCGCCGCCTTCGCACCGTGGATCACGATGCCGTCCGCCCGCTCCTCGACGGCGCGCAGCCGTCCGGGCTTCTCGGCCGGCGGGATGTTGCGGTCGGACTGGACGTCGCCGACGAGCGCTGCGCTCGTCCAGTTGTTGCGCTTGCCCTCCTGGACGAACGCCTCGAGCTTGGCGGTGATCCCCGGTGCCTGCTCCTCCAGTCGATCGGCGACGGAGAGGAACCCCATGCCGATGATCGGCCCGTAGTCCGGCGGGCGACCGAAGACGCCCATCGTCTCGAACGCGCAGAGCCGGATCGCGTCGCTCTTGGCCCGCAGGTCCTCGCGGGTCCGCGGAATCTTCCAGCCGATGTTCACGCGACCGCCGAGCTCATCGTCGTGGTACGTGAGCTGGTCGCGCGTACGCGGATCGAGCTGCAGGTCGTAGAGCTGCGCGAAGCGGTCGACTCCGCGGCTCAGCGTCGCGTGCGTGGTGACGTCGTCGACGGCCTCGCCGTTGTGGTCGATGATCCTGCGTCCGTCGCGAAGGCTCGCCCGGTAGGCCTCGCCGTTCAGGACGAAGCCGTCGGTGGCCTGTCCCCGCGGACGCAAATCTTCTGTAGCGCTCATCCGTGATCCCGTTGGTCGTGGTCGGGGAGCGTCGGCTCAGGCCCTCTGGTCGTCGCTCGTGGCGGAGCTGACAATCAACCACGTCGACTGGGCGATCACCAACCCAGCGCCGGTGGCGAAGAGGGACCCTCGCGTGCCTGGCACCCCGTTCTCTGCTGCGTGGCAACCAGCGTAGCTACTTAGCTGCTTAGTTGCTAGGAAGAATCTACGGCAGCCGTCGACGACCTGTCAAGCAGGAGCTCACGCACGCACCGAATCGCCAGGCCGGAAGGGCCGATCGCCGTCCCCGGCGAGGGTCCTACGTCTCCGCCGCCGGGCAGCTCAGCTGGTAGTCGCAGAAGGCGCAAGCCTCGTACGACGGGGTCGGCTCGAAGTCCTGGGCCATGATCGCGGCGCCGACCCGCTCGACCACGGCGGTGATCTTGTCCCGCTCCTCGCCCTCGGCGTCGAGCGGGGTCTTCACGTCGTCCAGCAGGTAGTGGTAGCTCTGGCGCGGCGGCTCGATGCCCCAGGCGTCGACCGCCGCCACCGCGTAGAGCTGCAACTGGACGTCGTCGCGGAGCTGCTCGGGCGTCCGCGGCCGGCCGGTCTTGTAGTCGACCAGCTCGTGGTTGCCGTCCGGGTGCCGGTCGACCCGGTCGACCCGTCCGCGCAGCGTGTGCGCGCCCAGGCGGAACTCGAACCCGCGCTCGATCCAGACCACCTGCGTCGACTCCGCCGCCCGCCGCGCGTGGTACCGCGCCATCGCGTCCTCGGCCCGCGCCCAGAGCCGCGCCTCGTCGGCCTCGCCGGCCAGCCCCGAGCGGCGCCAGCTGGCCTGCAGCAGGTCGAGCAGCTCGGGCAGCTCGCTGCCGCCGCGGGCGTGGTACCGCTCGAGCACCTGGTGGGCGACGATCCCGAACCGCTGCGCCACGGTCGGGCGCTGGGGGATCCGCAGGACGCGGTTGAACTTGTAGCGGAGCGGGCAGGCGCCGTAGGTGAAGAGGTCGCCCGCGGACAGCACGACGCCGTCGTCGCGCAGCGGCAGGAACGGCTCCAGCGACGGCTCGCCACGCCCCGCGGCGGCCCGCTCGGCGGTCCGCGTGGCGCCGGCCAGGACCTCCTCGTCGAGCGGACTGGAGAGCAGGATCTCCTTCTGCTGGGCGGTCGCCGCCTGACGGATCGCGGCGTCGATCACCGGCAGCGCATCGGCGACCTCCTGGCCGTCGGGCCGGTTGATCAGCGCCGCGACCTTCACCAGCTCCAGGTAGCGCGTGACCCCGTGGGCGACGTCCAGGTCGGTGTCCATCCGCAGGTCGCCGAGCCGCGCGCCGATCGTCGCGACGTCGCGCAGCAGCTGGTCGCGCAACGTGCGGAAGGTCGCGTGCAGCGCGTCGTCCGGACCAAACAGCTGCTCCTCGTGGTCCTCCCACTCCGCGCCGATCGCGCGGCGGGCGTCCTCGACCGCCGGCGACGGCTCGCGGGCCGCCCCGCTCGTGGCGCGGGCCGGGAACGCCAGCACCACGCTCTCCCGGGCACGGGTGATCGCCACGTGCAGCCCGCGCCGGGCCTCGTCGATCGCCACGTCGGTCGCGTCGCGCGGGGCCGAGCCCTCGTCGCCGAGCAGCTCGGTCGGCAGCGGGTCGACCAGCCGCCGCCCCGCGAGCGCCGCGCCCGAGGCGATCCGACTGGCCTGCAGGCCCAGGATCAGCACGTGATCGAGCTCCAGCTCGGCCGCCGCCTCCAGCGGCAGCACGCGGACGACGCCCAGCCCGCCGGCGTCGTCGCCAGCCGGGTCGTTCCCGTCGTCCGCGTCCGGGCCGGCGCCGCCCGGCGCGAAGGGCACCGCCTCGACCTTGCCGTCGGGGCTGCCGCCGGCCTCGGCCAGGGTGACGATCCAGCGGGCGAAGTCGCGGGCCGTCGCCTGCGGCGCGATCTGCACGTAGCGCTCGGCGAGCTGGCCGATCCGCGCCAGGTCGCGCAGCCGCTCGACGACGTCGCCGGTCGCCGCGAACAGCTGCTGGCGGCGCAGGCCCAGGTGCTCGATCAGCCGGTGGACGAACTGGTCGGGCGGGGTGACGTCGAGCGCCTTGGTCGCCGAGCGGTAGAGCCGCAGGAACGCCGAGACCCGGTCGCGGGCCTCGGGCGCCATCTGCGGCGACTCCATCGACGCGCCGAGCGCGCCGACCAGATCGGTCCGGCGGCGGCGGGCCAGCTGGAGGCACCGCGCGAGGTCCGCGGGGCGCAGCTCCACGGGCGGACGCGCGAGCGCCCGGCTGACCGCCGGCGCGTCGGACGGGTCGACCAGCAGCCGCAGCCAGGCGAGCACGTCGCGGACCTCCATCCGCTCGAGGAACGCCCCGGCGCCGCCGAGCCGGCACGGCAACGCCCGCTCCTCGAGCGCCGCCACGACCGGCCCGCCCTCACGCTGGACCGACCCGACGAGGACCGCGATCCGCTCCGGCCGGGCGCCGTCGCGGACCAACCGCTCGACCTCGTTGGCCGCCGCCTGCGCTTGCGCCCGCTCGGTCGTCGCCCGCCAGAACCGCATCCCCCCGCCGCTCGGCGCGTGCCAGCGGTGCTCCAGGCGGTCGGCGACCGGCTCGACCACCGCCTCGGCCGCGCGCATCACCTGCTCCGGCGCCCGCCAGGAGCGCTCCAGGACGATCGTCTCCAGGTCGCCGTGGGTCTCGCCGAGGCTGCGCAGGTTGCGGGATCCGGCGGCCCGGACCCGGCGGATCGCCTGGTCGTCGTCCCCGGCCGCGGTCAGCTGGATGCCCGCCGCGGTCAGCCCGTCGAGCACGCGCATGCCGGCGGTCGGCAGGTCCTGGACGTCGTCGACCAGCAGGTGCCGGAGCGCACCGGCGACCCGGCGGATCGCGGGAGGTCGCTCGTCGCCCGCACCGGCCTGGTCGCCGCGGGCCGCGTCAAGCGCCGTCCCCAACCGCAGCATCAGGTCGCCGTGGTCGATCAGCCCGCGCGCCCGCAGCACCCGGTCGTGCAGCCGCATCAGCGCCGCGAACTCGCGCTCGCGGGCCGCCCGCGGATCGCCGTCGGGCAGCCCCTCGGCCCACGCCCGGAGCGTGGCGGCGTCGACCAGCGACTCCTTCAGCCGATCGATCCGGGCGACCGCGCCGGCCAGCAGCGCGACGTGCCCGCGGCTGCCGGGCCCGCCGTCGTGGTGCCGCAGCGCCAGCGCCTCGCGGTGTTCCAGCAGCAACGCGACGCGCTCGGTGCGGGTCGCCGGCACGACGAACGGGTCGACGCCCGCGTCGCCCGCCACGTCCCGCACCATCCGGTGGCAGAGGTCGGCGAGCGTGGTGACCACCACGTCGACCGCCGGCGAGCCCAGTCGGACCTCCAGCCGCTGGCGCGTGCGGGCGACTCCGGCCGGGTTGGCCACCAGCACCCCGATTCGCGACGGATCGACGCCCGCCGACGAGACCAGCCAGGCCGCCCGGGCCGCGAGTGCCTCGCTCTTGCCGGTGCCGGCGGAACCGACGATCAGCAGCGGCGGCGCCGAGTCGGTCCCGTCGGCGTCGCCCGCCGGGCGCGCGCCGTCGGGGCCGCCGTGGGTGGCGGCGCGGACCTGCGCTCCGGAGAGGCCATCGAGGGGATCCAGCACGTGGCGATAGTGTAGGAAGCCGATGACTTCCGCTCCGCTGCCCGAACCCGCGACCTGGATCGCGGCGTTCAACCGGGCGACGGACGAGGTCCGCGCGTACCTGGCGACGCTGACGTCGCCGGAGGTCCGGCTGCGGGAGACCGGCGACCGGGGCGAGGGCGGCGATCGCACGCTGGCCCTCGACGCCGGCGCCGAGGCGCTGATCTTCGCCGAGCTCGACCGGCTGCACGCCGACGGTGCGCGCTTCACGGCGCTGTCGGAGGAGCGCGGAAGCGTCGACTACGGGTCGCGCGACGTGCTGGTGGTGATCGACCCGATCGACGGCTCGATGAACGCCAAGCGCGGGATGCCGTCGCACGCGGTCTCGATCGCGCTGGCGGTCGGGCCGAACGTCGTCGCCGACGGGACGATGGCCGACGTCGTCTGCGGGCTGGTCGCCGACCTGGGCCTGGACGAGCGCTGGACCGCGATCCGCGGCGAGGGTGCGCTCCGGAACGGCGCGCCGTTCGTCGCACCGGCGGAGGAGCGCCTGACCGAGCAGGGCACGTTGGAGCTGGTGGCGATCGAGTCGGCCCACCCGCGCCACGTGCTGGCGTCGGGCGAGGCGCTGCTGGAGCACGTCCACCGGTTGCGGGCGACCGGCGCGATCGCGCTGGCGCTCTGCCAGGTCGCGGCGGGCCGGGTCGACGCGATGGCGTCGCTCTGGCGCTGCCGCGCGGTCGACGCGGCCGCCGGCCAGCTGATCGTCCGCGAGTCGGGCGGGGTCGTGTCGTTCGGCAACCTCGACGACCCGCTCGACTCCCCGCTGGACCTGCTCCCCCGCGAGCCCGTGGTCGCCGCCCGCACCCGCGCCGGCCTGGCCCGCGTGGCGACGCTGCCGCACGTGTAGGGACTGCCGGCGCGGGCGAGCGAGCCGCGCGCTGCAGAGCCGCGCGGCGTGCAGCCGGCGGCGCAACGGACAGGCCGCGCGCTGCAGAACCGCAAAGTACCCAGCCGGCGGCGCGGTGGGCGGGCCGGACGCTGCGCGGCAGCGAAGCGTGCAGCGTGAGGCTCGGCCGGCGGATCGCAAGCTGAGCGGCCGGGGTCTGCAGCGCAACGCGCGGTGGGCGATTGGCACGCTGCGCGGTCGCGGGGCTTGCAGCCCGCGGCGCGGGTGCCGAGACACTCGCTGAGCGGCCGCGGGGCGTGCAGCGCAGGGCTACGGGTCACGCGCGGTATTGCTCAGCGGATGCCGCGCCTGCGGCTCCTCCACGATCCGTGACGTGCGACACACGACGCCCCCGCCTGCGTAACCCGTCCGCGTTCCGCTTGTAAGAACAGGTGTTCGACGATACATTCGGGTGGAACTTAGAAGTAAGTTCCTTCGTTCGCCGTCCCGAAACGTCCGCCCGGCGGCCGTCCCGGCCGCGAGCCCCATCCCACTCCCGGAGCACCCCATGGCCGACACGCCCGACACGCCCCAGACCGGTTCCACCCCGGCGGCTGCCGCCGCCAAGACGGCCGCCGAGACCGCCCCGGCGACGCCCGCCGCCAACGTGCCCGCCACCCCGAAGCCCGGCCCCGCCGCCAAGACGGCCCCGAGCGCCGCCCGCAAGCCGGCGACGGCCAAGGCCACCACGAGCAAGACCGCCGCCACGACCACCTCGGCGACCGCCCGCAAGGCCGCGCCGAAGGCCACCGCCGCCGGCAAGACCTCGTCCGTCGGCGCCGCCAAGTCGCCCCCCGCCCGCAAGGCCACCACCAAGGCGTCCGGCGCGACGAAGGCCACGGCCGCCGCGAAGAAGCCGGCCGCCGCGAAGAAGGCCACGACCGCCGCCCGGAAGACGACGGCCAAGGGCACCACCAGCAAGCCGGCCGCCAAGACGACCACCCGCAAGGCCACGCCGAAGAAGGCCGCGTCGGCGAAGCGCCCGACCGCCGCTTCCGGCCGGGCGACCGCCCGGGCCACGACCACGCCGAAGGCGACGCCGGCCGAGGCGCGCCCGAGCGCGCCGTCGCTGTCGACGATCGCGAGCGCACGCGTCGCCACGGCCACCCGGATCGCCGGCGACGTCGCCGCCCGCGCCCGCGAGCTGACGCCGCGAAACGTCTCGGACGCCCAGCAGCAGGTCGCGACCGTCCGCTCGGCCGCCCAGCAGAGCGCGGAGCAGGCCCGCCAGGCCGCCGTCCAGCAGGTCACGCAGACCCGCGACCTGGCCCAGACGGTCGCCGAGAAGGCCCTGCTGATCCAGGTCGGCGCGGTGCTCGAGGCGCGCGACGCCGCGGGCGCGCAGCTGGTCGCCCAGCGCGACGCGGTCCGCAGCCGGGTCACCGAGCGGCGCAGCCAGCTGACCGACCGGTTCCAGACGCAGCGCGACCGCGCCGCCACCCAGCTGCAGGCCTTCGAGCGGCGCGGCGCGCAGGCCCGCGAGGACCTCGGGCGCGACGCCAAGCGGGCCCAGGAGGAGCTCCAGGGCCGCCGCACCCAGATCCAGGACCAGGTCCAGGGCCGCCGCACGCAGCTCGAGGGCGAGCTGCGCGGCCGCCGCGCGATGATCGAGGACGAGCTGCGCGAGCGCCGCGCGGACGCCGAGGCCCAGCTGCGCCGCCTGCCGGATCCCTCGGCGCTGCGCAGCGAGCTGTCGACGCGCGTCGGCCAGGCTCAGGCGCGGGTCGCGACGGCCGCCGGCGACGCGCGCGAGCGCGTCCTGGCGCTGGTCTAATCCCCCGGCGGCCGCGTCCGCTCGCGCGGCGCGGTCGCCGGTCACGGTCCGGCCATCCGGCGTCCGCTCGGCTCCGGGAGCCGACGGATCGTCCGTCCCCACGGGCACCGGGCCGCGGACGCCGGCCTGTCACAATCGCTGTATGCCTACGCGCGACGAGATCCTCGAAGCCCTGAAGTCGGTGATCGATCCCGAGCTCCGCAAGGACGTCGTCGAGCTCGGGATGGTGCGCGAGATCACGATCGGCGCGGACCGCGTCGACGTGATGATCTCGCTGACGACCAACGGCTGCCCGCTGCGCAACCACTTCGTCGTGGCGGTCCGCAAGGCGCTCCGCGAGCTGGGCGTCGACGAGTGCGGCGTCGAGTTCGACGTGCTGTCGCCGGAGGAGAAGGCCGCGCTCCAGCAGAAGCTCGGGATCGCCGCCGTACCGACCGGCGACAAGGCCGGAATCGCGGCGATCCGCAACGTGATCTGCGTCGGCTCGGGCAAGGGCGGCGTCGGCAAGTCCAGCCTGACGGTCAACCTCGCCGCCGCGCTGGCCGCCGAGGGCAAGACGGTCGGCGTGCTCGACGCCGACGTCTGGGGCTACTCGATCCCGCGGATGTTCGGCCTGGGCTCCGACCGCCCGCCGGTCTCGCCCGCGCGCAAGATCCTGCCGCTCGAGGCGCAGGGCGTGAAGATCATGTCGATCGGGTTCTTCGTGCCGGAGGACAGCGCCGTCGTCTGGCGCGGTCCGATGCTCCACAAGGCGCTCAACCAGTTCCTCGAGGACGTCGACTGGGGCGACCTCGACTACCTGCTGATCGACCTGCCGCCCGGCACCGGCGACGTCTCGATGACGCTCGCCCAGCTGCTGCCGCAGGCGCGGTTCCTGCTCGTCACGACCCCGCAGCCGGCGGCCCAGAAGGTCGCCAAGCGCTCGGCGGAGATGGCCACCAAGGTCTCGCTCGACGTGCTCGGCGTGGTCGAGAACATGTCCGGCTTCACCACCCCGAGCGGCGAGCGCTACGCGATCTTCGGCGAGGGCGGCGGTCAGGAGCTGGCCGACGAGCTGGACGTCCCGCTGTTCGGCAAGGTGCCGCTGACGATGCCGCTGCGCGAGCAGGCCGACGCGGGCGTGCCGATCGTCTCCGAGAACCCCGACGACCTGGCGGCGCAGGCGGTCCGCCAGGTCGCGCGCGGCCTGATCGCGGTCGAGCCGCAACTGCCGGCGATCCTCGACGAGCTGCCCGAGCTGCCGGTCGCCCAGCACGCGCCCAAGGGCGCGTCGCTGCCGATGGCCTAACCGGCGAGCAGCTCCCTCCGCGCGCCGGTCTCCGCGGCGCCGCGGAGCTTCGCGGCGCCGTCAGTCGCCCCGCCTCCGCGCCCACCGGCGCCGCTGCTCCCAGAGGATCGGATCGGCGTCGTCCGGCGCCCCCGGCCCGCTGGGCGCGATCGCGCCCAGCTCGGCCAGGACCGACGCGAGCATCTCGCGGCGGATCGCCCCGTAGCTGATCACGTGGGCCAGCACGCCGCCGTAGGTGAAGCTCTGCGGCGGCGCGCAGAGCGCGTCGACGAAGGCGTCGTCCCAGGCCCCGCGGTCGCGGATCGACCGGGCCACGCGGGCGAACCGCGGCGCGACCCGGGCGAGCCGACGCCGCAGCTCCGCGACGTCCGTACGGGCCGCCAGCGGCGACACGGCGTCGTCGGCTCGCACCGCGGAGGGTGCGGTGTCGACCGACACGTCGGTGGCGAGCGGCTCCTCGCTCGCCCGACCGTCCGGCGACGCCTCGCCGACGATCGCGGCGGTCCAGACCTCGAGCGTCCGCACCAGCCGCTCCGCCATCAGCCCCGCGCTCGGCTCCTCGCCCTCGAACCAGACCGCGACGAACCCCGGCCGCAGCGGACGCTCGAGGTCGTCCGTCGACAGCCCCTCGGCCGCCGCGAGCAGCGCACCGCTGCGCTCCAGGTGGTGCAGCACCAGGCGCTCGGTCAGGTCGTGGCCCGTACCGGGCGTCGCAACCCCGGGGGCCGGCACGACCAGCCCCGCGGGCGGATGGAAGTGCACCCCGTTCGGGGCCTCGATCCGGTCGGCCCGGTCGTCGTCGCGGAACCGCCCCGGCGTGACCCCGAAGGCCCGCGAGAACGCGCGGGAGAACGCCTCCGGTGATCCGAAGTCCGCGGACGCCGCGGCCTGCGCGGCCGTCGCCTGGCCCGTCCGCAGCTGCCAGGCGGCGCGTTCCAGCAGCAGCCTCCGCCGCATCGCGACCGGGGACTCGCCGGTCGCCGCCGCGACGATCCGGTCGAGGTGATCGCGCGAGAAGCTCGCGCGGTCGGCCAACGCCCGCCCGTCCGTCCCGGGCGCGTCGAGCGACGCGATCACCAGATCGAGCAGTTCCCGCAGACGGTCCTCCACGGGTTCATCGTCGCAGGGACCCCGCGATTGATCGTGTTCGACGTGTCGCTGGATGCGCGGCGCGGGGCGCGTCAGGGTGACGGCATGCCGAACTGGTCGACGTTCGAAACTGCCGTCCCCGAGCTGGCCGCCGAGGTCCGGCAGCGGCTGGACGCGCACACCCACAAGACGCTCGCGACGATCCGCCGCGACGGAGCCCCACGGATCTCCGGGACCGAGAGCCAGATCATCGAGGGCGAGCTGTGGATCGGGTCGATGCCCGGGGCCCTGAAGGCGCGCGACCTGCGACGCGATCCGCGGTTCGCGCTGCACAGCGGGTCGGACGATCCGCCGGAGTGGCCCGGCGACGCCAAGCTGGCCGGCATCGCCGAGGAACAGCACGACCAGGAGCTGGTCGCTCGGATCAACGGCATCGGCGGCGCGCCCGAAGGCCCTTCCCACCTCTTCCGGCTCGATCTGCGCGAGGTCTCGACCGTCGGGATGAACGAGACCGGCGACGGGATCGTGATCCGGATCTGGACCCCGGACCGCGGACTCCGGGAGGTCCGCCGGACGTGACCGCGCTCGCCCACCGCGCCGCGCGAGCCCGCCGTACCGGAGCAGCGACACCCACGGCGTCACCGCGCTCCCTGGAGACCGGCTGCGGTCGCGACCACGCCCGCTGATCCGCTGGGCCACCCGACACGGGGGTCCGCGGCCCCGCGGCGGCGGGGCGCGGACGGCGAACGCATAGGATCACGCGGCCCGTCCCCCTCGACCGTGGACCACGACCCATGACCGACGACTTCAGCGCGCCCCAGACCCCGGACCTGGTCCGCCACGCGGAGCGGTTCGCCGAGAAGTACACCCCGTACGACACGCCCAAGCCGCGCCGCAAGGTCACCGTCGTGACCTGCATGGACGCCCGCCTGGACCTGTTCGGGCTGTTCGGGCTGGACATCGGCGACGCCCACCTGATCCGCAACGCGGGTGGCGTGGTGACCGACGACGTGATCCGCTCGCTGGCGATCTCGCAGCGCAAGCTCGGGACCAACGAGATCTTGCTCGTCCACCACACCGGCTGCGGACAGCTGACCTACTCGGACGACGAGCTGCGCGACGAGCTGCTCGCCGAGACCGGCTACAAGCCGCCGTGGTCGCCGGAGTCGTTCAGCGACCTGGAGGCGGACCTGCGGCAGTCGATGCGGCGCGTGCTCGCCAGCCCGTTCCTGCCGAGCAAGCAGCTGGTCCGCGGGTTCATCTTCGAGGTCGAGACCGGCAAGCTGCGCGAGGTCGAGCTGTAGCGGCTCGCGCCGTCGCTGCGGGCGCGAGCGCGTCCCCCGGCGGCAACGCGGGGCCCGATCGTACCCGGGGTCGCGTCGCTGGCGACGGGGCGCGCCGCAACCGCCCGGGGCCGTAGGCTGCACGACATGATCCTGCTCACCGGAGCGACCGGAGCGACCGGGCGGCGCGTGCTCGACCGGCTGCTGCAACGCGGCCACCAGGTGCGCTGCCTCGTCCGCAACCCCGCGCGGCTGGGGACTCGCCGGGTCGATGTCCAGCTGGCGCTGTGGAACCTCAACGACGACCGCCTGCCGGGTGGGGTGCTGCGCGGCGTCGACACGGTGCTCCACCTGGCCGGCCCGCTCCACGACCAGCCGACGGCGAACCTGGAGGAGCTGAACGTCACGGCCAGCTGGCGGCTCGCCGACGCGGCCGCGCAGGCCGGGGTCGAGCACTTCGTCGCCGTCTCCGCGCTCGGCGCGGGCGAGGCCGCGTCGGCCCGCTTCCTGCGCGCCAAGGCGGCGACCGAGCAGGTCGTGCTCGGCGCCGGACGCTCCGGCGGGATGCCGGTCAGCGTCGTCCGGCCGTCGCTGATCCTGGCCCGCGGCCAACGCTGGGCCGCCTGGGCGCAGGCGCTCGCGATGCTGCCGCTGGCCCCGGTACCGGTGCGCGCCGTCGGGCGCTCGCGCCCGGTCTCCGTCCGGGACGTCGCCGACGCCCTGGTCGCGATCGCCGAGGGCGATCCGCCGCCGGTCGACGCCCCCGCCCGCTACGAGCTGGCCGGGCCGGACGTCTACGTCACCCGCGACCTGCTGCCCGCGCTGCAGGCCGTCGTCGCCCGTCCGCGGCCGACGGTCGGCCTGCCGATGCCGTGGCTGAACGTCGCCGCCGCCGCGCTCGAGCGGCCGGGTGCGGCCAACCGCGACGAGCTGGCGATCCTCGCCTGCGACACCGCCGGCACCCGCGGCACCGCCGACCTGGAGGCGCTCGGGGTGACCGCCCACTCGATGATGGAGGCGTTGAGCGCCTGACCCGCGCCGGCGGCGACTCAGCCGGCCTCGCCCGCCATCGGCGCGATCCGGTCGGCCCACGGCATCAGCACCTCGAGCTCGGCCGAGAGCGCCAGCAGCGTGCCCTCGTCGGCCGGCCGGCCGATCAGCTGGACCCCGACCGGCATCCCGGCCGCGGCGTCTCCGGGCGGCCGCGCGCCGAGCGGCAGGCTGATCGCCGGAGACCCGGTGATGTTGCTGACCGCCAGGAACGGGTTGAACCGGCCGCCCCGCGCGAACGTCGCCTGCGGGTCCGGACCGTCGGGGTCGATCTCCGCGATCCGCGGTGGGGCCTCGGCCAGCGCCGGCGTCAGCACCACGTCGTAGGCGGCGGTCGCGGTGATCACGTCGCGGGCGAACGCCTGCAGGCCGGCCTCGGCCAGCATGTGGTCGACGGCCCGCGGGGCCTGCGCCTGCCGGTGGACCATCCACGACAGCGCCTCGACGTCGTCCGCGGTGCAGGCCCGTCCGCGCCGCCGCTCGGCCGCCGCGATCGACGCCCCGATCGCGGGCACGAACGCCCCGGCGAACAGCTCCAGCAGGCCCTCTCGACGCCACGGGGCGGCGATCTCCTGGACCGCGTGGCCGGCGGCCGCCAGCACGTCCGCAGCGGCGCGGACGACCGCGACGTCGGCCGGAGAGGGCGTGCCGTCGAACGCCGGATCGAGGGTCAGCGCGACCCGCAGCCGCGGCAGCGCGCCGGCGGCCGCGGCGGCCGCGGCCCGAGCGAACGGCTCCGCGGGCGGCGGCGCCCACGACGCGTCGCCCGGCTCGGGGCCGGCCAGCACGTCGAGCGTGGCGGCGGCGTCGGCGACCGTCCGCGTCAGCATCCCGTCGGCGACCAGCAGGTGCTGGCCCAGGTCGGGCGCCAGCGAGACCCGCCCGCGCTGCGGCTTGAGCCCGACCAGGCCGCAGCACGCGGCGGGGATCCGGATCGATCCGCCGCCGTCGTTGCCGTGGGCGACCGGCAGCATGCCCGCCGCGACGGCGGCCGCGGACCCACCCGACGATCCGCC
>CAZFIQ010000033.1:0-3018 GCA_964519185.1 uncultured Patulibacter sp.
CACCGCCACCGCCACCGCTGCCGGAGCCGGCCCCCGCCGCGCCCCCCGCCGCGGGGCTGGCCGCGCTGGTGGCGGTCGAGACCGCCGCCGGGGTCGGGTCGTCGTCGCCCCCGCTCAACGCCAGCGCGGCGGCCACCGCCACCACCACGACGCCCGTCGCCCCCGCGGCGATCAGCGCCGACTTGGGGGGACCGGACGAGGGCGGCGCCCCGGAGCCGCCCGCCGCTCCGGACGCACCCGACCCACCGGAGCCGCCCGCCGTGGCGACGGTCGCGCCGTCGGTCGCCGCCTGCCCGACCACCGCGGCCGCCGGGATGCCGAGCAGGCCGAACGGCAGCAGGATCGGCGGCACGACGCCGGCGATGCCCCGCAGGCGGCGGACGTAGGCGCGGCAGCCCGAGCAGTCGTTGAGGTGGACGACGGCCAGCTTGTAGCGCTCGCCCTCCGGATCCAGCACGTTGACCGCGTAGGCCGTCATCAGCGACTTCTGGCTCTCGCACCAGGCCCCGGCTCCGATCTCGGCGGTCAGCGAGCGCACGACCTTCGAGACCTTGTCCATCAGCTTCTCCATCCGCGACGGAGAGACCCCGATGAACTTCGCCGCCTCCGGACGGGTGTAGCCGTGGACGTAGCAGAGGGCCGCGGCCTGGGCCTCGCGGTCGTCCAGCCGCGACTTCAGGCCCTCGAGGAACTCGCGCAGCTGCTGCGCGTCGTCCAGCTGGGCGTCGACGTCGACCTCCAGGCTCCCCAGCTCCGCCGCGTCCTCGACCTCGGCCCGCTTGGAGGGGTGCAGCTTGCGGTACTCGTCGATCGCCCGGAAGTAGGCGACCTGCGTCAGGAACGCCCCGGTGCTCTCGACCGTCTCACCCTCGGCCAGCTTGGCGTAGAGCGCGTGCCACGCCTGGTTGTAGAAGGCGTCCAGGTCCGCCCGATCGAAGTGCACGCCCTGCCCGCGCAGCTTCGCCGTGAGCGCGTTGAGGGTGGTCTGGTGCAGCCGCTCGTAGTCCTGCTCGAGCGTCTTGCGGGCACGCACCGCGGCCCGGCGCCCGGAACCGGGCGGAGGCGGCCGATCCCGCTGCTCGGTGCTCATCGCCGTGCGGAGCGGGGAACCACCCGCACGATCTGGCGCGGGCTGGCCGTCGTCTTCCACGGCAGCGAGCGCTGGGAGCGGACGACCAGGCGGAAGCGGTACTCGGACGTGCGCAGGGTCCGGCGGAAGGTGTAGTTCCAGCGGATCGCCCCCGAACGGGACGCCTCGACCACGTCGATCGTCGACCACTTGCCGTTGACGACCGCCTGGATCTGGACCGGCATCCCCTCGACCGCCGCGCCGGCCCCGCTGATCGTGCCGCGCAGGGTCGTTGCGCTGCCGTTGCGGACCGCACGCGCCGGCTTGCGCAGCCGGACCCGCAGCGGCGCCACCAGCTGGACGTCGGCCGGCGTCGCGACCTGCGACGCGTCCGCCGGCTGCACCCGCAGCATCCGCGACGACGACGAGCGGGGCAGGACGAAGCGTCCCTCCGCGTCCGTCGAGATCCGGGTCAGCCACTCCAGCTCGTCGGCGGCGGCGCCGATCGGTCCGGCGAAGACGTCGAGCGGCACGCCGGCGGCGACCGCGCCGTCGTCGGCCCAGCGCGCCGTGCCCAGCCGCCAGTCCGTCCGCGGCAGCGCCGCCCGGCCCGTGAGCTGCAGGCGCAGCGCGCGCTGCGGGACCACGACCGGCGGCTCGTACGGCGGCGGCGGGACCGGGTGGGTCACGAGGAACGGCACGGCCGCGCCGTCGGTCGCGTTGCCCGCGGCGTCGACCGCGCGCACCACCAGGCTGTGCCAGCCGGCCGCCAGAGGAGCGGTGTCGACGACGAATCCGCGGTCGACCTGACGCGCGCAGGGCACCGTGTCGGTGTACGGCTCGACGCAGGTACCGGCGGTCGGCGTGCTCTGGACCAGCGCGCCGTCGACCAGCAGGTCGGTCCGGGCCACGCCACCGCCGAGGTCGGCGACGGGCACCACCAGGCTGTGCCGACCGGCGATCGCGCCCGGCTCGAAGAGGCTGCCGGCGGGCAGCCCGACGACCGGCGGCGTGGTGTCGGACAGCTCGACGGCGCTGCGGTAGAGCGCGACCGAGGCGGCGGGATCGGCCGACGCCGCGCAGGCCAGCACGCAGCGCACGCCGATCGTGACCCCGCCGAAGCTGCCGCTGCCGCTGTCGACCACGTTGCCCGGGTCGTCGGGATCGATCAACGAGCCGTAGTCGCAGGGCCAGACCCCGTCGCTGAGCAGGCAGCCGTCGTTGAAGCTGGTCCCACCCAGGCCGGACGCCCCGGCCGTCCCGGCGGCGAAGGCGGTGCTCGTCGCCGGCACCAGCGCCGCCCGCCACAGCCGGTAGCGCTCGATCGTGGTGCCCGCGGGCGCGGCGAGCTGCCAGCCGCCCACGTCGCCGGCCCCGGTGTCGGTCTGATCGAGCTCGGCGCGCAGGGCGCCCCCGGTCGCGCAGTCGTCGGAGCGGGTGCCCGCGCTCCCGCTGCCCTGCCACGCCTCCGTCGTCAGCGGCGTGCCGTCCAGCGCCCGGCAGGACCAGACGGTGTAGGTCGCCGCGGCGCCGTCGCGGGCCGCCAGCAGCGATCCGGCCGCCGCGACCAGCAGCGCCACGAGCAGCCAGCGCGTGAGCGCGCGGACCGGTGACCGCGTCCCGCGGGTCCGATCGAGGGCGTCGCTCGTGGCGTCCAGCATCGTTCCAGTATCTCCCGACCGCGCGCCCACGGCGCAAGTTCGTGGTTGCACTACGACCGCCGCGTCCGCGACGTACCCTCGCCGTCCGCCACCCGCACCGTGGCGCGGGAGCTCGCGGTGGCGACGGCGGCCGGGCTCGTCACCGTCGCCCGGACCCGCTGGTCGTCGTCGCCGGTCACGCGGACCCGCAGCTCGACCGCCCAGCTCTCGCGAGCATCGAGCCGGCCGACGCTCCAGCAGGGACGGGTGCTCGACCGATTGCGCGCCGCGCGCTCGCCGGCGCCGGTC
>CAZFIQ010000033.1:3028-9834 GCA_964519185.1 uncultured Patulibacter sp.
GCAGCCCCCGGGGCAGCGTCACGCAGGCGCGCACCCGGGACGCCGGCGTCTCCGTCGGGTTGGAGGCGCGCAGCCGCAACGTCAGGCGATCGCCGACCCGCTGGGAGCGTCTCGGCGCCTGGAGCGTGGCCCGCAGCGCCGGCCGGACGAACGCCGGCTTGACCGGCGGGACGACGGGTGGCGGCGCCGGCGGCTCGTTCGGCACGAACGGCGGAACCACGATCGGCGGCAGCGCGCCGGTCCCGGGCCCGACCGGCGGGGCCGGAGGCGTTCCGGAGTCCCCGGCGGGCGCGACCGTGATCGCGCTCGACACGTGGTCGGAGATCCGCAGCGCGACGACCTCCTCGAGCTGCTCCGAGCCGGTGACGTAGCGGCCGGCCGCGGTCGCCTCGACGTGAACCGTCGCGCGGCAGGCGTCCTGCCCGGAGGTCACCGCGCCGGCCACGGCGATCCGCCGCTCGCTGACGACGATCCGCGCGCCCGGGCAGGTCGTCGTCGCCCGCGACGGCGACGCCACCCGCACGCCGTCCGGCAGCGTGTCGCTGAACGACCACGGCGACTTGGCCTCGAGGTCCTCCGAGTTGCGCACCGTGTAGGTGATCGGGAACGACCGGCCGACCGTCGCGACGTCGCTGGCGAACGCCTTCTCCACCTGCGGGATCCCGATCAGGCGCAGGTCGATGTTGTCGATGTACCCGTCGTGGCGCGAGCCGTCGACCCGCTGGCCGTCGAGCTCGATCGTCACGGAGCGCGCGGCGGCGGGAACCGGGTCCTGCGCGTTGCGGAAGAGGAACACGCTCTGACTGCCCCGGTCCGCGGCGAGGACCGCGGCCAGCGGCTGGGAGAGGACCACCGCATCGGATCCGTCGCGCCAGCGCGCGGTCGCGGAGATGTTGTCGTTCTGCGCCGCCCAGCCACCGATGTAGGCCGAGAACCGAGCCTGCACCGTGCCCGTGGCGACGGCCGCGACGTCGGCGGCGGTGAGCGTGATCAGCTGCTCGTTGCGGGTGATCACCTCCGACCCGGAGGGGTGCAGGAAGTAGGCGCCGCCCGGGAAGGGGGTCGGCGGGTTCCCCGGGCCGTCCAGCAGGACCTCGCTGTTGGGCAACGGCGGGGTGCTCGACGTGCCGTGGGCGAGCCGCGTCAGCCCGCCCGCGACCGCCGTCCACTCGCTGCCGACCGGCGCCTCGCCGTCGCCGTTGACGACCAGGTTGCCGCCGGTCATCGCGCTCGCGCCCGCGGGGACGATCAGCGCACCCGCGAGCAGGGCCAGCACGAAGCCCCGGAACGGACCGGCGGACGAGGAGGTCGATGAGCGGGGACGCCACATCAGGGGGGACGGCCCGTGCGCGGAGCGCCAGGGCGGGGCCGTGGACCCGTGACCATAGCAGTGCTACGCAGTACGCTCGCCGGTTGAACCGCGCGTTGCGGCGATCGTCAGCGGTACCCGAGTGCGGACAGCGCGACGTCGCGCTGCTCGCGGTCGATCCGGGCCCCGTCGAGCACCGCCGAGTACACCGCCTGCGCGACGTCGCCGCCGATCGCGGTGGCGGTCCCCGCGAACGGGATCCCGCCGCCGGTCGGCACCGCGATGCAGACCGCGTCGGTCGGCGTGCCCGTCGCCCACCCCGTGCCGTTGCGGGCCGGGACCCGCGCGTCGGCCAGCGCCTGGACCTTGGCCTCCACGACCGTCTGCATCGCGCCGACCAGCGCCGCGTCGTCGAGCGCGGCCTCCAGCTCGATCAGCAGGTTGATCGTGCCGACCGGCGCCCAGTCCGGCCGGCGGTCGCCGGCCGCGGCGATCCCGCATCCGACGCCGACGGTGGCGTGCACCGTGGCCGCGCCGACGACTCGGCGCTGGACCTGGCGCACGTCGACCGCGGTCAGCATCCCGACGACCGGCTGCGGCGCACCCGCCGCGCGCGCCCGTTCGAGCAGGTCGACCGCCGGATCGGTGCGAGCGTAGTCGCTGCCGACCGTCGCGCAGAGCCACGACCGCGCGTGCCCCAGCCCCCCGCCCAGCACCGCCGAGCCGATCGTCCGTCGCAGCGCCGGCGGATCGCCGAACGGGACCACCAGCGGCGGCACGATCGACGGGTCGTCGACCGGCCGCGGATCGACGTGGTCGAGGTCCGTCACGCGCGGCCAGCGGGGGACCGTCCCGTCGGGTTGTCGGTCGCTCGGTGGCAGGCGGCGAGCATACCGCCGCCCGCCCGCCGACCCGATCGGCGGGCCGCCCGCGAGGCCCCGCGGGTTCGAGTGCGCACCGCCGCCTACGCGCCCGTCAAGATGGGGCGATGTCCCGTCCACGTCGCCCCGTCAGCGCGTCCACCGCCCGCGTCCTGCTGGCGCTCGGGGTCGCGCTCGCGCTCGCCGATGCGTCGATCGTCACGCTGGCGCTGCCCGAGGTCCTCAACCAGCTGGACACGACCGTCGAGGGCGTCGCCGCGGTGATCGGGATCTACACGATCGTGCTGGCGGTGGCGGTGCTCGCGGCCCTGCCGTTGCGGAGCCGGATCGGCAACCGGGCGCTCGGATCGGGCGGCATGCTGCTGTTCGCCGCGGCGTCCGTCGCCTGCGGCGTGGCCGACACGATGCCGGTCCTGCTGGCGGCCCGCGCGGTCCAGGCGATCGGCGCCGGGGCGGCGCTGATCGGGGCCTACTCGCTGCTGCACGACAGCCCGCGCCAGGCCGACGGCTCGGTCACCCCCGCGGCGGCCTGGCGTTCGTCCCGGCTGTGGGTCCTGGGGGCGATCTTCGGCACGGCGATCGGTCCGGCGCTCGGCGGGGCGCTGACCGAGCTGTTCGACTGGCGGGCGATCTTCCTGGCGCAGGCGCCGATCGCCGCGCTGGCGGGCGTGGCGGCGCTGCTGCCGCTCGGGGCGCGGCCGCCCGCAGGCCCGCCCGCCGACGCGCCGCGACCCGCGGCCGAACCCGCCGGACGGGCCCCGGACGGCCGTGTCCGCGCGCCCGCCGATCCGGCGTCGACCGAGAGCCATCCGGTCCCGATCCCGCCGGTCGCCCCGCCCGCGCGGCCCGTGGTCGCTCCCCGGACCGCCCCCGAGCGCGGGGCCGCGTCGTCGCCCGGCCTGCCCTCGCGCGCGGACCGGCTGCGGGCGGCGATCGCGCTGGCGCTGGTCTCCGCGGCCCTGACCGCGGTGGTCTTCCTGCTGGTGCTGCTGCTCGTCGCCGGCTGGTCGATGCAGCCGCTGGCCGCCGCGCTGGCGGTCTCGGTCCTGCCGCTCGCCGCCTTCGCCGGCTACCGGATCCCCGGCAACGCCTGGGTCCGCGCCTGCGCCGGATCGGGCCTGATCGCCGCCGGAATCCTGGCGCTGACGACGATCTCGACCGACGCGATCGGCTGGATCCTGCTGCCCCAGGTGCTGGCCGGCGTCGGGATGGGCCTGGCGCTGCCGGCGCTGGCCGGCGAGCTGCTGCCCGAGCGCACCCCGCGCGAAGCCGCCGGCCTACTGGCCTGGCGGCACGCCGGGATCACCGTCGCGCTGCTGATCCTGGCCCCGATCACCGCGACCCAGCTGGACCGGACCGTCGACACGGTGCGGCTCGAGGTCACGGCGATCGTGCTGGACGCGCGACTCGACCCGCAGGAGAAGCTCGGGGCGATCCGCCCCGCCCTCTCGTCGCTCGACCCGGAGGACGCGCGCGGGAGCCTCGAGGCGTCGCTGCGCCGGGAGGCCGGACGGTTCTCCGACGACGAGGAGCAGGCCGCCACCTACGCGGGGCTGATCGACCGCGCCGACGACACGCTGGTCGCCGCGGTCGGCGAGGCCTTCCGCCCGGCCTTCCTGATCACCGGCGTGCTGGCGCTGCTGGCGACCCTGCTGGTGGTCCCGACGGCGGCCGCGGTCGGACGCGCCGACGCCCGCGCGGGCGTCGCCCGCAGCCGTCCGGCGCGCGGAGCGCTGATCGTCGGGGCGGTCTGCGCCGGCGCGCTGGTGGTCGCTGGCGCCCAGGTGCTGGCCGTCCGCTCGGCCGCGCCGCCTCCGGTGGTGATCGCGGATCCCTGCGTCAAGCGCGACCTGCCGAGCACCGGTGGCCTCGGCGGCGTGGTCCAGGACGTCGCGCTGCGCGGGCTCGACCGGGCGGCGTGCAACTTCGGCTCGTCGCGCGAGGAGCTGACGCTCGCGATCGTCAACGAGCAGCAGGCCCGGCGCTTCGAGGAGAAGTACGACACCGACCCGCGCTCGTTCTCCGCGCTGCTCGACGGCGCGCTGTCCGGCGGCGGTGGGATCGGGATCGGCGACATCCTCCAGAACCTGATCCCCTGACGGCCTCAGCTCGGCGTCACCAGGCCCCGCAGGTGCGGGGTGCCCTTGGCCGCGTCGCGCAGGGCGAAGCCGATCCGGCCGTCGTCGGCCTTGGCGTTGCCGAAGACCGCCTTGGCCGGCAGCAGCACCGGGCGCTGGAACCGCACCTCGACCGCGTAGGCGTCGGGCAGCTGACCGTCGATCGACGCCAGCGCGTGGGCCTTGGTCCACATCCCGTGCGCGATCGCCCGCGGGAAGCCCAGCAACTTGGCCGACAGCGGGTGCAGGTGGATCGGGTTGACGTCGCCCGAGACCTTCGCGTAGCGGCGGCCGATGTCCCCGGGAATCGTCCACGGCACCGTCGGATCGACCTCGACCGCGTCGATCGGGTCGGGAGCGTCGTCGCCGTCGCCGGCCGGGGCGGTGGCCGACGACGAGCCCCTCCGGAAGATCGTCGCCAGACCCTCCCAGACCAGCTCGTCCCCGACCCGGTACTCGGTGGTCAGCTCGAAGGTCCGCCCCTTCGGATGCGGCTGCAGGTTGCCGGCGCGGACCGCGACCGACAGCGGCTCCCCCGCGTCGATCGGCCGGTGCTGGACGATCCGGTTGCGCACGTGGACCAGCCCGATCGCGGGGAACGGGAAGTCGCCCGCCGTCATCAGCGCCATGTGCAGCGGCACCGCCAGCACGAACGGGTAGGTCACCGGCAGCGTCGTGGCGGCCGGGAACCCGCAGACCTTGCGGTAGCCGTCGAGCTTGCCGGCGTCGATCCGCACCCGCGGGACCGTCAGCTCGACGTCGGGGATCGTCGTCGCCGACCCGGCCACGAACGGCAGCTTCGCGGCGCCGGGGATCATCGGCAACGCGGCGCGCGCGTAGAGCCCGACGGGCTTGGGCGGGGAGTCGAGGCGGCGGGTGGTCGTCATCGGAAGCGGTCTCGTGGAGGTCGGGGGAGGGAAGCGGTCGGGTGGGTGTCGTCGAGCGGGTACGACGCGCTCGACGGCACCCGCCCGTGGGCTCAGGCCCCGATCAGGGCCTGGCCGCAGACGCGGACGACGTTGCCGTTGACGGCCCCGGACCCGGAGCTGGCGAACCAGGCGATCGTCTCGGCGACGTCGACCGGCTGGCCGCCCTGGCCGAGGCTGGCCAGGCGCCGGCCGGCCTCGCGGATGCCGAACGGGATCGCGGCGGTCATCTGGGTCTCGATGAAGCCCGGGGCGACCGCGTTGATCGTGTGCCCGGCCGCCGCCAACTCGTCGCGCAGCGCGTCGACCAGGCCGATCACGCCCGCCTTGGAGGTGCCGTAGTTGGTCTGGCCGTTGTTGCCGGCGATGCCCGCGATCGAGGAGACGCCGATCACCCGGCCGCCGGCGTTCAGCGTCTTCTTCTTGAGCAGCTCGCGGGTGATCTGCTCGGGCGCGATCAGGTTGACCGCGATCACCTGGTCCCAGATCTCCGGCTTCATGTTGGCCAGCCGCTTGTCGCGGGTGATCCCGGCGTTGTGGACGACGATGTCGACCCCGCCGTGCTCGGACTTGAGCTGGGCGGCGAGCGCGGCCGGCGCGTCGGCGGCGGTCACGTCCATCGTGATCGCCGATCCGCCCAGGCGGTCGGTGACGCGCTGCAGGTCGGCGGCCAGCGGCTCGATGTCCAGGCCGACGACGTGCGCGCCGTCACGGGCCAGCGTCTCCGCGATCGCCTCGCCGATGCCGCGCGACGCGCCGGTCACCAGGGCGACCTTGCCGGCCAGCGGCTTGCCCCAGTCGATCGCCGGGGCCTCCGCGGGCGCCTTGTCGGCCGCGGCCTTGCCGGCGGGCTTCTTCGCCGGGGCGGCGCCGATCCGGACGACCTGCCCGGAGACGAACGCGGACTTCGGCGAGAGGAAGAACCGCAGCGTCGACTGGATCTGCCCCTCCGCACCGACCCCGGAGGCGACGTAGATCAGCTGCGACGTCACGCCCTTGCCGCCGTACTCCTTGCCGACCGAGCGGGTGAAGCCCTCGAGCGCGCGCTGGGCGACCCGCGCGCTGCCCTTGAGCGCCTCCGGCGGCGTGCCGAGCACGAGCACGCGACCGTTGCCGCGGATCTTGCGGCCGACCGCGTGGAAGAAGTCGTAGACCGCCTTCAACCCGGCGGGGTCGGCGACCCCCGTGGCGTCGAAGACCAGCGCCTGGAACCGCTGGTCGCCGGCGGTGTCGGGGGTGAAGATCTTGGCGCTGAGGCCGGCGTCGGCCGCGGCGTCGCGCAGCGCGTCGTCCTCGGCGGCCCAGGTCTCGGCGCCGACGGCGGCGAGCACCTCGAGCACCGGACCGGTCAGCCGCCCGCCGGGCGCCGCGCCGAACAGCACGGCGCCGTCGACGACCGGCTGGCCCGGGCGGTAGCGCTTGAGCACCGGCGGCTGCGGCAGGCCCAGCTTCGGGGCGAGCTGCTTCCCGAGCGAGCTGTTGGCGAACTTGAAGTAGCGGTCAGACATGTCGGTTCCCGTCGATTCCCTTGAGCGCGTCGTGCGGCGTTTTGAGCAACGCCGAGAAGCCGCTC